>DATBBK010000105.1:0-7838 GCA_036271035.1 Thermoanaerobaculia bacterium | reverse complement strand
AACCATCCGAACATCACCGCGGTCCACGACTTCGGCACGAATCCGGGCGACGGCTCGCCGTACATCGTCACGGAGCTTCTCGAGGGGGAGACGCTGCGGGCACGCATGTCGACCGGGCCGATCCCGGTGCGCAAGGCGCTGGACTGGGCGGTGCAGCTCGCGAAGGGGCTGGCGGCGGCGCACGAGAAGGGGATCGTGCACCGCGATCTCAAACCCGAGAACGTCTTCCTGACGAAGGACGGGCGGGTGAAGATCCTCGACTTCGGCCTGGCGAAGCTGAAGGTCGAGAAGGAGAGCGGCTCGCAGACGGACCTGCGCACGATCTCCGGCGCGACGGAGCCCGGCGTCGTCCTGGGCACGATGGGTTACATGGCGCCGGAGCAGGTGCGGGGCAAGCCGGCGGACCGCCGCTCCGACATCTTCGCGTTCGGGACGATTCTCTACGAGATGCTGTCGGGCCAGCGGGCGTTCCGCGGCGACACGGCGGCGGACACGATCACGGCGATCCTGACGAAGGAGCCGCCGGATCTGTCGGCGACGAACAAGGAGGTCCATCCGGGCCTCGACCGCATCGTGCGCCACTGCCTGGAGAAGAACCCGGAGGAGCGCTTCGACTCCGCACGCGACGTCGCCTTCGATCTCGAGGCGCTGTCGGGGCTCTCCGGCACGACGACTGTCTCCGAGGTCGCGGCGCGTACGACGACGCGGCGGAGCTTCCTGCCGCTGCTCGCCGCCGGCGTCGGCGGGATCGCGGTGGGCGCCGCGGGCGGGTTGTTCGCCGGGCGACGCCTCTGGTCGCGCGGCAACCCGAGCTTCCGCGAGCTCACGTTCCGGAACGGACTGATCCAGCAGGCGCGCTTCGGACCCGACGGGCAGTCGATCTACTACGCCGCCGCGTGGGAGGGAAAGCCCCTCGAGATCTTCCAGACGCGTCTCGACAGCCCGGACTCGCGAGTCTTCGGACTGCCGGGCGCGATCCTCATGTCGATCTCGAAGGCCGGCGAGATGGCGGTCGGCCTCGAGAGCCGGAGCATGGGCGGCTTTCAACGCTCGGCGACGCTCGCCCGCATCGGCATTACCGGCGGCGGCGCGCCGCGCGAGATCGCGAGCGATGTGCTCTGGGCCGACTGGTCTCCCGACGGCCAGGCGCTCGCGATCGTCAAGGAGGTGCAGGGCAAGACCCACGTGGAGTACCCGATCGGCAAGACGATCTTTTCGTACTCCGGCTGGCTCGGCCATCCCCGGATCTCGCCGGACGGCCAGTCGATCGCGCTGCTGCTGCACCCCGTGCGCGGCGACGACGGAGGCCTCGTCGGGATCCTCGACCGCTCGGGCAAGCTCCGGGAGCTGACCGGAGACTTCGCGAGCATCGCCGGACTCTGCTGGAGCCCCGGCGGAAACGAGATCTGGTTCGCGGGAGCGCGCGTCGGTTTCAATCGGTACCTGAACGCCGTGACGCTCTCGGGGCGCACGCGAAGCCTCGCGGAGGCGACGGGCGGTCTCTCCGTCGAGGACGTGACTCGCGAAGGCCGGACGCTCGTCATCCAGGACAAGGCCCGGCAGGCGATGCTCGGAATGGCCCCCGGCGGCGCGAAGGAGATCGACCTCTCCTGGCTCGACTGGGGCCTGCCCGCCGACATCTCCGAGGACGGCAAGCTCGTCCTCTTCGACGAGAGCGGCGAAGGCGGCGGAGCCGGCTACTCCGTCTACATTCGGAAGCTGGACGGCTCGCCCGCAGTCCGCCTGGGCGAGGGTTCGGCCCAGCACCTGTCTCCGGATTCGACTCGCGCGGCCGCGGTGGTCACGCGGCAGGACCGAGGATTGATCCGTCTCTACCCGACGGGCGTCGGCGAAGCGATGACCATCGATGTACCGGGGCTGTCAGTGGACCAGGTGAACTGGACCCGCGACGGCTCGGCCCTGATCGTATCGGCCACCGAAGGCAGCCATGGATACCGCATCTACGTGCGCGACTTCGCGAGCGGCAACGTGAAACCGATCTCGCCCGAGGGATATCGAATGTTCAGTGCGCGCGCGCGCCCGGACGGGCGGTCCGTCGCGGCCACCGGCCCCGACAAGAAGGCCTATTTCTATCCTCTCGCGGGCGGCGAGCCCGTTCCCATCGCCGGCGTCGCGCCGACAGAACGATTCTGCGGATGGCTGCCGGACGGCAAGTCCGCCTACGTGCAGAAGATCGGGCAGCTTCCCGGAGACGTCTGGCTCGTCGACCTCACGACAGGCCAGCGCAAATTGTGGAAGCAGCTCGTTCCCGCCGACGCCTCGGGCGTGACCTCGATCGGAGGAATCCGCATCGTCCCCGACGGCTCGGCATACGTCTACTCCTACGTCCGAAACCTCGCCGACCTCTACGTGGTCGAGGGACTGAGCTAGGACGATGACACTCTCTGCCGGCACGAAGCTCGGCCCCTACGAGATCGGCGCGCAGCTGGGTGCGGGCGGGATGGGGGAGGTGTATCGCGCGAAGGACCCGCGTCTCGGCCGCGAGGTCGCGGTGAAGGTCCTGCCCGCGAGCTTCGCGACCGACGCGGACCGGCTGAAGCGCTTCGAGCAGGAGGCGCGCGCCGCCGGAGTCCTCAACCATCCGAACATCACCGCGGTCCACGACTTCGGCACGAATCCGGGCGACGGCTCGCCGTACATCGTCACGGAGCTTCTCGAGGGGGAGACGCTGCGCGCGCGCATGTCGACCGGTCCGATCTCGGTGCGCAAGGCGCTGGACTGGGCGGTGCAGCTCGCGAAGGGTCTGGCGGCGGCGCACGAGAAGGGGATCGTGCACCGCGACCTCAAGCCCGAGAACGTGTTCCTGACGAAGGACGGACGGCTGAAGATCCTCGACTTCGGCCTCGCGAAGCTGAAGGTCGAGAAAGAGGATGGCGGACAGACCGACCTGCGCACGATCTCCGGCGCGACGGAGCCGGGCGTCGTGCTGGGCACGATGGGCTACATGTCGCCGGAGCAGGTGCGCGGGAAGCCCGCGGACCGCCGTTCCGACATCTTCGCGCTCGGGACGATCCTCTACGAGATGCTGTCGGGTCAGCGCGCGTTCCGCGGGGACACGGCGGCGGACACGATCACGGCGATCCTGACGAAGGAGCCGCCGGATCTGTCGGCGACGAACAAGGAGGTCCACCCGGGCCTCGACCGCATCGTGCGCCACTGCCTCGAGAAGAATCCGGAGGAGCGCTTCGAGTCGGCACGCGACGTCGCCTTCGACCTCGAGGCGCTGTCGGGGCTGTCGTCGCCGACCCTGACCGCGACCGACCGGATCGCCCCGCCCCAGAAGAAACGAGTTTCATGGGGCATCGCGGCGCTCGCGGCGATTCTCGGGGCGGCGATCGCGAGTCCGTTCGTGTACACCGCCGGGAAGAGGGCGGGCTTCGTCCAACCGCCCGCCTTCCGTCAGATCACCTTCTCGCGCGGCGAGGTGGCCTCATCGCTCTTCGCGCCGGACGGCCAGACGATCCTCTATTCGGCGGCCTGGGAAGGGAAGCCGATCGAGATCTTCATCAACCGTCCGGAGAGTCCCGAATCGCGCCCCTTCGGACTCACGTCCGCCGAAGTCCTCTCCGTCTCCAAATCCGGAGAGATGGCCGTCTCACTCAACCGGCGCCAGACGCAGGCCTTCACTCGCAGCGGCCGCCTCGCGCGGATCTCGATCGCGGGCGGCGCTCCGCGCGACATCCTCGACGACGTGCAATGGGCGGATTGGTCGCCGGACGGCAAGGACCTCGTGATCGTCCGGGACGCCGGCGTGCGAAATCGGCTGGAGTTCCCGATCGGTAAGGTCCTCGTCGAGACGGCGGGCTGGATCAGCCATCCCCGGATGTCGCCCCGCGGCGATCGCATCGCGTTCATCGAGCACCCCGGGGCGGGTGACGACGGGGGATTCGTCGCCGCGGTGGATCTCGCGGGCAAGAAGACGACGCTCACGCCCGCGTACGCGACCGCGCAGGGGCTGGCGTGGCGGCCCGACGGCGGCGAGGTCTGGTACACGGCCGCCGAGGGTGGATTCAATCGCGCGGTCCACGCCGTCACGCTCGGGGGCAAGACGCGTCTGGTCGGCCGCGTCCCGGGCATCAGCACCATCCGCGACATCTCGAAGGACGGCAAGGTGCTCATGACCAACGAGAGCGCGCGCCTGGGCATCCTCGGGCACGGCGCCGGCGAAGACAAGGAGCGCGAGCTCTCGTGGCTCGACTATTCGCTCGTATCGGACATCTCGCTGGACGGAAAGCTGCTGCTCATCACCGAGTCGGGCGAGGGAGGGGGCGCGGGTTACTCGGCCTACCTTCGCAAGATCGAGGGGTCGCCGGCCGTGCGGCTCGGCGAAGGCGCTTCGGAGGCGCTTTCGCCCGACGGCGCCTGGGCGATCTCGATCAAGAGCGTGTCGTCCAATCCGCAGATCGTTCTTCTGCCGACGAGCGTCGGCGAGCCGCGGCCGATTCCCAATGACGGCCTGTCTCCCCTGACGGCGGATTTCACTCCCGACGGCAGGAGCCTGATCGTCACCGCGACGGAAGGCACGCATGGGACGCGCATCTACGTGCGGGACCTCGCCAGCGGCAAGCCGAAGGCGTTGACGCCGGAGGGGTATTACCTCTTTCGAGGAACGATCACGCCCGACGGGAAGAGCGGCGTCGTTCGCGGTCCGGACCGGCGCATCTATCTCTACCCGCTGCAGGGAGGGGAACCGGCGCCGCTGGACGGCATCGGTCCCGACGACCGGCCGTCCCGGTTCGCGGCCGACGGGCACACGCTGTACGTCCTCGAACCTTCGAATTACCCGTGGAAGGTGTATCGCTACGACGTCGTAACGCACCGCAAGGAATTCTGGCGCGACCTGTCTCCCACGGATCTCGCCGGACTGAACTCGGTTTCCCGAATCGCAATGACCCGCGACACGTCGGCGTACGCGTACAGCTACCTGCGCGTCCTGTCCTACCTCCAACTCGTCGACGGGATGAAGTGAGACGCGGGACGTTCGGCGCATGACCCTGTCGACCGGCACGAAGCTGGGTCCCTACGAAATCGTCGGTCCGCTCGGCGCCGGCGGGATGGGCGAGGTCTATCGTGCGCACGATCCGCGGCTCGGGCGCGAGGTCGCGATCAAGGTCCTGCCCGCGACGTTCTCGAAGGACGCCGACCGGCTCAAGCGCTTCGAGTCGGAGGCGCGCGCCGCGGGTGTCCTGAACCACCCGGGCATCACCGCGGTCTACGACTTCGGCACGAATCCCGGCGACGGCTCGCCGTACATCGTCACCGAACTGCTCGAGGGCGAGACGCTGCGCTCGCGGCTCTCCGGGGGAACGGTCCCGATTCGCAAGGCCCTCGACTGGGCCGTGCAGATCGCGCGCGGGCTCGCCGCCGCGCACGAGAAGGGGATCGTCCACCGCGACCTGAAGCCCGAGAACCTCTTTCTGACGCGCGACGGGCGCGTGAAGATCCTCGACTTCGGCCTGGCGAAGCTCAAGGTCGACGACGACACGGGCAATCAGACCGATCTCCGGACGATCTCGGGCACGCAGCCCGGCGTCGTCCTCGGCACGATGGGCTACATGTCGCCGGAGCAGGTGCGCGGCAAGGCGGCGGACCGCCGCTCCGACATCTTCTCCTTCGGCGCGATCCTTTACGAGATGCTGGCGGGCCAGCGGGCGTTCCGCGGCGACACGGCGGCGGACACGATCACGGCGATCCTCACCAAGGAGCCGCCGGACCTGTCGCAGACGAACAAGGACATCCACCCCGGCCTCGACCGCATCGTCCGCCACTGCCTCGAGAAGAATCCCGAGGAGCGGTTCGAGTCGGCGCGCGACGTCGCGTTCGACCTCGACGCGCTGTCGAACGTGTCGACGCCGACGGGCGCGGTCTCCGCCTCGATGGCCGACGCGGCCGCGGCGCCGAAGCGGCGCGGATGGGTCCTGCCGGCGATCGCCGCCGCGGTGGTCGCGCTGGCGGCCGGCGCCCTCGCCGGCTATCGCACCGGGAAGAAGGCCGGCTTCGTCCCCCCGCCGAGCTACCAGCAGCTGACGTTCCGCCGCGGCGAGCTCTACGCCTCCCGCTTCGCGCCCGACGGCCAGACCGTCATCTACGCCGCCGCGTGGGACGGCAAGCCCGTCGAGATCTTCGCGACCCGCACGGACCGGCCGGAGTCGCGCGTGTTCGGGCTGGCGGGCGCGGAGGTGGCCTCCATCTCGAAGGCCGGCGAGATGCTGGTGCTGCTCGACCGCCACATGGTCGAGCCGTTCATCCGCGCGGGAACGCTGGCGCAGGTCAGCGTCTCCGGCGGCGTCGCGCCGCGCCAGATCTCGACGGACGTCGAGTACGCGGACTGGGCGCCGGACGGCTCGAACTACGCTCTCATCCGCGACGTCAGCGCGCACAAGCAGCTCGAGTACCCGGCCGGAAAGGTTGTCTATCAGACGACCGGCTGGATCAGCCATCCGCGCGTCTCGCCGAAGGGAGACATGGTCGCCTTCCTGGATCACCCGATCCGGCGCGACGACGGCGGCACGGTCATGATCGTCGACCGAGCCGGGAAACACCGCGTGCTGGCGGGAGTCTTCTCATCGTTGCAGGGTCTGGCTTGGGCCCCGAACGGCGAGGTCTGGTTCACCGGCACGCGCACCGGCGGCAATCGCGCCATTCACGCCGTGACCCTTACGGGCGTCGAGCGCCTCCTGGCGCGGGTGACCGAGAGCCTGACGATCCAGGACATCGCCGCGGACGGACGCACACTCGTCTCGCACGACGTCATCCGGATCGGCGTCCTCGGAAAGGCAGTCGGCGAGAAGACCGAGCGCGACCTGTCGTGGCTCGACTGGTCGGCGGCGTTCGACCTGTCGCGCGACGGCAAGACGCTTCTCTTCAACGAGACCGGCGAGGGATCCGGGCCCGCGTACTCGTGCTTCATCCGGGGGACCGACGGCTCGGCGCCGGTGCGGCTCGGCGACGGGACCGCGACCTCGCTCTCGCCCGACGGCCGCTGGGTCGTGGCCAACACGACGCGCTCGGATCCGCCGCAGCTCTGGATCTATCCGACCGGCGCGGGCGAGAAGCGTCTCGTCGCCACCGGCAAGCTCGGGGTCGAGAGCTCGGCGGACTGGCTCCCCGACGGCAAGGCATTCCTGTTCACCGCGGCCGAGCCGGGGCACGGCGTCCGCGTCTTCACGATCCCGGCGACGGGCGGCGCACCGCGAGCGCTGACGCCGGAGGGCTATCGCCTCGTGCCGCGCAGCCCGACTCCGGACGGGAAGGCCTTCATCGTGATCGGTCCGGACAAGCGCCGCTATCTCTTCCGGCTCGAGGGCGGTGAGCCCGAACCGATCAAGGGACTCGCGGACGACGAGACGCCGACGGGCTGGAGCGCGGACGGCCGATACCTGTTCGTCTATCGACGCCGCGACGTGCCGGTGCGCGTGTCGAAGCTCGACGTGTCCACGGGTCAGCGCGAGCTCTGGAAGGAGCTGTCGCCGCTGGACGGAGCCGGCATCCAGGACCTCGCCCCGGTCATCCCGACGCCGGATGGGGCCGCGTACGTGTACGGTTACTCCCGCACGCTGTCGGACATGTACGTCGTCGAAGGGGTGAAGTAGGACGACGAGTAGAATCGCGGACGCATTGAAGAACTCAGCCCGATATTTCGGATGGGCCTCCCCATCGTCGTCATCCTGAGCGAAGCGAAGGATCCCCGACTCGAAGCGGAACGGCATCTATGGCGCGTCGACTTCGGGATCCTTCGTCGCTCCGCTCCCCAGGATGACGTCCTGAGATGAGCGCCGCCATCGGCCGCCGCCTCGGGACTCAGACCTGTCGCGGGG
>DATBBK010000104.1:0-18377 GCA_036271035.1 Thermoanaerobaculia bacterium | reverse complement strand
GTCGCGTCGCTCCTCGGGACGACAAGTTGGACCTGACCTGGCTCGGAAAGGGGCTCCTCGTCGCCGCGCTCCTCGGGATGACAAATTGGGACTTGCCGCGCACTTGTCGGCGGAAACTCGCTTCGTCGGGCATACACTTCCCGCCCGTGATCGGAGCCTTTGCGATCACGGTGGGCATCGCTGCCGCCGCGCTCGTTCCACCGCGGACGGAGACCGGGTTCCTCAACCGGGAGCTGACGGTCGGCCAGGACACGTATCGCTACGAGGTCTACCTGCCGGCGGCGTTCGACGAGTCGCGGCGCTGGCCGGTGATCCTCTTCCTGCACGCCTCGAGCGAGCGCGGCTCCGACGGGGTCCGTCCGACCTCGATCGGCCTGGGCGCTGCGATCCGTTCGAACCCCGAGCGGTTCCCGGCGATCGTGGTCTTCCCGCAGGTGCCCGAGGGAAAGCCCTGGGCGGGCGACGCCGAGAGGGCGGCTCTCGAGGCGCTCGACAATTCGGTCGAGGAGTTCCACGGCGATCCGGATCGCGTCTACGTCGTCGGCATCTCGATGGGAGCGCGCGGTGCGCTGCAGCTCGCGGCGCAGCATCCCGATCGCTTCGCGGCGGTGGTCGCGGTCGGCGGCTGGGTCGTGCCCCCGAAGCAGATCGCGGAGCTCGACGTGACGCCGCCGCCGTCGGGCGCCAACCCGTACGCCTCGCTGGCGGAGGGCCTGAAGGGACTGCCGTGCCGGCTCTACGCGGGCTCGCGGGACACGATCGTGCCGCCGTCGGAGTCGCGCCGGCTCGCGCTCGCGCTCCACGACCTAGGCGCCGACGTGAAGTACAACGAGTTTCCCGACGTCGGCCACGCGGCCTGGGAGAAGGCGTTCGCCGACTCCGAGCTGTGGAGCTGGATGTTCACGAAGCGGCGAACAGCCGGGTCGTCGGCAACTCCCTGATCGCCGTCATCCCGAGCGCTAGCGAGGGATCCAGTCACCGGCACGCTTCGCGCCGACGGTATGCGTGGTGCGGCGAGTCCGGAATCCCTCGTCGCTTCGCTCCTCGGGATGACGTCCAAAGCCTGGAAGGGTGAGTCCTCTCAGCAGCTCCCGCCGCCCGGCCCCATGAAACCGAGGCTCGCCGTCGCGAAGTTGCCGATGAGCGGGAACACCGTCGGCAGATCGAGCGCGGACACGCCGAACCACGTCGCGAGCGTCGCGCCGAGCTGCTCGACCGAGCTCGTCGGGATCCAGCGCCCGCGGTCGTCGGGGGTGATGTCGTCGGGCCCGCCGAACACGAGCGACGGGAAGATCGAGCCCGTCGCGCCGTTCGGCGTGCCGTAGAAGTTGCCGCCGTTGACGGCCCCGCCGACGACGAACTGATGGCTGCCCCAGCCGTGGTCGGTGCCGACGGATCCCTGATCGCCGGACGGCTCGAGCGTGCGGCCGAAGTCGGAGAGCGTGAATGCGGTCACCCGGTTCGCGAGCCCGAGCTCGACGGTCGCCGCGTAGAACGCGTTCAGCGCGCCCGACAGCTCGGCGAAGCGGTCCCCCTGGTCCTGCGACTGGTTCTGGTGCGTGTCGTAGCCGCCCTGCGTCACGAAGAAAATCTGCCGGTTCAGCGAGAGCTGCGGCGAGACCTGGTTCAGCTTGATCACCTTCGCGACCTGCAGAAGCTGCGAGCCGAGATCCGTGTCGGGGAAGACCGTCGCCAGCGTCGGGTCCACCGACAGCGCGGATGAGATGTCGACCGCCTGCTGCGTGACGTCGCTCGCCGCCGCGACGAGGAGCGCGGTCCGGTCGATCGTCCGCGCGAAGTCCATCGAGCTCTTGCGCGCGACGTCGTCCGGCGAGCCGTAGTAGCCGTTCAACACGAGGATCTGGTCGAGCGCGCCCGTGTCGATCGCGAGCGGGTTCTGCGAGATGCCGACGCAGAACGTCGCCGCGCCGTCGATCGACGTCACGGTGGGGAAGCCGGAGTCGCCGTTGCACGTGAGCGTCGCGTCGGCGACGCGTCCGCCCCAGCCGGTCGCGATGCGCTGGTCGGCGCGGCCCGTCGACCAGCACTGGATCTGGTCGGAGTGCGAGAAGAGCGAGTAGGGGAGCGGCTTCGAGTCGTTGACGACGTCGGCCTGCGTGACCGGCACGACGAGCGGGCCGACGTTCGAGACGACGCCCAGCTTGTTCTGATTGAAGAGCGACGCCATCTCGGCGAGCGACGGGTGAAATCCGAACGTGCGCCCCGTGCCTCCGAAGACGGGCGGCTGGTTGATGTGCGCGAGCGTCGCCGCGTCGAGGCCAAGGCCCGAGGCGAGCGGCCGCGCGGCGAGGTACTGGTTGTAGTTCGCGGCGTCCGTCGGCACGACCATGTTGTTGGAGTCGTTGCCGCCGTCGAGGAAGACGCAGACGAGCGCGCGGTAGTCGCTCGGCGCCTGCGGCCGCGCGAGGAGGTTCATCAGCCCGAGCTTGCGGAAGCTCGCCTGCGCCGCGGCGGCAGAGAGGGCCGCGCACGTCGTGCGTCGGATGAAGTCGCGTCGGGAGGAGGTCATCGGCTCACCTCTGCACCTGGTACTGGGACGACACCGCGACGAGATAGAGCGCCTGCTGCGCGCGGCGCTGCGGGTCGCCGGGATCGACCGCGCCGACGGCGGCGACGATCGACGCGCGCAGGTCGTCGGACATCGTCCCGTGGAGGAGCAGGCGATTCAGGCGGTCGACCAGCTCCGGGGGGTTGCCGGCGAGGAGCTGCAGCTCGGAGAGGTCGAGCGCCGTCCCGTACGGCGAGTCATCCGATGTGTCGGCCTGGATGCCGCCCCAGAACGTGAACTGGTTGACGAAGTTCGCGCGCCGGAGCGCCGTGTTCGCGTCCATGATGCCGAACTCGGGCCCGTAGATTCCGTTCGACGCCGGCGGCGTGAAGTAGAACTGCGGGAAGTACGAGAACACCGTCGGCGGCCGGAACGCGCTCTGGCCCATATCGGTCGCGACCCAGTTGTAGTGGCCGTCGCTCGGGTTCGCGGGATTCTCGCCGCGGGCGTGGAACGCGCGCAGCACGCCGTTCAGGTAGAGGACCGGCTCGCGCAGCTTCCCGTAGATCGGGTCGGCGGGCTCCTGGCGCGCCTCGGGATCCAGCAGGATCGCCTTGACGACCGCCCACAGACTGCCGCGCGTGCCCGTGCCGCCGTCGTCGAAGAACGCGGAGACGCGCTCGACGTAGGCGGGGCTCGGGTTCGAGGTCACGAGGCTCTTGATGAGCTCGCGCGACAGATACGGACCGACGTTCGGGTGCTCGAAGATCGCGTCGATCGCCTGGTTGAGGTCCTGGTCGCCCGTCTGTCCGGCCGGAACCACCGTGGGGCTCTGCACGAAGCCGGCGAAGAGGACCTTGGCGTCGGTGTCGTGCTGGTCGGGGTCGAACGACATCGGCGAGACGAAGTCGTAGCAGGTCTCCGAGGCGTTCGGCGCCGGGCACGTGATCTCGTCGATGTACCAGCCGGTGTAGACGCGCTTGAACTCGTCGATCACGCCCTGGTCGTACGTCGGCAGCGGCTTGCCGCCGGAGTCGTTCTGCGTCGTGCCGTCCGGGTTCAGCTTCTCCGTGCCGATCGTGAAGAGCTGGAGGATCTCGCGCGCGTAGTTCTCGTTCGGGTCGTCCTTCGTGCTCGTGTCCATGTTGAGGAACTCGCCCATCGCCGGATTGAGCGTCACGTTCCACAGCACGTCGCGGTAGTTGCCGAACGCGTTCTGATCGAGCAGGCGCAGGTACGGCGCGAGGTACGCCGGAAACGGGATCGTGTCCGCCGAGACGACGACGAGCTTGTGGAGCGCCCACGCGACGCGCTGTCGCAGCTGGTCGGGCCCGTAGAGCGCGTTCGTGTAGAGACGCGTCTGCAGCGGGTACATCGTGTAGTGGTCGCGGTAGCACGGGTCGTCGCAGCTGCCGGGCGCGTCGTCGGGCCACAGCGTCTGGGCCGGATAGCTCGACGCCGGCGTCCCGTACTGCGCCGCGAGCCAGCCGAGGTAGCCGAGGCCGAGCACGGAGCCGACGTCGCCGTCGGTGGGTCCCCACGTGGCCTGCTCCAGGAAGCGGATCGCCTCCGCGCGGTGGAACGTCTTGGACATGAACACCGCCATCTGCCCGCGGGTGACGGAGGCGGACGGGCAGTAGCTCGTGCCGCCGCATCCCGACGTGACCGACAGGCGCGCGAGCTCCTCGATCCAGGGAGCGAGCGGCAGGCTCGCCGGCACGTCGCCGAAGACGCCCTGCGCCGGCGGCGGCGCGTAGCCGGTGCCGTGGTAGATCTTCAGGAGGAACGCGGCCATCTGCGCGCGCGTGACCGGGTTCGCGGGGCAATAGCGCAGCGGGCCCGTGGCGCAGCCGCCCGTCACGCCCTCCGTGTAGAGCTGCTCGATCCAGTTCGAGGCGAAGTCGCCCGAGGCGACGTCCGCGAATATGGTCCCGCTCGCGGGCGGGGGAACGTACGCGCCGCCGTGCTCGGCGCGCAGCAGGAACACCGCCATCTGCGCGCGGGTGATCGACGACGACGGGCAGTAGTTGCCGCCGCCGCAGCCCGACGTGATCCCGTCGCGAGTGATCGTCTCGATCGGCGCGTGGTACGGGCTCGCGCCGGACACGTCGAGGAAGTCGGCGAACCAGCCGCGGGAGAGCGTCGAGGTCGGGCCGCCGGGATTCGTGACGGAGACGTCGGAGAGCGAGCCCGGCGCGAGGGCGGGCATGGAGACCGAGAGGCGCGTCGCGCCGATCGCGCTCGCGGAGACGGAGAGGCCTCCGACGTCGACCGACGCGCCCGGCTGGAACTGGTTGCCGACCAGCACGACGGCGGACCCGCCCGCGGCCGGTCCCGACGTCACCGACGCGTAGGACAGCTGGAAAGTGGTGGCCGCCGCGGCGGCTTCCGAGGTGAAGAGCACGATCGCGGCGGCCAGGGAGCAGGCGCGCACGGCGTTTCCCCGGAGAAGGGACCCGAAGCCGTCGCGCATATTGATCGGAAGCTTAGTGACCGGAGCGGGGCGGGGCTACTGGCCGGAGGGTCGGTGCGTGGGACAGGCGGGAGGCCGGGGCAACATATTAGCGATGACTAATATGTTCTCACTTCGGATCCTGGTAGTTCGTGTACTTCGGATCGGCGGGCAGGGGGTGTCCCGCGAAGAAGTCCCAGATCTCCTTGTTGATGTCCGGCGCGACCGCCCCGTAGTTGTGGTCGTGGCCCGGCATCTCCTTGTAGAGCAGGTCGAAGCCGCGCTTGAGAAGCGCGTCCTTGACGCCGCGCACGACGTCGATCGGATAGAACTGGTCCCGGTCTCCGATGTAGATCGCGAGCGGGATCTTGCGCGTCGCCGCGTCGAAGATCGAGTAGTAGTCGGAGCTGATCGCGCCCGCGTGGATCGCGCCCGCCGCGAAGTACTCCGACTCGAGGACCGCCATCTGCAGTGCGAAGTTCGCGCCGGCCGAGTGGCCGAAGATGTAGAGGCGCCGGCCGTCGAGGGCGTAGCTCTTCGCGACGTCGTCGACGACGTCCTTCAGGAAAAGGGGACCGTCCTGGGGCGAGACCCACATCTTGTTGTCGGTCGCGTCGGGGCCGACGACGATCATCCCGTGCGCGTCCGCGATGCTGGTCCAGCGATCGACGGCGGTCTTTCCGTTCGACGTGGATCCGTGCAGCGAGACGAGCAGCGGCGCGATCCTGTCCTTCACGACGCCCGCCGGGACGTAGAGCGCGTACGTGCGCTTCTTGCCGCGCGAGACGACCGTCCGGCTCTCGATGGACGCGCCGCGCGCGGCCGGCGCGGCGAGGAGGGCGGCGAGCGCGACGAGCGCGGCGAGGAGCGCGATGACGCCGCGGGCGCCTGCGATGCCGCGGCGGCTCACCATCGGTGGTACGCCGGGTGCCCGGGCTTCACCGCAACGAACGTGCCGCGGCACGTCGCGGTCACCTTGCCGCCGGCCTCGATCGTCGCGTCCACGACGGCGCGGTCCTCGGTCGACTCGACCACGCGCGCGGTCAGGTGGACGGGTCCGTCCATCGGCGTCGGACGCTTCAGCGTGACGTGGAAATCGGCGGTCACGCAGCACGGCGGCGTGTCGGCGCCCGCCTTCTTCATGAGGTGGTACGCGGCTGTCCAGTTGCTGTGGCAGTCGAGCAGGGCGCCGCAGATGCCGCCGTTCAGGATGCCGTCGAAGGCGGAGTGGTGGGGCTCGGGAGTCCAGTCGGAGACGAGCGTGTCGTCCTCGCCCACGTAGCTCTTGACGTGCAGACCCTTGTCGTTGGCGGGTCCGCATCCGAAGCAGCGATTCTGCGGCGCGTACGTCTCCTGCAGACTCTTCACGGGGGGCGAGTCTACTTCGCGGCCATCGCTCCCTCGAACGCCGGATCCAGTGTGAAGAGGTCCGTGAAGTAGCGCTGTCGCCACGACGGGCGGACGCGGTCGAGGAGCAGCGCCTCGGCCGCGCCGTACGGGTAGAACACGGTGCGCTTGGCCTCGGAGATCTTCAGTTCCGCGAGCTCCTTCGGGATCTGATCGGAAAGAGATCGGGACACCGTGTCGAACCCGACGTAGCCGGGGAGCGCGGCGAACTCGGGAGTGGGGCGGTACGTCTCCGCGGCCCATCGCGCGACCCGCACCTGCGTGTAGCGCGCGACGCCCTCCTTCCAGAGCTGGAAGTCCATGTACTTGCGATCGTCGGCGGAGAGCGCGGCGCGGAACGCGGCCCGAGCCTCGAGGTAGCGCTTCACGGCGCCGCCGCCTCCGACGGCTTCGTCGCCGGCCGCCAGCGCGTCGCGCAGCGCCGCGGCGGCGGTCTCGTACGCGGCCCGCACGCGCGGCGCGTCGTACGCGAACGGGAAGTTCAGCATCCACATCCCGGTCTGATCGCCGTGCGCCAGTCCGAGCGCCGCCGTCTTCTCGTAGGACCCCGGCTGCGCCTCCTGGAGCTGGTGGAAGTGTTCGTGCAGGAGCGTCACGATCCAGTCCGTCGGCGACTTCGAGCCGGTCGTCTCCGGCGTTCCGACGATGACGGTCGACGCTCCCTCCAGCGGAAACGTCGCCAAAAATCCGGGCGAGAACGTCCTTGGCCGCGCGAACACTTCCGAGCCGAGCAACGCGTCGTGCCCGAGCGGCGTACTTCCAGATGGAGGATTCGGGTGGCGCACGAAGTACTCCCAGTCGCCCGCGACGAGGACCGTCGCGAACGGGACGCGGCCCCAGCCCGGCCAGATCGCGTCGCCGATCGCGCCCGCGAGCCGATACGCCTCGGCGAGGCGCACGCGGTCGGCGGCGGACATCGCGGGCGGGCGGACGGGCCCGCCGGCCGCGGCGATTTTCGTCTCGCCCGCCGCGGCCAGGCCCGCACACAGAATCGACGCGATCGCCATGCGGGCGAGTCTCTTTGAGCGAGCTTCGTGCATCGTCGCTCCCTTCGGACGCTGAGGACTTCCTGAGGTTCTTCCGTCCCCCGTCCGAGTTCGTTAGAGAATAGACGCGGAGGTGCTTCCATGGGCACGGTCGAGGCGACCCGGAGCGAACAATCGGCGGCGGCGGCCGACGGAAAGGCCGATGCGCTGTCGATCACGGACAAGCGCACCGGGCGCGTCTACGAGGTCCCGATCACGCACGGGACGATCCGCGCCATGGACCTGCGCCAGATCAAGACGGGTCCCGAGGACTTCGGGATCATGTCCTACGACCCCGCCTTCCTGAACACGGCGTCGTGCACGAGCCGCATCACCTACATCGACGGCGAGAAGGGCATCCTCCGCTACCGCGGCTATCCGATCGAGGTCCTCGCGGAGAAGTGCACGTACCTCGAGGTCGCCTACCTGCTCCTCTACGGCGAGCTGCCGACGAAGAAGCAGTACGACCAGTGGGTCCACGACATCACGTACCACACGATGATCCACGAGTCGCTCAAGAAGGTGATGGACGCGTTCAACTACGACGCGCACCCGATGGGCATGCTCATCTCGACGGTCGCGGCGATGTCCACGTTCTACCCCGAGGCGCGCAACGTCCACGACCGCGAGAGCCGCACGAAGCAGATTCACCGGCTGATCGCCAAGATGCCGACCGTGTCCGCCTTCGCCTACAAGCACTCGATGGGCATGCCCTACGTCTACCCGTCGAACGCGATCGACTACTGCGAAAACTTCCTCACGATGCTCTTCAAGACGCCGGCGGAGGACTACACGCCCAACCCGACGCTCGTGAAGGCCCTCGAGGTCCTCTTCATCCTGCACGCGGATCACGAGCAGAACTGCGGCACCAACGCGATGCGCAGCATCGGGTCGGCGCACACGGACCCGTACTCCTCGCTCGCCGGCGCCGCGGCCGCGCTCTACGGCCCGCTGCACGGCGGCGCGAACGAGGAAGTCCTCAAGATGCTCGAGGAGATCGGCACGATCTCGAAGGTGCCGGCGTTCATCGAGGAGGTCAAGCAGGGCAAGGGCGAGAAGCGGCTGATGGGCTTCGGCCACCGCGTCTACAAGAACTTCGATCCGCGCGCGAAGATCATCAAGCGGATGGCGGAGGAGGTCTTCGAGGTGACCGGCCGCAACCCGCTGCTCGACATCGCGCTCGAGCTCGAGCGGATCGCGCTGCAGGACGAGTACTTCGTCAAGCGCAAGCTCTATCCGAACGTCGACTTCTACTCCGGTCTCATCTACCAGGCGATCGGGATTCCGACTGCGGCGTTCACGGTCCTCTTCGCGATCCCGCGCACGTCGGGCTGGCTCGCGCAGTGGGAGGAGATGCTCGAGGATCCCGAGGAGAAGATCGCGCGGCCGCGGCAGGTCTATCTCGGCCCGGGCGAGCGATCGTTCGTGCCGATGGAGAAGAGGTCGGAATCCTCCCGCTGATCGCGGCGAGGATCGTCGGGCTCATCGCGCTCGCGTCCACGGCCCAGTCCGGCGGGCAGTCCGCCGCCGCCCGCACGCTCCAGGTTCCCGGCGGCGAGATCGCGCTATCGATCGAGGAGCACCCGAAGGCGGTGTCGGACGCGGAGATCCAGGCCTGGGTGGAGCGCTCCGCGCGGGCCGTCTCCGACTTCTACGGCCGCTTCCCCGTGCCGCGCCTCGACCTCGCCATCCGCGCGGGCGGTTCGTCGGGGGTCTCCGGCGGCCGCACGCAGGGCTGGGGGAATCGCCCGCGCATCCGCCTCTACGTCGCCGACGACGCGACGGAGAAGGACCTCGCGACGGACTGGCAGCTCGTGCACGAGATGGTGCACCTCGCGTTGCCGTCGCTGGACGGACACGCGTGGCTCGAGGAGGGCCTCGCGGTCTACGTCGAGCCGATCGCGCGCGCGCGCGCGGGCCTGCAGTCGAAGGACGAGGTCTGGCGCTGGATGCTCTGGGGCGCGCCGCGCGGTCTGGAGGCGATCCACGAGGACGGTCTCGACGGCTCGCGCGGCTGGGCCGCGACGTACTGGGGCGGCCCGGTCTTCTGCCTGATGGCGGACGTCGGCATCCGCGAGCAGACGAAGGGGAAGAAGTCGCTCGACGACGCGCTGCGCGGCATCCAGCGCGCGGGCGGCGACGTCACGGAGAGCTGGCCGATCGAGCGCGTGCTCGAGGCGGGGGACAAGGCGACCGGCGTCCCGGTGATGTCCGAGCTCTACGCGAAGTGGAAGAGCGGGCCGATCACGCTGGACCTGGCGGATCTCTGGAAGCGGCTCGGCGTGTCGAGCAGCGGCGGCCGCGACGGCAAGATCAGTTACGACGACAGGGCGCCGCTCGCGTGGGTGCGGAAGGGGATCGAGAGCGGGAAGTGACGGTTCCCCAGGGCGTAGGGGCGGGCTTGCCCCCGCCCGCTCCGGACCCATCGAGTGCGGGCGGCCGCAAGGGCCGCCCCCACGAACCGGAGCCCGGAACGACGGTCACTCCACCGGCAGATCCAGCTGCGGCGCGTCCGCGGCCGCGCTCGCCGGTTCCTCCGCAGCGTCGCCGTCCCCGTCCTCGCTGAGCCCGTGCACCGACACGCCGAGCAGCCGGACCGGCGTCTTCCCCGCCTCCGTCTTCTCGAGCAGCGCCAGCGCCCGCGCCGCGATCGTCTCGGCATCGCGCGTGGGCGGATCCTCCGTGTGGCTCCGCGTCAGGGTCTTGAAGTTCGCGTAGCGGAGCTTCAGCACGACCGTGCGCGCGACGAGCGACTTACGTCCGAGGACCTTCGCGGTGTGCTCCGCGAGCGCCGCGACCTCCTCGCGAACGCGCTCGATCTCCGCGATGTCCCTCGCGAAGGTTTCCTCGCTTCCCACCGACTTGCGCTCGCGGTTGGGCTCGACGCCGCGGTCGTCGTCTCCGTGGGCGAGCCGGCGCAGCCCCTCGGCCCAGCTTCCGACCGCCGACCGCAGCACCTCCTCGGGCGCGGCGCGCACGTCGACGAGGCGGTGGATTCCGGCCGCGCGCAGCCGCGCCGCGGTCTTCGGCCCGACGCCCCAGAGCGCGTCGACCGGCTGCTCCTGGAGGAAACGCTCGATGCGGTCCGGCGAGATCACCGTCAGCCCGTCCGGCTTCTTCCACCCCGACGCGATCTTCGCGAGGAACTTGTTCGGCGCGACGCCGGCGGACGCGGTGAGCCGCGTCTCCTCGCGGATGCGCGCCTTCAGCCGCCGCGCGACCTCGACGCCGAGCGGCTCGCCCCACGCGTTCTCCGTCACGTCGAGGTACGCCTCGTCGAGCGAGAGCGGCTCGACGAGCGGCGTCACGGTGCGGAAGATCTCGAACACCTGCCGCGACACCTCGCCGTACTTCGGGAAGTTCGGCGGCAGGATGACGAGCTCGGGGCAGAGCCGCACGGCCCGCGACATCGGGATCGCGGAGCGCACGCCGAACTGCCGCGCCTCGTAGCTCGCGGCGCAGACGACGCCGCGGTGCGTCGGCCGCCCGCCGACGGCGACGGGCCGGCCCACGAGCGTCGGATCGTCCCGCTGCTCCACGGACGCGTAGAACGCGTCCATGTCGACGTGGAGAATCTTGCGGAGCGTCACCGGGATGAGTCTACGGCCGGCCTGGCCGCGCATGGTATGAACGACGCGCCCATGACGACGCTCCGCGTCGACGACGACATCTTCCGCGCCTTCCCCGACGTCCTGATCGGCGTCGCCGCGTTCTCCGGAGTGGACAACGCGGGGGAGAGCGCCGAGGTCACGGCGGCGCTGCGGGCCGAGGAGGACCGCGTCGCGGCGGCGTTCACGGGCGTCGCGATCCCGGATCACCCGCGCATCGCGCCGTGGCGCGCCGCGTACCGCGCCTTCGGTGCGAAACCGAAGGACCATCCGTCCTCGATCGAGAACCTTCTCCGCCGCGTGTCGAAGGGCGGTCGGCTGCCGCACATCAGCAAGCTGGTCGATCTCTACAACGTCGTGTCGCTGCGCCACCTCGTGCCCGTCGGCGGGGAGGACCTCGCGGCGGTCGCGGGCGACGTCGCGCTCGCGTTCGCCGGCGAAGACGAGCCGCCGGTGCGCCTGCTCGGCGAGCCCCCGGAGATGTCGCGTCCGCCGAAGAGGGGCGAGGTGATCTATCGCGACCGGCTCGGCGCCCTGTGCCGCCGGTGGAACTGGAAGGAGGCGGACCGCACGAAGCTGACGGAGCAGACGCGCGACGGCTTCCTGGTCGTCGAGACGCTACCGCCGGTCACGCGGGCCGAGCTCGACGCGGCGCTGGACGACCTCGCGAACATGATCCGGGGTCACTGTGGCGGCGAGGTGCGGACCGCGATTTTGGACGCCGGGCATCCGGAGACCCCGCTGAATGGGGCATAGAATGATTCCAAGAAGTTCCCAATGTTTCGCCAGGCATCGCTCGGGATCGCGCCTGCGGCCGCCCTCGCGGCGTGGCTGTCGTGTGGACTCCCGCATCCGGCGATGGCGCTGGGAGATGCACCGGATGGGTCGGCCTCCGCTCTGATCGTTCTGCCGGGCGCCCACGACGTCCATCGATCGTCCCGACAGGACGCGCGAGGCATCAGCTACCGGATCGACGCCGAGTTCCCAGCCGCCGGCCCGATCGTCGACATCGTAAAGCGACTGAAGCAGCGCGGCTGGATCGTTCTCGGGGACAACCCGCAGAATTCGCTGGCGGCGACGTCGCTCCTGCGTGGGTGGACGAGCTTCGTGGACCTCTCCCGGACGACACCGGTCCGGACTTACAGCTGGTGGTCGGAGTGGACGAACCTCGGAGGCGACCACGTCTCCTACAGCTTCCAATACGAGACGCCTGACCACGCCGGCGGGCACCTGCGTACGCTGACCGTGACGGCGGGCTTCTATCCGGCCCCGCTCGCGCGCCAGCTGAAGGAGGAGGCGACGCGATCGGCGGAGCTCTTCGCTCGGATGCATCCGGCGGAGGCCGGGAGACCGGAGGAGGGTCGCGCCCGGACGATGCTCCCCGCGCGAGCCGGCGACGCGTTTCTCCTGTCCGGGCCCGGCGGCGAGGCCGCGGTCCGAATCACGGGAACACCCGGCGACCAGGTCGCCTACCGCTGGAGATTCCGAAAGCCAGCGGGATCGGAGTCCGCGGGCTCGGTCGCCGAGGCCTCCACGCTCACGACGGGACCGTATCGACTGTTCTGGCTGCCGCGGTCCCCATTCACGTCCGCGTCCGCTTCCACTTCGAGCGTCCGGGGCGAAGCCGCCGTCGGATACTTCGCGGGCGTCGACGTGATCCCGATCCCGGGCGCGCAGTTCGAAGGCCTCGATCTCGCACAGGCCCATGCGCTCGCGACCCTCACCCCGGATCGCAACCGACGGCTCGCCGCGGTCGCCTCGTCACTCCCCGGCGACGCCGAGGTCCGGCGCGACGCGATTCTCACGGCGGGGAAGAGCGCGACGCTCGACTCCGGTCGGGCACTTCTGGTTCAGGGTCCGAAAGGGTCCGGCGTGATCGAGATCGTCCATCCGGGAACGGAGTCGGTGAAGTATCGCTGGCGTTTTCGGGCGAGCGCGGCATCCGCGGACGCGTCCGGGGAAGCGGAGGCGTCCGAGCGGCCGTTTCCCGAGCTGCGGGTCGGACCGTACTCCATGCAATGGCAGGTGCGGTCGATGTCCGAAGTCCCCGACGAAACCGGGCGCGCGGCCGGTTGGTCCGCGGACGTGAAGTACCTCTCGGAGGAGTTCTCGCTGGCGACGATTCCGGCAGGCGACGCGACGCGGGTCGACCTCGCGGCCGTCTCCGCCGTGCGAGAGTCGCCCTAGGGCGGATCGTTCCCTCGGCGACCGATCCCCCTCTCCACCCGCTTGCGGGGAGAGGGTTGGGGTGAGGAGCGCGTTCTCGTCCGCGCGCCCGGAGGCCGCCGGGCCGAGCCCTACGAGCTCTCCGCCCCCTCGTAGTAGTCCAGGCCCGAGTGGTCCAGGACCTCCTCGCCGACGAGGATGCGCAGGGTGTTCGCGAGCTTCAGGTGCTGGACGAACAGATCGTGCTCCGGGCGGAGGTCCGGGCGCGCCATCGGCGACTTGAAGTAGAACGACAGCCACTCCTGGATGCCCGACAGGCCGGCGCGTCGCGCGAGGTCGAGGAACAGGATCAGGTCGAGCACGACCGGCGCCGCGAGGATCGAGTCACGGCAGAGGAAGTCGATCTTGATCTGCATCGGCTGGCCGAGCCATCCGACGATGTCGATGTTGTCCCAGCCCTCCTTCGCGTCACCGCGGGGCGGGTAGTACTCGATGCGGACCTTGTGGAAGTAGTCGCTGTAGAGCTCGGGGTATTCCTCGGGCTGGAGGATCGCGTCGAGGACGGACGCCTTCGAGACCTCCTTCGAGCGGAACGAGCCGGGATCGTCGAGCACCTCGCCGTCGCGGTTGCCGAGGATGTTCGTCGAGAACCAGCCCTGCAGCCCGAGCATGCGCGCCTTGAGTCCCGGCGCGATGATCGTCTTCATGAGCGTCTGGCCCGTCTTGAAGTCCTTGCCCGCGATCGGGACGCCCTTCTCGCGCGCCAGGTCCGTGAGCGCGGGGACGTCGACGGAGAGGTTCGGCGCGCCGTTCGCGTAGGGCACGCCCGCGCGGATCGCGGCGTACGCGTAGATCATCGACGGCGGGATGTCGGGCGAGTTCTCCTTCAGGCCCTGCTCGAACGACTCGAGCGTCTCGTGCACGGGCTTCTGCTGCGCGTAGACCTCGGTCGAGCCGCACCACACCATCACCGCGCGCGCCGCGCCCGAGCTCTCCCGGAAGTCCTCGATGTCCTTCACGAGCGCGTCCGCGAGGTGCATCTTCGACGCGCCCTTCTTGACGTTCGGACCGTCGAGGTTCTTGACCCACGTCCGCTCGAACACCGCAGGCCACGGGCGGATCCCCTCGAGGGCGGACTTCGACGCGCCGAGCATCTCCGGCGAAAGGACGCCCGCCTTCGACGCGGCCTGGTACGCGGTGTCCGGGAAGATGTCCCAGCCGCCGAAGACGAGGTCGTTCAGATCCGCGAGCGGCACGAGCTCCTTGATCAGCGTGAACTTCGGACTCGAACGTTTTCCGAGCCGGAGCTTCTGCATCTGCGTGACGGAGCCGAACGGCTTCGCCGCGCCGCGGCGCACGAGCTCGACGCCGGCGATGAGCGTCGTCGACACGGCGCCCAGTCCGGGCAGCAGGACGGCCAGCTTGCCCTCCGCGGGCGCGATCTTCTTGGCGAGCTCGGGGTAGAACGAGGTGCGGTCGCTCATGGGTGCCTTTCCACGGTCCTGCGCTCGGAGAGCGCGATGCCGACCAGGACCAGGAAGTAGGCCGGCACGGCGACGGCGGACAGCGCGATGAACCAGTCCGCCTTGCCGAAGAGGGACAGTATCAGAACGAGGTAGATGAAATCGCGGCGCGACAGGGCGTCCGCGATCTTCGAGGCGAGCGTCTGCGGGCCGAGCGCGACGGAGGAGTAGAGGGGTCCGGCCTTGGACGTCTCCCGCATCGTGCGGTTGTAGATGAACCAGGCGGATGCCGCCGTGAACGCGATCGCCGATGCGGCGCACCAGAGCGGCCACGGCGCGCCGACGGTCCGCGCGAGCCCGAGGCCCATGCCGGCGAAGACGAAGACGTGCACGAGGTTGTCGCCCCAGAAGTCCAGCAGGCCGCCGCGGCGCGACTCCTGGAACTTCAGACGCGCGAGCTCGCCGTCGCAGCCGTCGATGATCGAGTGGAGAAGAAACAGCGCGCCGCCGATCCACTGCACCGATGGGTGGTCGGACAGAAAGAACGGCGCGGCGGCGAGGCCGATCGCCGTCGCGAAGATCGTCATCTGGTCGGGCGTGATCGGCGTGCTCGCGACGCGCCGGCTGACCGCGAGCGAGATCTTTCGGTCGAAGTAGCGGGACATGAACCCCTCGGTGTCCTTGATCAGGCCGCGGAGGAGGAGACGCTCGGCGCGAGGGCGGTCCGCGGCGCGTACCAGCGGCACTCCGGTCGCCGACGCGTCGCCGCGGCGCAGCGCCGTGAGCTCGCGCACGCCGACGACGTGGTTCCACGGCAGGGTCGTGGCGCCCGGAGGAACCGCCTCGGCGCGCTCGGCCGGCGTGCCGTCGAGCGCCGCGAGGATCGCGTCCGTGGGCGCGACGACGACGACCCGCTCGAAGCCGGCGCGCTTCGCGGCGAGGGCGGTGCGCCGCACCGAGGGCAGCCCGAGCAGGCGCGCGGCGGGGGAGACCTCGAGCGCGCCGTCCGGCGCGACGAGCGCGAGCACCGGCGCCGCGCTCACCGCCGCCGCCTGGACCCGGCGAGCCTCTCGACCGGCAGCGGCTGGCCGCCCTGCCGGCTCGATTCCTTGGCGAGGTCGACGAGGTTCGCGCAGAGCGTCGCCTCGGCGAGGTTGCGTCCCGGCGGCGCCTCGCGGCGGGCCTCGGCGAAGAACTCGTCGATGACGCCGTCGAACCAATCCGGATGGTGCGAGCCCTCCGTCAGAGACGGGAGATCCGCCTGCTCGACGACCCGCTTCTGCTCGTCGCGCCGCTCGAGGCGTCCGCCGTCGACAGAGAGACTGCCTCGGGTGCCCGCGATCTCGACGCGATTGCGCCGCTCGTTCTCCGCCCACGTGAGGAACACCTCGGCGGAGGCGTCCGCGTAGGCGAGGAAGAGGTCCGCGGTGTCCTCGAGCGGGAAGTCGTGGTGGCGCCGCGTCTCGAGCTGCGCGGCGATCGTGCGCGGCGGTCCGGGCATCCACTGCGTGACGGAGTAGAACGCGTGCCAGCCGTGGTCCGCGAGGACGCCGCCGCCGGACTGCGCCGGATCGGTGCGCCAGTTGGGCCCGGAGCCGGCCGCGACCGCGGGCTCACGGCGATGCGTCTCCCAGCGCACGCGGCGGACGTCGCCGACGGCGCCGGCCTTCACGAGCTCGGTGACGCGCCGCAGGACGGGCGCGTGCTTCCAGTTGTGCACGGTGACGAGCGCCTTCTCGCGCTCCGCGGAGAGAAGCGGCAGGCCGCGCAGCTCCTCGGGAGCGAGCACGAGCGGCTTCTCGCAGAGGACGTGCAGCCCCCACGACAGCGCCGAGCGGCAGAGCGACGCGTGCGGGGCGGGAGGCGTGCAGATGTCGACGAAGTCGAGGTTCTCACGCTCGACCGCGAACAGGTCTTCGACGGAGTCGTACCACTTCGCGTTCGGGTAGGCGGCGGCCAGCGCGTCGCGCCGGTCGGGGCGCGAGTCGACCGCGGCGGTGATCGTCGCGTCGGCGCGGCGTTTCCAGCCGGGCAGGTGTCCCTGCGCGGCGACGTTGCCGAGCCCGATGATGGCGCCTCGAAGGACGGTCATGGACGCTGGGCCCTGGTACGTAGGGACGGCCCTTGCGGCCGCCCGCTCTCGAAGGGAGTGACGCGGCCGATGCTCCATCTAGAGGGGGCGGGGGCAAGCCCCGCCCCTACGACGGTCGCGGACCTGCGAACGCAAGCCATCCCTACAGCCGCGACCCGCGTTCCCGCGTCACCGCCGTCAACGCCTCGTCGAGGATCTCGAGTCCCTCGAGCGCATCCTCTTCCTTGATGTTCAGCGGCGGGTTGATGCGGATGATCGGCGAGTAGCTCATCGCGAGGAGGCCGCGGCGCAGGCACTCCTGGAACAGCGCCTTCGTGAAGTCCTTCGAGACGAGCTCCTTCGTGGCGCGGTCCTTCACCAGCTCGATGCCGAGCAGCAGGCCCTTGCCGCGCACGTCGCCGACGAGCGCCTGGCGCTCCTGCATCGCCTTCAGCCGGTCGAGCATCTTGCGCCCGACGCGCTCCGAGTTCTCGGCGAGGTTCTCGGTCGTGATGATCTCGAGGGCGGCCAGGCCCGCCGCGGAGGCGAGAGGGTTGCCGCCGTACGACGACGAGCTGCCGGACGGATTCGCGAACGGCTTCGCCTTCGTCAGCTCGTCGGTCGAGACGATCGCGGCGAGCGGGAAGCCGCCGCCGATCCCCTTCCCGCACGTCATGACGTCGGGGACGATGCCGTCGTGCTCGACGCCCCAGAATTTCCCGGTGCGGCCGAAGCCGGTGATCATCTCGTCGGCGATGAAGAGCGCGCCGTTGTCCTTCGCCACGCCGCGGATCGCGGCGATGAAGCCGGGCGGCGGAATGACGTTGCCCGCGGTTCCCTGCATCGGCTCGACGATGATCGCCGCGACGCGGCCGCCGGTCTGGTTCTTGATGACGGATCGCGTCTCCTCGACGCACGCGAGGCCGCAGTCGGGATGCGTCAGCTTCAGCGGGCAGCGGTAGCAGTATGCGTACGGTGCCGTGTACGTGCCCGGCACGAACGGGCCGAGGCCGTCCTTGAAGTCGCCCCAGAGCAGCGGCAGAACGCCGCCGGTCTTGCCGTGGAACGCGCCGGAGAAGCCGACGAACTCGAAGTTGCGCGTGACCGACTTCGCGAGCCGGAACGCCGCTTCGACGGCCTCGGCGCCGCCGGAGAAGAGCTGGATGCGCGTCAGACCCTCGGGCGTGACGCTCCCGAGCAGGTTCAAAAACTTCGAGCGAACCTCGGTCGTGAAGCTGCCGAACGTCAGCTTCGCCGCCTGATCCTGCAGCGACTTCACGTAGTGCGGGTGGCAGTGTCCGACGCTGCCGACCGCGATGCCGGCGATGAAGTCGATGTACGAGTTGCCGTCCTCGTCGAAGATGCGGCTGCCCTCGCCGCGCGCCATCGCGAGGCCCGAGTAGAGGGCGAAGGACTGGAGGCCCGGCGCCATGTGTCGCTGCTCGGCGTCCACGATGGACTTCGAGCGCGGGCCGACCTCGATGCGATTCTTCACTTCGGTCATTCCGATTCTCCGGTCATGGTGAGCGCTCCGGTTGGAGTTCCGTTGGTGGTTCGGGCGCGCGAGAACCGCTCGGCGAGCAGCGCGGCGATCTTCGCCGCCGCGACCGGGCGGAAGAGCGCGAAGCTCGGCCAGGCGTTCAGGTCGATGACGGAGATCGCGCCTCCCGCGGCCA
>DATBBK010000103.1:0-16125 GCA_036271035.1 Thermoanaerobaculia bacterium | reverse complement strand
CTACGACCTCGGCAGATGAACCTCCTCTTCGTCGGCGACGTCGTCGGCGCGCCGGGCCGGCGCGCCATCGTCGAGGCCCTCGGCCGGGTCATCGACAAGAGCCGCATCGACTTCACCGTCGTCAACATCGAGAACGCGGCGGGAGGCTTCGGCCTGACCGTCGAGCTCTTCGAGGAGCTCTCGAAGCTGCCGATCGACGTCTTCTCGTCCGGCAACCACATCTGGGACAAGAAGGAGATCTACGAGACCCTCAACGCGTCCGACCGTCTCCTGCGGCCCGCGAACTATCCGCCCGGCAATCCCGGGCGCGGGTGGACCGTCCAGACGACCGCGGCGGGCGTTCCGGTCGGCGTCCTCAACGTCCAGGGACAGGTCTTCATGCCGGCCAACGCCGACTCGCCGTTCCGCGTGGCGGACGAGGAGCTCGCGAGGGCGGGCGACGTCAAGGTCATCCTCGTCGACGTTCACGCCGAGGCGACCTCGGAGAAGCAGGCGCTCGGCTGGTACCTCGACGGCCGCGTCTCCGCGGTGCTCGGCACGCACACGCACGTGCCGACCGCCGACGAGACGATCCATCCGGGAGGCACGGCGTATCTCTCCGACGTCGGCATGACGGGCGCCTACGAGGGCGTCATCGGCTTCTCACGCGACCGGATCATCGAGAAGTTCCTCTCGCAGACGCCGCGCGCCTTCGAGACGGCCAAGCGGGACATCCGTCTCTCCGGCGCGGTGATCGACGTCGACGAGGAGACCGGCAAGGCGCGGAAGATCGAGCGGGTGCAGGTCCGGGTGGATTGAGCGAGGGGAACCGGTGAAACCCACGCTCACCGCGATCGTCACCACCCTGAACGAAGAGGCCAACATCCGCGAGTGCCTCGAGAGCCTCGCGTTCGCCGATCGGATCCTTCTCGTCGACTCGTTCTCCGCCGACCGCACCGTCGAGATCTCCCGCTCCTTCCCGCGCGTGGCCGTCGTGCAGCGCGAGTACCTCGGCTCGGCGGCGCAGAAGAACTGGGCGATGGACCAGGTCGAGACGCCCTGGCTCCTCATCGTCGACGCCGACGAGCGCGTGCCCGCCGCCCTCGCGCGCGAGATCGCGGCGACCCTCGAGGCGGCGGAGCGCGGCCCGAGCCCGGCCGCGTACGCGATCCGCCGCCGGAACTTCTTCCTCGGCCGCGAGATGCGCCACTCGGGCTGGTCGACGGACCGCGTCGTGCGCCTGCTCCGGAAGGCCGCCGCGCGCTATCCGCACCGGAGAGTCCACGCGGATCTGTCGCCCGACGGCCCGGTGCCGACGCTGCGCGAAGCCCTCCTTCACCAGACCTGCCGCTCGCTCGATCAGTACCTGGAGAAGATCCATCGCTATGCGATCTGGGGCGCCGCCGACGCGTACCGCGCGGGCCGCCGCGCGGGCGCCGCGGAGCTCCTGTTGCGGCCGATGTGGCGCTTCTTTCGCATGTACGTCGTGCAGGCCGGGTTCCTCGACGGGCGCCACGGCCTCGTGCTGTGCGCGCTGCAGGCGTGGGGAGTCTTTCTGAAGTGGTCGCGGGTGTGGGAGTGGACGGCCGAGCGGCGGGCGGGCCGCGAGCCGCAGCTCCCGAAGTACGATGACACTTGGGAGACTCCGGGAGCACGCGCCTGATCCATCCAATCGGCATTCTGAAATCGATACTGAGGAGGCCACGCATGCTGCAGGCGGGAGACGAAGCGCCGGACTTCACGGTCCACGACCACACCGGGAAGACGCGGCGCCTCTCGGATTACCGGGGCCGGACGGTCGTGCTCTGGTTCTATCCGAAGGCGGACACACCCGGTTGAACGCTGGAGGGTTGCGGGTTCCGCGACCTCTACCCGGAATTCCAGAAGCGGGATACGGAGATCCTCGGCGCGTCGTTCGACAACGAGCGCGACAATGCGGCCTTCGCCAAGAAGTTCTCGTATCCCTTCCCGCTGCTCTGCGACGAGAAGCGCGAGATCGGCATGGCGTACGGCGCGTGCCAGGACCCGAAGGACGAGTACGCCAAGCGGATCACCTACGTGATCGACCCGTCGGGCCGGATCGCCCAGGCGTACCCGAAGGTGTCGCCCAAGTCCCACCCGAAGGAGATTCTGGACACGCTGGGAGGCGCGTCCGGCGGCCGGACGTAGCCGTCCCGACGATCCTCATATACTGCTCACGGGAGGTCCCCGACACGCAATGGCCGTCGATCCCGAGCTGCTCGCGATTCTGGTCTGCCCGAAGACGAAGGGCCCGCTCGAGCTCGTCGAGCTGAAGGAGCCGACGCGGAAGGCGCTCGTCGAGAAGTATCGCGAGAAGTTCCGCGACGAGGAGCCGGTCGTGACCCAGGGCCTCTACTCGAAGCAGGCGGACCTCGTGTACCCGATCGTCTCGGACATTCCGGTCATGCTCATCGACGAGGCGCTTCCGGGCTCGGAGGCGGCGGGTCGCTGACGTCGCGCCGAAGCCGCTCTTGACGCCGGATGGGGCGCGGCGCGCTCCGGCCGCGTTCGCCCTCCTCGCGGTCCTCGCGTTCATCCCGTCGCTCATCTCGCCCGCGTACGCGGTCGCGGGCCTCCTGCTCGTCGCCTGGATCACGGCGCTGCGCCGCGAGGAACGGAGTCCCGAGAGTCTTCGATCGCCTTTCGTGTTCCTCTTCGGCGTCCTCGCGCTGCTCACGGCGCTCTCGGCGGCGTTCTCGACCGATCCGTCCATCAGCGTCCGCCACCTCGCGGGCCTGTCGCTCTTGCTCATCGTCCCGATCACGATGGACCTCGTCGACGGCGAGGGCCGCGCGAGGACGATCTGCCTGGCGCTGGCGCTCTCGGGCGTGATCGAGGGAGCGGCGGGGATCTGGCAGTTCCTCCACGGCGGCGACGATCTGGACAACCGGATCCGCGGCTCGCTGTCGCACTACATGACCTTCGCCGGCCTCGAGGCGGTCTCGGGATGCCTGCTGCTCGGGATCGCCCTCGAGGAGCGCGGCCGCCGGCGATGGCTGGGCGCGCTCGCCGTCATCCCGCTCGCCGCCGTGCTGCTGACGTACACGCGCGGCGCCTACGTCGGCATCGTCGCCGCGCTGCTCCTGTACGTCGCCGTGCGACGGCCGAAGGGCCTGCTCCTCCTCGCGCCCGCGGTAATCGCCGTCTTCCTCCTCGCGCCGCCGGAGATCCGGCAGCGCATCCGCTCGATCGCCGACCTGTCCGACACGACGAATCGGGACCGCTTCGCGATGGCCCGCGCCGGCGCCCGGATGGTGAGGGACCGGCCCGTGTTCGGACTCGGACCCGACATGGTCCAGCCGTTCTATCCGCTGTACCGCGATCCCGACGCCCCGCGCTGGACCGTCCCGCACCTGCACGACAACGTCATCCAGATCGCCGCCGCGCACGGGATCTTCGCCGCGGCGGCGTACCTCGCCATCGTGGCCGTCTTCTTCGTGCGGACGGTGCGCAAGCTGCGCGGGGAGTCGGCGCCGGGGCGCGCCGCGGTGTGGGCCGGCGCGCTGCTCGCCGGCGCCGCCCTGACCGTGTTCGGACTCTTCGAATACAACTTCGGCGATACCGAGGTGGAGATCGCCACGCTGCTCGTCTTCGCGCTGCCCTTTTCCGCCGCGGCCCGCGCCGGCGCGACTTAGAATCGGCCCGATGTACCCGCGCCCCGTGCCGGCCGCCGCTCCGCCCCGCCCCTACACGGTCTCGGAGCTGATCGCCGAGGTGTCGGGCGTCCTGCGCACGACCTGGCGGGACGTCTCCGTCGTCGGCGAGATCGCGCGCTACGACCTGCGCAACGGGCACGGCTACTTCACGCTCAAGGACAAGACGGCGTGCGTGAGCGCGATCATCTTCGCCTCGGACCTCCGGCACGTTCCGTTCCGGCTCCAGCCGGGCCTGGAGATCGTCGTCCGCGGGTCGCTGGACCTCTACGCGCCGCAGGGGCGCTTCCAGATCAAGGCGTCCACGATCGAGCCCGTCGGCCAGGGCGCTCTCCAGCTCGCCTTCGAGCAGAAGAAGGCGCGGCTCGCGGCCGAGGGCCTATTCGCGCCGGAGCGCAAGCGCCCGATCCCGCGGCTGCCGCGCCGCATCGCCCTCATCACCTCGCCGACGGGATCTGTGCTGCGAGACATGCTGAACGTCCTGGGCCGCCGCTTCCGGCGCCTCGCCATCACCGTCTACCCGGTGCGCGTGCAGGGCGAGCTCGCGGCCGGGGAGATCGCGGCCGCGGTCCGGCACCTGAACCGGCGCGCCGCGTTCGACGTCCTGATCGTCGCCCGCGGCGGAGGCTCACCGGAGGACCTCGCGCCCTTCAACGACGAGAACCTCGCGCGGGCGCTCGCCGCGTCCCGGATCCCGACGATCTCTGGCGTGGGACACGAGACGGACTGGACGATCTGCGACCTCGTCGCGGACCTGCGCGCGCCGACCCCCTCCGCGGCGGCGGAGCTGGTCATCGAGCGCGAGGAGGAGATTCGCCGCTGCGTCGCGCGCGCCCGCCAGGACTGCATCCGGACGATGCGCTCGCGCCTGTCCATAGAGCGCTCGCGGGTCGTGATCGCGGGCCGCTCGTCCGCGCTCGCCGGCTTCCCGCGACGGGTCACGGACAACCGGCGCTCGGTCGCGGAGCACCGCGCGGCGCTGGTTTCGTTGCTCGAGAGGCGGCCCGCCGAGTACGCCGCGCGCGTCGCGGCCGCCCGCAGGCTGCTGCAGGACTTCCCCCGCGTCGCGGAGCTCGCCCGCCGGCGCGACGCCGTGACCGGGCTTCGCGCGATGCTCTTCGAGCGGCGCCGCCGCGGCGCCGAGCGGCGCCGGTCGATCCTGACCTCGCTCGCTCACAAGCTCGACGTGTTGTCGCCGCTCGCGGTGCTCGCCCGCGGCTACTCGGTCGTCTTCCGCGAGGGCTCGCGGCGGCCGATCCTTTCGGCGGAGGCGGTGCGCTTCGGCGACCGCGTCCGCGTGCAGCTCAGCCAGGGCACGTTCAACGCCATCGTGCGCGAGACGAGCCGCAAGACCGACGACGGACCCCTGTTCCAGCAGCCCGAGGAGGAATCGTGAACGCTCGCGTGAAGAAGGATCGGACCTTCGAGGAGGCGATCGCGCGGCTCGAGTCGATCGTGGCCGAGCTCGAGGGTGAGGACCGCGGCCTCGAGCGGCAGTTCGCGCTGTTCCAGGAGGGAATGGAGCTCGCGCGCTTCTGCGATACGCGCCTGACCGAGGTCGAGAAGTCCGTCGAGATCGTCCTGAAGGAGTCGACGGAGGAGTGGAAGGCGGTGCCCTTCGAGCCGGCCGACCCGGACGACGAGCCGCGATGACGGCCGGCGCCGAGGCCGCGGCGAGCGGCGTCTCCGAGTACCTCGCGCGGCGCCGGGCCGAGGTGGACGCCGCGCTCGAGCGGCTCCTGCCCGGGCCGGGCGTCTGGCCCGAGCAGCTCCACGCGGCGATTCGCCACTCGGTGTTCGCGGGCGGCAAGCGCCTGCGGCCGACGCTCTGCATCGCGGCCGCCGAGGTCCTCGGCGCGCCGGTGAGCCTCGTCCTCGAGCCGGCGTGCGGCCTCGAGATGATCCACACGTACTCGCTCATCCACGACGACCTGCCCGCTCTCGACGACGACGACCTGCGCCGGGGCGTGCCCACCTGCCACGTCGTCTTCGGCGAGGCGACCGCGATCCTGGCGGGCGATTCGCTCCTGACGCACGGACTCGGGGTCTTCGCGGCGTACCCCCGGGGCGAGCGCTACGCCGTCGCGAAGGTTCGCGTGCTCGAGACGGTCGTGGACGCCATCGGAACGCAGGGGATGATCGGCGGCCAGGCCGCGGATCTCGAGGCGGAGGAGGAGGCGTCCCCGACCGCCGAGCTCCTCGAGAAGATCCACGAGAACAAGACCGGCCGCCTGATTCGGGCCTCGCTGCTGGCGGGGGCGATCCTCGTCGGGGCCGACGAAGAGACGCTCGCGCGGATCGACCTCTACGGCCGGCGCATCGGCCTCGCCTTCCAGATCAAGGACGACCTGCTCGACGTCGAGGCGGACGCCGCCACGCTCGGCAAGGCCGCGCACAAGGACGCGGCCGCCGGGAAGGCGACGTTCCCCGTCGTCTGGGGCGTCGAGAAGTCGCGCGCGCTGCTCGCGGAGAACGTGGCGGAGGCGGTGGCGACCGCGTCCGCGCTTCCCGGTGGCGGCGGCGTGCTCCCGGACCTGGCGCGGTTCGTCGGCTCGCGGAAATCGTGACACCGTCGAGGCGCGCCGCCGCGCTGCTGTCGGCGCTGCTGCTCGCGGCGGCGTGCGCGAGCGGAAAGGCTGCCATGACTCCCACTCACACGACTGAGTCGAAGGCCGCGGCCCCTGTCACCCTCGCGATCGGAGAGAGTGCGAGCTTCGACGCGGCCCGGCTGTCCGTGAAGTTCCTCTCCGTCGCCGAGGACTCGCGCTGCCCGAAGGGCGAGCAATGCATCCGGGCGGGCAACGCGCGCGTCGAGCTCGAGGCGCGCATCGGGACCGAGGCTCCCCGCGCGGTCGCGCTGAACACGACCGAGGGGCAGACCGAGGCCGAGATCGACAACTACGTGCTGCGCCTCGACGGGCTCGCTCCAGTGCCGGTATCGGGCCGAACGATCTCCTTGGAAAACTATCGGGTCACGCTCTCGGTCCGATAGCCTCTCCGGTCTTCCCTGAGGTCCCCGCGGCCCTCCAAGAAAAAAGCGATTCCCTTCCCAAGTCGCTCTTTCTTCCCCTTAGATTCGATTCCGGTCATCCCAGTTCGATTCGTCGCGGTCAATTTTCTATTCGGAGGTCCCAATGGGGAATTCCAGGTCCGTCCCACGGAGTGTCGCGTTCGTCCGAAGTCTGCGCTGGATCGTTCTCCTTCTCGCCGTCCCCGCGCTCGCGGCGGCCGCCGAGAAGGGGAACGGCAAGGGCAAGACGCTCGATCCCGCGGGGATCGAGAGGTTAAAGGGCTCGGCGGCGGGCCGCGTCCGCGTCAGCACGTCGGAGTCGACCGGCGCCGTCCGGTTTGCGGGCGTCGAGCCCGGTGAGCGCGGCGACCTGATGCCGGCGCACCGCGGCACGCCCGCGGAGAAATCACGGCAGTTCCTGCGCGAGAACTCGAGCGTGTTCGGCCTCGTGGACGCCGACGCTGAGCTCCAGCTCGGCCGGGAACAGACCGACGAGCTGGGCAACCGGCATCTGACGTTCTTCCAGTCGTATCGCGGCGTTCCCGTGTTCGCCGGCGTCCTCCGCGCCCACGTCGACGCGGCCGGCGAGCTGACGGCCGTCAACGGCAACGTCGTTCCGGACCTCCGCCTCAGCATCACTCCGACGCGCCCCGCCACCGAGGCGAGCGCCACCGCCATCGGGGCGATCGCCGCCGATAATCCCGGCCGCGAGGTCTTCGCGCGTTCGGGCCTGCTCATGATCTACCGCACCGGTCTCGCGCAGGGCATCGACGGCGAGAACCACCTGACCTGGCAGATCGAGGTCGGCAACGACGCCGACATCCGCGAGTTCGTCTACGTCGACGCGCACTCGGGCAAGATCGTCGACCGGCTCCCGGGGATCATCGACAACCTGTATCGCCGCGCGTACGACGGGCAGAACCTCAATCAGGTCCCGCCCTCCTATCCCGGCTCTCCGTTCTGGGTCGAGGGCGACGCCTTCCCGACCTCCTCGGCCGAGGCGAACAACATGATCACCTCGTCCAAGGAGACGTACGACTTCTACAAGAACGCCTTCGGCCGCGACTCCTTCGACGGCAACGGCGCGACCATGGACTCGATCTTCAACCGCGGCTACGCGTGCCCGAACGCGTCGTGGAACGGGACCTTCATCTCGTTCTGCCCGGGCTTCACGGTCGACGACGTCACCGCGCACGAGTGGACGCACGCCTACACCCAGTACACCCACGGCCTCATCTACGCGTGGCAGCCCGGCGCCCTCAACGAGTCCTACTCGGACATCTTCGGCGAGACGATCGACCTGATCAACGGGCGCGGCACGGACTCGCCGAACACCACCCGCACGGCCGACGCGTGCTCGGTGTTCTTCGGCACGCCGCCTCCGGTCCTGACGATCACGGGCGGCGCCGCGGCCGGCAACTACTTCTCGCGCGCCTCGGTCAACGAGCCCGCGAAGCCGTTCACGATCGGGCCGACGGACATGGCGGTCGCGGTCACGGCGGCACCCTTTCAGCCGGCCGGCGCCTGCGGCGCCGTGAGCGGCGTCTCCGGCAAGATCGCCATCGTCGACTGGACGCTGACGTCGAGCGGCGGCAACGAGTGCGGCTCCGGCGCGCGCGCCACGAACGTGGCCAACGCCGGCGCGACGGGCATCGTCTTCGTGGCGCCCGCCTCCGGCATCCTCAACCTCGGCTCGATCCCGTCGATCGGAAGCGTCGAGGTGACGCGTGCCGACGGCAACAAGATCATCGCCGGACTGCCGGCGCAGGCGACCATGACGCTCGGCGTCGGGACGGACAACTCGTACCGCTGGCTGATCGGCGAGGACGTCACCAATCCCCAGTCGTTCGGCGCGCTTCGTGACATGGCCAACCCGCGCTGCTTCGGCAACCCCGGAAAGGTGTCCGACACGTTCGAGTACACGTGCTCCACGGCCGACAACGGCGGCGTGCACACCAACTCCGGAGTTCCCAACCATGCGTACGAGCTGATCGTCGACGGCGGCACGTACAACGGCCAGACCCTCGTCGGCCTCGGCCTGATCAAGGCGGCGCACATCTACTTCCGCGCGATGACCGTCTACCAGCACCCGACGACCACCTTCGCGGACCACGCGGACGCGATCGAGCAGTCGGCGGCGGACCTGATCGGCGTCAACCTGCCCGACCTGAACACCGGCGCCCCCTCGGGCCAGATCATCACGGCCGCCGATGTGGACCAGGTGAAGAAGGCGATGCTCGCGGTCGAGATGCGCAATCCGCCGACCCAGTGCGGCTTCCAGCCACTGCTGGCGCAGAATCCACCGGCGCTCTGCGCGGCTCCCCTCAAGGAAGTCGACCTCTTCCAGGACAAGTTCGAGACCACGCCTCCGGTCCCCTGGACGGTGAGCCACGAGGCCGTGTCGCCGGCCGACTTCACCCCGCGCGACTGGCAGATCGTGGGCAGCCTCCCGGACGGCCGCACCGGTCACGCCTTCTTCGCGCTCGACCCCACGTACGGCACCTGCGCGCCCGGCGGCGACGAGTCCGGCGTGCTCCATCTCACGAGCCCGCAGATCGTCATTCCCGCCTCCGCCACGAACGCGCAGCTCACCTTCATGCACTGGGTGGCGAGCGAGGCCGGCTTCGACGGCGGCAACCTCTGGATCAGCGTCAACGGCGGCCCCTACAAGCCGATCGCACCGGCCGACTTCATCTACAACGCGTACAACCGGACGCTCGTCACCGCGGCGGCCGGCAACACCGATCCGCTCGCCGGTCAGCCGGCGTGGTCGGGCACGGACGGCGGCGCGGTGGACGGCTCCTGGGGACGCTCGATCGTCAACCTCGCGCCGTACGCCAAGGCCAAGGACAAGATTCGTCTGCGGTTCGACTTCGGCAACGACGGCTGCGGCGGCGTCTTCGGCTGGTATGTCGACGACGTGACCGTCTATCGCTGCAAGTAGTCTGCATTTTCGACTCGACCCAAACGGGGCGCCTTCGGGCGCCCCTTTTTTTGATATGTGACGGCTGGCATGCGCGCCTTCGTCCAGTCCGCGGTCGGCCGCTTCGAGGAGCGAGACGCTCCCGACCCCTCGCCCGGGCCCGGCGAGGTCGTCGTGCGCGTGCGGCGCGCGGTCACGTGCGGCACCGACCTGAAGATCCTCGAGCGGGGCCACCCGCGGATCGCTCTGCCGCTCACCATGGGCCACGAGCTTGCGGGCGAGATCGCCGTGGTCGGGGAGGGCGTCTCCGGCTGGACGGCCGGTGAGCGGGTCGTCCCCGGCGTGTCGGGGCCCTGCGGCGAGTGCGCCGACTGCCGCGGCGGCCGCGAGAACCTCTGCCGCGCCGGGCACTCCGACCGCACATGGGGGGCGTTCGCGGAGCTCGTGCGCGTGCCCGCCTCCGTCGTCGCTCGCAACCTGCACCGCGTGCCCGAGGGGCTCTCGTTCGAGTCCGCCGCGTTCCTGGACCCGCTGGCGTCGGTGATTCACGGCTGGGGCCGGCTGCGCGCGCCCGCCGGGACGCTGCTCGTCTACGGCGCCGGCGCGCTCGCGTTCCTGTGGGCCGCCGTCGCCCGACTCCACGGCGTGTCCGCGACGATCGTCGGGCGACGCGCGGACCGCGCGCCGCTCGCCGGCCGCTTCGGCGCCGCGTGGGTGTCCGCCGACGACGCGGCGCCGGGGCGGCTCGCGCCGGCGGACGCCGCGGTCGACGCGACCGGCGATCCGTCGGTGTGGGAGCGGCTGCCCGCGCTCGTGCGGCAGGGCGGCGAGGTCCTGCTGTTCGGCGGCTGCGCGCCCGGCACGTCCGTGACGTTCGACGCCGAGCGGCTCCACTACGCGGAGATCTCCCTGATCGGGTCCTTTCATTCGACGCCGGCGGAGGCGCGCGAGGCGCTCTCGCTGCTCGCCTCGGGCCGCGTCGATCCCGCGCCCCTCGTCTCCGGCCGGGGCGGCCTCTCCGACCTCCCGGGGTTCCTGGCGTCGCAGGCGCGGGGAGAGGGCCTGCGCTACGTGGTCGCGCCGGACGCATGAGGGAACGAGGAGGGGAGGCGGGCATGCGGCGACTGACGGCGGCTCTGGGGATCGGCCTGGCGGTCGTGTCCGCCGCTCTCGGCGCGGACGGGGCTCCGCCGCGGCCCGAGTCGGTCTCGCTCCCGTCCGAGCTCGCCCGCGTGCTGACCGACTACGAGGACGCGTGGTCGCGCAAGGACGCGCAGGCGCTGGCGGCGCTGTTCGCCGAGGACGGCTGGGTTCTGTCCAACGGCGCACCTCCCGCCCACGGCCGCGCCGCCATCGAGAAGGCGTATGCGGGCTCCGGCGGGCCTCTCGCGCTCCGCGCCTTCGCGTTCGCGACCCGCGACGACGTCGGCTACATCCTCGGCGGCTTCGCGCGGCGCCGCGGCGATGCGGACCTGGGCAAGTTCACGCTGACGCTGAGGCGCGTGGGCGGACGCTGGCTCATCGTCTCGGACATGGACAACGGCAATCGCCCCGGCGGCGCCGGCTGATCCCGGGCGCGCGATATATGAGTCACCGCTAATATGTCGTCCCGAGCACTCTTCCTGCAACCCGCGCGATGACGACCCCCGATGCTCGAGACGACGCCCCGCAGATCCCGACCGGGTCCATGAGCGGATCTGCGGAGGTCGCGGTGATCCTCGCCGCCGGGCGAGGCACGCGCATGCAGAAGCCGGACGCGGACGCACACCTCGATCCGGCCCAGGCGGCGGCGGCCGCGGCCGGGCTCAAGGCGATGATCCCGGTCGACGGCCGGCCGTTTCTGGACTACGTGCTTTCGCGCCTCGCGGACGCCGGCATGAAGGAGATCTGTCTCGTCGTCGCGCCGGGCTACTCGCCGATCCGCGAGCACTACGAGGAGAGCCGGCCTTCCCGCTTTCGCCTCGCGTTCGCCGTCCAGGCCGAGCCGCTCGGGACCGCGCACGCACTGCTCTCGGCGGAGGCGTTCACCGCGAAGCGCGACTTCCTCGCCCTCAACTCGGACAACTACTACCCGCTCGACGCCTATCGCGCGCTGCGCGACCTCGGCGAGCCGGGCCTGCCGGTCTTCGACCGCGAGACCCTCCTCGCGAAGAGCAACTTTCCGCGCGAGCGGGTCGCGAAGTACGCGGTCCTCGGCGTCGGCCGCGACGGCTACCTCGAGCGCATCGTCGAGAAGCCGACCGCCGGCGAGCTCGCGGGCGACGAGGTCCTGCTCTCGATGAACCTGTGGCGCTTCGCGCCGCGGATCTTCGAGGCGTGCCGCTGCGTGCCGCTCTCCGGCCGCGGCGAGCGGGAGCTGCCGCAGGCCGTGCAGTGGGCGATCTCGAATCTCGGCGCGCGCTTCCGTGCCGTTCGGTGCGAGGGCGGCGTGCTGGACCTCTCGGCGCGCGCCGACGTCGAGTCGGTCGCGGAGAGGCTGCGCGGCGTGCCGGTGCGGCTGTGAGCGAGAGCCTCGCCGTCGAGGAGCGCCTCCGGTCCGCGGGTCTCACCGAGGCCGAGGCCCGGCGCAAGAGGCAGCTCTTCGCCGACGTCGAGGCCGCGCTTCGCTCCGCCGCCGGCGAGGGTGCGGAGACGCGCCGGTGGTTCGTGCCCGGCCGCATCGAGGTCCTCGGGAAGCACACGGACTACGCCGGCGGCCGGAGCCTCTTGTGCACGGTCGGACGCGGCTTCTGCGTCGCCGCCGCGCCGCGCTCCGACCGGACCGTGCGCGTCGCGGACGTGGCGAAGGGCGTCACGGCGGAGGCGCCCCTCGACGCGGCGCTCGACCCATCGGCGTGCGACTGGTCGGTGTACCTGCAGACCGTGACGTCGCGCGTCGCCCAGAACTTCCCGGGGACGCTGCGCGGCGCGGAGATCGCCTTCGCGAGCGACCTGCCCGCCGCGTCGGGATTGTCGAGCTCCAGTGCCTTGATCGTCGCGCTCTTCTCGGCGATCCGCGCGGTGAACGCGCTCGACGATCGACCGGAGTGGCGCGCCGCCATTCGCACGCCGGAGGACCTCGCCGGCTATCTCGGCTCGGTCGAGAACGGCGAGAGCTTCGGCCCGCTCGCCGGCCGCCGCGGCGCCGGCGCGTTCACCGGCAGCGAGGACCAGACCGCGATCCTCTCCAGCCGGGCGGGAGCGCTCGCTCAGTACGCGTTCCTGCCGGTGCGGCGCGAGCGGGACGTTCCGCTGGAGAAGGACTGGAGCTTCGTCGTCGCGTCGAGCGGCGTGGCGTCCGACAAGACCGGCGCCGTGAAGGACCGTTACAACCGCGTCTCGCTCGCGGCGCGGGCGATCCTGGATCTGTGGAACGGCTCGGCGCGTCGCGGCGATCCCAGCCTCTACGCGGCCGCGCACGCGCTGCCCGACTCGGCCGAGCGCATCCGCAACCTGATTCGGGTCATTCCGATCCCCGGCTTCGACGCCGACTACCTGCGCGGTCGCTTCGACCAGCTCCTCGAGGAGTCCGACGTCCTGGTGCCCGGCGTCGCCGAGCAGCTCCTCCGGCGCGACGTCGTGCCGATCGGTCCGCTCGTGGACCGCTCTCAGGAGCTCGCCGAGAAGGCGCTCCAGAACCAGATCCCGGAGACGATCTTCCTCGCGCGCGAGGGATGCCGCCTCGGCGCGGCCGCTGCGTCGGCCTTCGGCGGCGGATTCGGCGGCAGCGTCTGGGCGATCGCGCGGACTCCCGAGGCCGAGGCGTTTCGCCGGAGGTGGGCGGAGCGCTACGCGGGGGAGTTCCCCGGGACGACCTCGAGCGCGCGCTTCTTCACGACCCGCCCCGGGCCGCCGCTGATGGAGCTGTAGGAGCTCCGGCTCCGAGAATCTCGCGGATCGGCGGCCCGGCGGATGCGTTGGCCGCGTGCCAGTCGTGTCCGAGCAGCGCCGCCAGCGTCGCGGCGATCTGGCTCTGCGTGACCGCGTCGGCGTCGCGCCGCTCGCCGAGCGCCGGCGTGTCCGGGCCGATCGCCGCGATCCAGATGTTCTGCGCCCCCTCGACGTTCCAGTCGTGATGCTTCCAGTTCTCCGGGCCGTCGCCGCGACCGTGATCGGTCGTCACGATGAACGTCGTCTTCCCGGCGTACTCCGGCATCGCCTGCATCGTCGTCCAGAGCTCGCGGATGAAGCCGTCCACCGCGTGGGCGGTCCGCAGGACGAGGTCGTACCGGCCGTTGTGCGCCCACTCATCGGTCTCTCCGTATCCGACGAAGAGGACGCGGGGCTTGCGGTGGGAGACCTCGTCGAGGAGCGTCTGCTGCAGCAGCGCGTCCCACGGCATGTCGGCGAACTCGCGCGTCATCGTGCCGTAGAGCGTGTTGATGAACGCCTGAGCCGGCGTCGGCGCCGACGTCGCGGACGGCGGGAACGGCGTGTCCCACCCGGTCTTCATCGGCAGCCCGCTCCGATCCCGGTTGAAGATGCGCGGAAACGCGTCCCAGCTGCCGACGATCTCGACCCTGCCGCGCAGCCCCGGCATGGCGCTCAACCACTCGAACACCGACACGTTCGGATTCGGGCCGTACTCGTTCGCGTCGATCCGCGGGTCGAACGCGCCCGTGATGATCTCGTTGTATCCGGGATACGAGAACCGGAACCGGTTCGTCACCTTCGCGGAGCTGCCGGCATCGGCGTTGCCCCAGATCTGGCCCTGCGACGCGACGACGGACCACAGGAAGGGCAGCAGCGCCTCGCGCCGCTCCTTCGGAGTCTCGCGCCAGAACGCCGCCTTGGTCGCGGGCACGTCCTCGACGCCGCCGGGCTTCTCGCTGACGAGCGCCGCCTCCGCGCCGCGGAACACCTCCTGCCAGCGAAGGCCGTCGGTGACGATGACGACGACATTCTCCGTGCGCCTCGCCGGCGCGACATTCTCCGTGCGCCGCGCCGGCGGCGGCGCCGCCATCGCCGCGACCGTGGCGAACCAGACGGCGACGAGGACGAGGGCGCGAGACGCCTTCATCGCCGGCTCGGGAAGTCCTCGCCGAGCACGCGGTCGTACGCCGCGAGGACGCGCTCGGCGTCCTCGTCCGAGAACGAGAGCGGCGGCTTCATCTTGATGACGTTGTGGTCGGGCCCGTCTGTCGAGAGGAGGATGCCGTGGTCCTTCATCCGCTCCACGACGTACGTCGCGGCCTCGGCGTCGGGCGTCTTCGCCTCGCGATCCGACACGAGCTCGATGCCGAGGAACAGGCCCAGCCCGCGGACGTCGCCGACGGACGGGTGCTTCAGAGAGAGCGCTTGGAGACCGTCGCGGAGGCGGCCGCCGGTCCTCCGCGCCCGCTCCTGCAGGCCCTCGTCGCGGATGACGTCGAGCACCGCGAGCCCGATCTCGCACGAGACCGGGTTGCCGCCGAACGTGTTGAAGTACTCCATCCCGTTGGCGAACGCCGCGGCGATCTCCGGCGTCGTGACGACGGCGGCGAGCGGGTGGCCGTTGCCGATCGGCTTGCCCATCGTGACGACGTCGGGCACGACGCCCTGCGTCTCGAATCCCCAGAACGCGTCGCCGACCCGGCCGAATCCGATCTGGACCTCGTCCGCGATGCAGACCGCGCCCGCGTCGCGAGCCCGCCGGTACGCCTCCGCGAGATAGCCGGGCGGGGGCACGACCTGTCCGCCGCACGAGAGCACGCTCTCGCAGAGGAAGGCGGACGGCGTGTGCCCGTCCGCGCGCAGCGCGGCGAACCCCTCGCCGACATGCGCGGCGAAGCGCTCCGCGCGGCGCGGATCGTCGCGGCGGTAGACGCCGCGGTAGTCGTCCGGCATCGGCGCGACGGCGACGTGACGCGGGCGTCCGGCGCCACCCGGGCCGTCGAACTTGTAGGGGCTGACGTCGACGAGCCCCTGCGTGTTGCCGTGGTACGCCCCGCCGACCACGACGACGCCGCGGCCTCCGGTCCGCGCGCGCGCCATGCGCAGCGCGAGCTCGTTCGCCTCGCTCCCCGAGCAGACGAAGAAGCAGACGGACAGGGGATCGGGCAGCGTCGCGGCGAGCCGCTCCGCGTATCGGACGATCGACGGATGGAGGTAGCGCGTGTTCGTGTTGAGGACCGCCATCTGCCGGCGCCCGGCCTCCACGACGCGAGGATGGCAGTGGCCGACGTGCGCGACGTTGTTGACCATGTCGAGGAACGCGCGCCCGGTGTCGTCGTAGAGGCTCGTGCCGAAGCCGCGGACGATGGTCAGCGGAGCCCGGTACGACAGGGAGAGCGACGGGCCGAGCCGCCGGCGCCTCTCCTCGGCGAGCGCGCGCGCGTCGGGCCTACCCGGAGCGAGCCGCGACTCGGGGATGCGGAGGACGAGATTGGGATCCGGGCAGAGCGACGTCCACACGTCCCGCTCGCTCGCGCGCGCGACGCCGGGGAACTCGCCGTCGCGATCGAGCATGTCGGCGATGATCTGGAAGTGGACGTGCGGCGCCCAGTCGCCGTTTCCAGGCGGCGCGCCCACGGTCGCGATCCGCGTCCCCTTCGCGACGGGCATCCCGGGGGAGAGACCGG
>DATBBK010000102.1:0-1640 GCA_036271035.1 Thermoanaerobaculia bacterium | reverse complement strand
GACCCGGATACGGGGTTCCTCGCGACCCCGTCCTGCCCGCGGCGGATCACCGAGGTGTTCATCGAGGGGACGGCGCCGGCCAGCTCCTGCTACGTGCACGGGGGAGGGCAGGGATTCTGAGGTTGGGCGCACTTGGCGGGCGGAGGACCCGGAGCAAGTTCACCGGGAGAGGATCCGAAGGCGACTTCCCCTCTCATTTTCACGGTCCGCGAAGCGGACCGCTAGAGGTCCGAGCTCCGGGAATCGCCGTTGTGGCTCGTTTGTTAGTGTTCTTTCTTTGACGCAGAAGCCCCTCTCTCACCGTTTCCCTCCCATTCGCATCCGCGGCGCGCGGACGCACAACCTCCAGAACGTCTCCGTCGACATTCCAATCGGCCGCCTGACCGTGGTCACGGGCGTCTCGGGCTCGGGCAAGTCCTCGCTCGCGTTCGACACGCTCTACGCGGAGGGCCAGCGTCGGTACGCGGAGTCGCTCTCGACCTACGCGCGCCAGTTCCTCGAGCGGCTGGACCGGCCGGACGTCGACTCGATCGAGCCGGTGCCGCCGGCGATCGCGCTCGAGCAGAAGAACGGCGTGCGCAACGCGCGCTCGACGGTCGGCACGCAGACCGAGATCAACGACGCCCTGCGCCTCTTGTTCGCGCACGGCGGCGAGACCGTCTGCCCGGACTGCGGCCGCACCGCGGTGCCCGGCGGAGTGGACCGTGCCGTCGAGGCGCTGTGCGCGTCCGAGGCGGGCGCGCGCGCGACCCTGGTCGCGCCGATCGCCTGGAAGGAACCGGGCGAGCCGCGTACCGGCCGCCGCCGACGGGCGGGGCGCGACGACGCGACCCGCCTCGCCGAGTACCGCCGGGCCGGTTTCTTCCGCGCGGTGGACCCCTCCGGCGAAACGGTCGAGACCGGCGACGACGCCTCGGGCCTGCTCGACGAGGCGGGGACGCTGCGCATCGTCGTCGGCCGGTTCGTCGTCGGCGAGGGATCGCGTCCCGAGATCGCCTCGGCGGCGGAGACCGCCTTCGCGCTCGCCGGCACGCTCGAGGCGCGCCTCGACGGCCGCGTGCGCGCGTTCCGCCGCGGCCTGCACTGTCCCGGCTGCGCGCGTGAGTTCCGCGACCCGACCCCGGCGCTCTTCGCGTTCAACTCGCCGCTCGGCGCTTGTCCCGCGTGCCAGGGCTTCGGGCGCGTGATCGGCGTCGACCTCGAGAAGGTGATCCCGGACCGCAGCCTGTCGCTGTCCGAGCGTCCCGTGGCGCCGTGGAACACGCCCGCGTACGAGTCCGTCTACGCCGACCTGTTCCGCGCGTGCCGCAAGTACTCCGTCCGCACGGACGTTCCGATCGCGCGCCTCTCCGCGCACGAGCGCGAGGTGCTGATCGCCGGCCGCGGCGACTTCTACGGCGTGAAGGGGTTCTTCGACTGGCTCGAGACGAAGCGCTACAAGATCCACGTCCGCGTGCTGCTCGCGCGCTACCGCGCCTACACGCTCTGCGAGTCGTGCCGCGGCGCGCGCGTCGCGCCCGGCGCGCTCTGGGTGCGCTGGCGGGGCCGCACGATCGCGGACCTGTCCGAGATGCCGCTCTCCGACCTGCGCCGCTTCCTGGAGACGATGGAGCTCTCGGCGTCGGAGCAGGAGCGGCTCG
>DATBBK010000101.1:0-2242 GCA_036271035.1 Thermoanaerobaculia bacterium | reverse complement strand
ACGTCTGGCACGCTCTACTCAGTTTTCAAGGAACCGCATCCCCGCGACGACCCTCGTCAGCCCGGGACGGCGCCGTACTTCCGGCGCCTCAATCGGCTCGATCCGATTTAACTCGGACCGATCAGATTAGCGACTTTCGGTTCTCCTGTCAAGAGAAGACTTCGCAGCCCCGACGCCGTCGCGATGCGACGGCTATCGCCGACAGGAACCCTTTGGAAAGATCCAACCCTTGCGGGGAAGCGGGACTATAGAGGCGGCCCCAAGCGGTGTCAAGGGAATTCGAAAAAACTCGAAAAGACCAATGAAGACGGGCATTTTCGGCATTCCGACGCGCACAGGAACGTGTGCAGCGGCGCCGCCTCCTCGCGGGCCGCGTCACCTCGCCGGAGGCAGCTCCTTCAGGACGCGGGCGATCGCCTCCGGATAGGCCCGGTGCTCCTCCTCCAGGATCCTCGCGGAGAGGGTCTCGACGGTATCGCCGGGCCGGACGGGGACCCGGCGCTGCAGGACGATCGGACCCGTATCCGTCCCCTCGTCCACGAAGTGAACCGTGCACCCGGACTCGAGCTCTCCCGCCTCGATCGCCCGCCGCTGGACGTCCAGACCGGGGAACTTCGGGAGAAGGGCCGGGTGGATGTTGAGGATCCGGCCGCGCCAGCGCGAGACGAATTGGGCCGAGAGCAGGCGCATGTAGCCGGCCAGGCAGATCAGGTCCGGCCGCGCCGAGTCGAGGATGGCCAGGATCTTCTTCTCGTGCTCGCTCCGGGTCTCGGAACCGCGCGGGATCGGAAACGCCGGCAGTCCCCGTTCGACCGCCCGATTCAGGCCCGGCGCGTCGGCGACGTCCGAGATCACGGCCACGATCGTCGCGTCGGGAATCCGGCCGTCGCCGATCGCATCGCAGATCGCCTCGAAGTTGGAGCCGCGTCCCGAGAGCAGGATCGCCAGCCGGCGGCGGGACAAGGTCGCTCCGGTCAGCGCCCGGCGACGTCGCCGGCGCCGTGTGGGCTCAAGGCGCGTCCGGCGCCGGCTCGACGACGACGCGGCGCGAGCCGTTCGGCTTCACGTTTCCGATCGCGAACCACCGCTGCCCCATCGCCTTCCAGAGCTCCGCCGCGCGCGCCAGGTCGCTGGGAGCGACGAACACGGCCATGCCGACGCCCATGTTGAAGACGCGGTGCATCTCCTCGAAGGAGACGCGGCCCTCGCGCTCGATGAGCTCGAAGATCGGCGGCACGGGCCACGCGCCCGCCTTGATCGCGACGTCCACGCCTTCCGGCAGGACGCGCGGGATGTTGTCGTAGAAGCCGCCTCCGGTCAGGTGCGCCATCGCGTGGACGATCCGCTCGGACAGGAGCGGCTCGAGGGGCTTCAGATAGGAGAGGTGCGGCTCGAGGAGCGCATCACCGATCGAGCGCCCGCCGAGCTCCTTCAGGCGGTCGGTCGGCCGCTTCCCCATCTCCTCGAAGAAGACCTTTCGCGCGAGCGTGTAGCCGTTCGTCTGGAGGCCGACGGAGGGAAGGCCGACGACGACGTCCCCGGCCGCCACGCGCGAGCCGTCCAGGATCTCGGCGCGGTCGACGACGCCGACGATGGTGCCCGCGACGTCGTACTCCCCCGAAGCGTAGAAGCCCGGCATCTCGGCGGTCTCGCCGCCGATCAGCGCGGTTTCGTTCTCGCGGCAGGCGGCGGCGATCCCTTCGATCACGCTCTCGACCACGCCGGGATCGAGCTTGCCGGCCGCGACGTAGTCCAGGAAGAAGAGCGGCCGCGCGCCCTGCACGAGGATGTCGTTGACGCAGTGCCGCACGAGATCGCCGCCGCAGGCATCGTGCCGGCCCATCTCGATCGCGACCTTCAGCTTCGTGCCGACGCCGTCGGTCGAGGCGACGAGCACCGGCTCGCGGTACCGCGAGAAGTCGGGCCGGAACAGGCCGCCGAAGCCGCCGACGTCGCCCAGGACGCCCGGCGTGAACGTCGAGCGGATCGCCTTCTTCGCCCGCGCGAGCGCCGCGGCTTTCGCGTCGATGTCGACGCCGGCATCGGCGTAACGCGAGGATTTCACGGGACGGGGATTATATGAGGCGCCCCGCCGCCCGATGCGGGCTCAGAGGGCGCGCCGCCGCAGGATCGAGCCCTCGGGCGCCCGCGCGATCGGATCGTAGTGCGCGAAGATCCACGCCGAGAGCTCGCGCCCGTAGCCGATCCCGAACGGCGCGGTCCGGTAGAGCCACGTCGGCCG
>DATBBK010000100.1:0-14979 GCA_036271035.1 Thermoanaerobaculia bacterium | reverse complement strand
TTTCGGTGCGCGAAGGAGACCGCGCCGCAGATCTCGTCGAAGATCGCGAGGCGCTCCTCCAGCGTCGCGCTCCGCCGCTCGCAGTCTGCGAGCAGGGGCTCGCCCTGAACGTGCTCCATGACGAAGTACGGCTCGCCCTCGGGCATCGCGCCGCCGTCGAGGAGCTGGGCGATGTTGGGATGCTCGAGCCTCGCCGCGATTCTCCGCTCCGAGACGAACCGACGCAACGCCTCGAGGTCGGACGCTCCGGAGCGGACGAGCTTGATCGCCACCCGCTTGTCGAAGTCGTCGTGCCGGCGCGCGAGGTAGACGGTGCCCATGCCGCCGCGGCCGATCTCCTCGAGGAGCTCGTACGCGCCGATCCGCCTCCCGGTCGCCGATCCCATCATCGGCGTATCGGCCTCATCGGGTCGGCCCCGCGATCCGCTGCTCGACGTCCGCGAGCAGCGGCTCCCAGGCGGCGTTCAGCTTCCCGTCGCGCTTCAGGCCGAGGTAGAGCGAGCGCGCCTTCTCGAACCAGTCTTGCGAGGCGGGAGGCTCGCTCGCACCGCCCAGCGCGGCGCAGGTCTGCGCGAGGACGTATCGGCCGAGAACGTCCGTCGGACGCGCCGCGACGATCGATGCGAGGATCGCGCGCGCGTCTTCGAGATCGCGGCGGCCGGCGGCGCGCTCTCCGGTCGCGACGCGCGCCTGGCCGAGCAGGCGAACGCCGTCCGCCAACAGGATCCGGGCCGTCGCGTCCTTCGGGTCGGCGTCCACGAGCTCCTGCTGGATCGGGCGCCGCCGCGCCAGGACGTCGACCGCCTCCTCCGGCTTCTTCGCGGAGAGCAGCGCCTCGCCGAGAGCGGACATCGCGAGCGAGACGTCGCGCGTGTAAGCGCCGTTTCCTGGAGCGCGGCGGTGGTAATCCTCGGCGATGCTCACCGCCTTGCGAAGGGCGGCGACCGACTCCTCGTCGCGGCCGCGCTCGTTCTCGACCGCGCCGATCTTGTAGTAGACGACGAAGACGTTGCGGGCCCAGTCCAGCTTTCCGGGGTGTCCCATCCGCAGTCTCTCGTACAGCTCGAGAGACGCGCGAAATTCAGCGAGCGCCTCGTCCGGCCGGTTCGCCATGCGGAGCGCGGAGCCGAGGTTCGTGCGGGTGAAGGCGAGCTTCTGATAGACGTCGTCGTCGCCGGGGCCCTGCGCGAGCTCGCGCTGGGTCAACGCGACCGCCCGGCGCCCGTGCCCGACCGCCTCCCGGTACCGGCCGTCCAGCGTGCACACGTCGGCGAGCTCGCTGTAATCCTGCGCGAGCGTCAGTCGGTCGTCGCGCGTCGCCGCCGCGGAATCGAGGACCTTCGCGCGCAGGTCGATCGCCCGCTCGAGGCTCTTCTGCGCGCCGGGCATGTCGCCCAGCATCGACGCGCCCTCGGACGGTCCGCCCTGCACGTTGCCGAGGTGCTCGTATCCGTCCGCCAGCTCGCGAAGCAGCGACGGGTCGCCGCCGGCCTCGACCGCGAGGCCGTCCAGGTAGGCGAGGCCTCGCTGCACCAGGAGGTGTCGGGCGGGCGTCGAGCCGGGCAGGAAGCGGATGGCGTCGTAGAAGTCGTTCAAAAAGAAGTTCGCGAGCTTCCGCACGTCCTGGAACCGGCGCTGCGCCCGAGCCTCCGCCTCCCGCGCGCGCCGTTCCTCGCGCATCGTCGCGGCAAGACCCGCGACGACCGCGACGGCCACCAGCGCCCCCGCCGCCAGGCCGGCGCGGTGCCGCCGCGCGAACTTTCCGGCGCGATAGCCGAGCGTGCCTCGGCGCGCAGCGACCGGAAGCGCCCTCCGGTAGCGATCGACGTCCTCGGCGAGCTCGGCGACGGAGGGATATCGGTTCTCCGGCTCCTTGCGGATCGCCTTCATCACGATCGCGTCGAGATCTCCGCGCAGCCGGCGCGACAGCGTCGCCGCGGTCTCCCCGCCCGGCGCGCTCCCGTCGGCTGCGGCGTCGCCGGCTCCCCTCTCGACCGCCGCGCTGGGTCTCGGCGGATCCGCCTCGCACACGACGCGGAGGAGCTCGCCAGGGTCGGCGCCCGTCACGCGATAGGGCCGCGCTCCCGTCAGGAGCTCGTAGAGCACGACGCCCAGGGAGTAGACGTCGGTCGCGGTCGTGATCGGCGCGCCGCGGACCTGCTCCGGGCTCGCGTAGTCCGGAGTCATCGCGCGAAACAAGGTCGCCGTCCGCGGCCGGGACGCGACGCCCTCGGTGCCGAGGAGCTTGGCGATGCCGAAGTCCAGGAGCTTGGGCGTCCCGTCGGCGGTCACGAGGATGTTCGCCGGCTTGATGTCGCGGTGGACGACGAGGTTGCGGTGCGCGAACCCCACGGCGGCGCAGACCTGCTGGAACAGCGCGAGCCGCGCATCCACCGAGAGTCCCTGCTCCCGGCAGTACTCGAGGAGCGGCTTCCCCTCGACGTGCTCCATGACGAAGTACGGCTGGCCCTCGGGGGTCGCGCCGCCGTCGAGCAGGCGCGCGATGTTGGGATGCTCCAGCGTCGCCGCGATCTGGCGCTCGTCGAGGAAGCGGCGAATCGAATCCGGATCGGCGAGTCCGGGCCGCGCGACCTTGATCGCGACCTTCCTGTCGAAGTCGTCGTGGCGGCGCCCGAGGTAGACGGCGCCCATTCCCCCGCGGCCGATCTCCTCGACCACGTCGTAGGCCCCGAGGCGCCGGCCGCGCAGGTCCCACGTGAGAACCGCGGCGGCCGCCGCCGAGCCGCCGGGGCCGGCGCCGCGATCCAGGCCGTCCACGAAGCTCCACGGCTCCTGGTCGGCGCGGATGAGCGCCTCGACGCGACGCCTCAGGACCTCGTCGCCGCCGCACGCGGCCTCGAGGATCGCCGCGCGCTTCTCCTCCGGCTGATCGAGGACGTCGGCGAGGATTTGCTTGACCCGCCGCCACTCCTCCGCGATCAGCTCGGAGTCGGACACGTCACGCCCCGGATTGACCCGCCGCGATCTCGGTGCGTAGGAACGCCTTCGCCGTGCGCCACTCCCGCTTCACGGTCGCGGTCGAGATACCGAGGACGATCGCCGTCTCTTCGACGGTGAGGCCGCCGAAGAAGCGCAGCTCGACGACGCGCGCCTGGTCCGCGTCGAGCCGCTCGAGGCGGCCGAGGGCCTGGTCCAGCTCGAGGAGCTCCGGATCGCGCGGCACCTCGAGGGCCTCGCCGACCTGGATCGTCAGACGGAAGCCGCCGGAGTCGCGCTTCTCGGCCTGGCGCCGCCGGGCGTGATCGACCAGCACGCGCCGCATCATCCGAGCGGCGATTCCGAAGAAGTGCGCGCGGTTCTGCCACGCCACCCGATCCTGCCGGACGAGCCGTAGATAAGCCTCGTGGACGAGCGCGGTCGGCTGGAGCGTGTGGCCCGGACGCTCCCCCTTCAGGTACCCGGCCGCGAGCCGCCGCAGCTCGTCGTACACGATGGGCATGAGCCGGTCCATCGCCTCCCGGTCGCCCTGGTTCCACCGGTGGAGGAGCTCGGTCACCCCGTTCGACGGATCCGCGTCGGACATGTTGTGGAAGTGCCTTTCGGTGCCGCGAATTAGATCACAGCGCCTGCCGGTCACGCGGTCCGGGCGATCGTAAGTCCTTGTCCGAGAGTCGTTCACGTGGACGCGCGCCGCGCCCCGGGAAGGCGGGACCGGATCGCGCGAAAGGTGATCAAACGCGGCCCCGGCCCCGGCGTGATCCCGAACACGCGCGGCTTGCGCGTGTTGTTCAAACGCGAGGCCTCGGCCGGGTGGGGCCGGCGGGCTCGGTGGTGGGAAGAGGCAGGCGGCGCCGCGAAGCCGCAGGCGAGGAGGTCACGATGTCGTCGAGAACTCTGGATCTGAAGGTCCCGGTCGCGCTGGCGCACGGCGCCACGTCCAGTCTGTCCCGCAGGGCGGCGGCCTTCGGGATCGACATCGTTCTGGTCGCGACGATCTCGCTCGCGGTGTCGATCGGTCTCCACCTGCTGCTGGTCCTGTTCGTTCCGTCGGTCCTCGAGCAGGAACGCTGGGTGGTAGCCGGCGCGTTCGCGGTCTGCGCGACGGCCTATTTCGTCGGCTTCTGGACCCGGGAAGGCTCGACGCCGGGCCAGCACATCATGGGTTTGCGGCTGGCGCTGGCCGAGTATCCGGACAACCCCGGACCGATCGGCGGCCCGCGCGCGGTCGTCCGCTTCGCGACCATGGTCGGCTCCGGGATCCTGCTCCTCGACTTCCTGGTCGCCTTCCTCCACCGCGAGCGGCGCTCCCTCCATGACCTGGCGGCGGGAACCATCGTGGTGTCGGAATCGTAGGATTCACCGAGCCGGCCCTTTCTTTGGCCGGCACGGAGGTTGCCATGACCAGGGACCTCGTCCGACGAACCCTCGTGGTGTCCGGCTCCATTCTCGCGGCGGCGGGAGGGATCACGCTCGCCGATACCTACGCGGTGACCACTACGGCGGATACCGGCGTCGGCTCGCTGCGGCAGGCGATCACCGACGCGAACGGCCATCCCGGCCTCGACACGATCGCGTTCAACATCTCCGGGTCGGGCGTTCAGACGATCAACGTCTCGACGACCTCGCTGCCGACGATCACCGATCCGGCCGTCCTCGACGGGACCACGCAGCCGGGTTACACCGACGCGCCGCTGATCGAGCTCCATGGCGGCCAGTCCGCCACGGGTCTCGAGATCACGGCGGGCGGAAGCACCATCCGCGCCCTCGTCCTGAATGCATTCGGAACGGCGATCCTTCTTGAGAACGCGGGCGGCAACCACGTCGAAGACTGCTACATCGGCACGGACGCGACGGGCACCGCGGACGCGTCGACGGGCGGCATCGGCATCCGGACGATCAACTCCGACGGCAACGTCTTCACCGGGAACTTGATTTCGGGCAACGACTCCGTCGGCCTCGACATCGAGAGCTCGGACGGCGCGGTCGTCAAGGGGAACCGGATCGGCACCGACGTCACGGGCACCGCCGCCCTGCCGAACGGCGCCGGGATCTCCCTCTTCGGCGACAACACGACGATCGGCGGTGGCGGCGCCGGAGAGGGCAACCTGATCTCCGGCAACGCCGGCTCGGGGATCCAAATCAGCGGCGCGAACGGGCTCGTCATCCAGGGGAACGTGATCGGGCCAGACGCGACCGGCACGTACTCGCTCGGCGGCCAGCAGATCGGGATCAACGACTCGGGCGGCAGCGACGTCACCATCGGCGGATCCGACGCCGGCGAGGGAAACTTGCTGTCCGGCAATGGTTCCTACGGCATCTACGCGTACAACTTCGGCACGAGCACGACGATCCTCGGCAACCGCATCGGCACCGATGTCACGGGCAACCTGCCGCTCCCGAACACCACCGGTATCTCGACGGCGAACATCACCGGCGTCGTCATCGGCGGCACGAACCCGGGCGAAGGAAACGTCATCGCGTACAACTCGGGCTACCTCGCATTCAGCGTGCCGGTCGGCGTCCTCGTCACGAACGGCGCGTCGCAGGTCACGGTGCGAGGCAACTCGATCCACGACAACCAGAAGCTCGGCCTCGACCTGGCCGGCGAAGGCCCCACCCCGAACGACCCTGCAGACACGGACCTGACGCCGAACAATCTCCAGAACTTTCCGATCGTGAAGCAGATCAACTACGGCGACTCGAGCACGGAGGTCATCGGCAAGTTCAACAGCGCGGCATCGACGCAGTACACGCTGGACTTCTACTCGAACCCGGCGTGCACCCGCTTCCCGCGCGACTTCAACCAGGGCGGGACGTACCTGGGCGCGTCGCAGATCACGACGGATGGCGCCGGCCATTTCGACTTCGACGTCACGCTGCCCGTGGCCGTCGAGCAGGGAGCGCGGATCGCCGTGACCGCGACCGACCCGAGCGGGAACACGTCCGAGCTCTCGCAGCGGATCATCTTCTCGATGAGCCCGTCGTCGGGCGACGCCGCCGGCGGCATCCAGCTGACGATCAACGGCACCGATTTCCTCGATCCGACCGTGATCACGATCGGAGGAGTCTCCACGCCGGTCACGCTCAACAACGACCACCAGATCTATACGACGTCGCCGCTTCTATCGCCGGGCACGGTCAACGACATCGTCGCGACGACGCCGTCGGACGGCACGACCGGCACGCTCGTGAAGGGCTGGGTCGCGGACTTCCTCGATGTCCCCCAGGCGCACCAGTTCCACTCGTTCGTCACCACCCTGGTGTCGAACGCGATCACGGTCGGCGTGGGCGGCGGCCTGTACGGCGTCGACCAGCCGACGCTCCGCCAGCAGATGGCGGTCTTCCTCCTCAAGTCGCGCCACGGGCTCTGCTACGTGCCGCCGCCCTGCAGCGGCGTCTTCGGCGACGTGCCGTGCCCGTCCACGTTCGCGAACTGGATCGAGGGGCTCGCGGCCGAGCAGATCACCGGCGGCTGCGGCGGCGGCAACTACTGCCCGACCAGTCCCGTCCGGCGCGACCAGATGGCGGTGTTCCTGCTGAAGGCGGAGCACGGCTCGAGCTACGTGCCGCCGGACTGCGCCGGCGCGTTCACCGACGTGCCGTGCCCGTCGACCTTCGCGAACTGGATCGAGCAGCTCGCCGCGGAGCAGATCACCGGCGGCTGCGGCGGCGGCAACTACTGCCCGCTGTCGAACAACACAAGGGGCCAAATGGCGGTTTTCATCGTGAAGACCTTCAAACTCCAATGACGATGCCCTTGAATCTTTCCGGGAGGGAGAACGGCGGGGAGCTTCCCCTCTCATTTGACGCCGAGACAGACGCCGGTCTCACGACCGGCGTCAAGCTCGTCGCTGTCTACTGCCCGGGGGTCTGCCTTTGGTGGTCGGCTCCACGGTCCGCGAAGCGGACCGCTAGAGGTCCGAGTCAAGACGTTCAAGCTTCAGTGAGAGTCGAGGTCGTTCTACTTTCCCCTCTCACCCCGCTCGCGGCGGGAGAGGGCGCAGCCTGAGGGGGAACCCGTGGATCTGACAATTCTCGCGTCCGGCTCTTCCGTTGAGCGCCCGCCATCCCGACGTGGTGGGTCGAGCGGAGCGTGCCGCGGAGTCGCCGCGGCCGCCGCGTTCCTGATCGCGGCGGTCCTCTCCGCGAACACCTACACGGTCACGAACACGAGCGATACCGGCGCCGGATCCTTGCGGCAGGCGATCCTCGACTCGAACTCCAACGCCGGTCAGGACACGATCGCCTTCAACATTCCCGGAACCGGCCCCTTCCTGATCCAGCCGGTCACGCTCCTGCCGCCGCTTGCGGGCGGGACGACGCTCGACGGCACGACCCAGCCCGGCTACGCGGGCTTGCCGCTGATCGAGCTCTCCACCTTCTCGGGCGCCGGCCTCCGCATGACGGGAGGCGGCTCGAACACGATCAAGGCCGTCTGCGTCCACGACTTTTCGGCCGGCATCCAGATCGAGTCGAACGACAACACCGTCGTGGGCTGCTTCATCGGTACGGATCCGACGGGAACGACGGGGCCGGGCAACGGCACGGGAGTCGTCATCACGGGCGGCACGTCCGGCAACGTGATCGGGGGCTCGTCGGCCGGCACGCGCAACCTCATCAGCGGGAACGCGACGGGCGTGCAGTCGACCGGCGGCGGCGCCAACACCGTCCAGGGGAACTTCATCGGCACGGACATCACGGGCAACTCGATCATCCCGAACGGCACCGGAATTTCGCTCACGGCCACGACGGGCTTTCTCATCGGCGGTTCGAACCCCGGCGAAGGGAACGTCGTCTCCGGTAGCAGCGAGATCGGCATCCACATCTCGATCGGGGGCGGGTGCACGATCAAGGGCAACAAGATCGGCACGAACTCGGCCGGAACCTCGGCGCTCGCCAACCAGTACGGCATCCAGCTCTCGAATGCTCCGTCGGTCGTGATCGGCGGCAATTTCAACTCGGGCGATGGCAACCTGATCTCCGGCAACCTGCTCGACGGCGTCTACATCACCGGGAGTGTCGGCGCCGTCGTGAAGGGCAACACGATCGGAACGGACCTGGTCACCGGGCAGCAGCCTCTCGGGAACGGCGGCAACGGGATCGAGATCGACCAGAACTCCACCGACTCGATCATCGGCACCGGCGCGGACGGCGAGGCGAACGTGATCGCGTGGAACCTGAACGGCGTGCTGAACTACGGGCTTCGCAACGCGATCCGCGCGAATCCGATCTTCTTCAACGGCCGCCTCGGGATCGACAACGCGCCGATCGGCGTCACGAAGAACGACGCGGGCGACGGCGACACCGGCGCCAACATGCTCCAGAACTTCCCGTTCATCTCGTCGGTCGACTACGGCGCGACGACCCTGACGGTCCACGGGATCCTGAAGTCGGCGCCGAACACGACGTACGACATCGACATCTTCGAGAGTCCTTCGTGCACGCCCCGCCCCAGGGACCTGCTCCAGAGCGCGTTCTACCTCGGCACGCAGCAGGTCACGACCGACGGCAGCGGCGACGCTCCGTTCGACCTCGTCGTGAGCGACAACAACGCGCCCACGCAGCCGCCGATCTCGATGACGGCGACGGATCCCTCCGGCAACACGTCCGAGTTCTCGCAGAACGTGGTCTACGACTCGACGCCGCGCTCCGGCCCGCCGGCGGGCGGCGTGACCGTCACCCTCACCGGGACCCACTTCGTGAACGGCGCGACCGTGACCTTCGGCGGCGTCGCCGGCACGAGCCCCGCGGTGACCGACGAGACGGACATGACGGTCGTCGCGCCCGCGCTGCCCGCCGCGACGGTGAACGACATCACGTTGACCAACACCGACGGCACCGCAGGCACGCTCAAGAAGGCGTGGATCGTCGACTTCCTCGACGTGCCCCCGGCGCAACAGTTCTACAGCTTCGTGACGACCCTCGTGTCGAACGCGATCACGGTCGGAGTCGGCGGCGGCAACTACGGCGTGGACGCGCCTACCCTCCGGCAGCAGATGGCGGTTTTCCTGCTGAAGGGACGCCACGGAATCTGCTACGTGCCGCCGCCGTGCGCGGGAACGTTTCCCGACGTGCCGTGCCCGTCCACGTTCGCCGACTGGATCGAAGCGCTCGCCGCCGAGGGAATCACGGGAGGCTGCGGCGGCGGGAACTACTGCCCGCAGAATCCGGTCCGACGCGACCAGATGGCCGTCTTCCTGCTGAAGGCGGAGCACGGGTCGGCCTACCTCCCCCCGGCGTGCGTCGGGCAGTTCGCCGATGTCGCGTGCCCGTCCATCTTCGCGGACTGGATCGAGCAGCTCGCGGCGGAGGGCATCACGGGTGGCTGCGGTAACGGCAACTACTGCCCGCAGAATCCGAACACGCGCGGACAGATGGCGGTTTTCCTGACGAAGACGTTCAAGCTCCAGTAGGTTCGCCCGCCGATCCAGCGGCTTTGCGGAAGAGGGGACTGGAGAGATTTCTCCTCTCACTTGACGCCGAGACAGACGCCGGTCCCACGACCGGCGTCGAGCACGTCGTTGTCGACTGCCGGGGGTCCGCCCCCGGTGGTCGGTTTCACGCTCCGCGACGCGGCCGCTGGAGGTCGGAGGAGACGTTCATTCTTCTCAAGCACACACCAGAGTAGTCACGAGGTCGCGGCCCTCTGCGCGATGCCGCGCAACAAAGACCGTCGGAGCGTTCCGGAGAAGGGCCGGACGAGCGTCCAGTAGATCCGAAACTTGCGACGAGCAGCGGCGCCGAAAAAGGCGATCCGCGTCTCCGTCGTCAGATCGCTCGCGCCGTCGTCGACGGCCTCGATGCGAAGGTTCCAAGCCGCCTTGACGCAGCCGTCCTCCGCGAAGGCCAGGAACGCTTTCCGGTCAGAGATGGGGCGCAGATCCCCGGCCGGCCTCCAGAAGCGGCCCGCCAGCCCGAAGACGAGCTCGCGATCCGGATCCTCGTCGAGCTTCGTGAAGCCGAACCGCTGCATCCGCTCCGGTAGGGTTCCGGAGCCGGCACGAAACGAGCGCGCGCCATAGCCGCGGAGCGCCAAGAGTGTCTTCGACAGCGGCGAGGCGGCGAGGTCCTGCGCCATGAGAGCCTTCCAAACGCGCGACGGTGGAGCGGCGATACGGACCTCGTGGCGCGAGAGCGTTTCGCCCTCCGGCAGGGCGAGGTCGAGGCGCGTCGTCGTCAGGAGGCGGGAAGCGCCTGGCCCGGCGCCACCGGCGCGACGCGCTGCGCCTCCTCGTGTTCCTTCATGTAGGCGTTCGCCTTCATCATGCGCTGCGTGCGCGCGAGGACGCGCGTCAGGTATGGGATCTCCCTGGGCTTGATCTGGCGCATCCAGTCGATCCAGCGCTTCTCGCCCGACGTGTTCAGGATCGAGCGCCGCCATGTCTCCGCGTACAGCTCGAAGAACCGCCGCGCGCCGAGCCGCGGCTCCCAGAGCACGTGGTGCATGTCGTACTTGAACCAGGGCTGCCCCTCGAGGATCGGCGAGAGCTTCTGGAAGAGCTCCGTGCCGGGCAGCGGCGTCAGGATCGTGTAGCCGGCGCGCTGGAAGCCGTTCGCGGCGACGAAGTCCCAGAGCTCCTGGAACTGCGCCTCGTCCCAATCCGGGTCGACGAGGAAGTTGCCCGTGACGCCGTAGCGCAGCTCGCGGGCCACGCGCGCCGCCTCGAGCGACGCGGACACTGGAGCGTCCTTCGTCACTCCGGCGAGCTTCGCGTCCGACGCCGCCTCGAGGCCGAAGAAGATGTCGAAGTCCTTCGCGATCGGGCGCCACTCCTCGAGCAGGTCCGCGTGGCGGCCGACGAGGTCCGTGCGCGTCTGCACGAGGATCCAGCGCTTCTTGATGCCGCGCTTCTTCAGCGCCCGCGCGAGCTCGCGACTGCGCTCCGCGTGGTTCCAGAACAGGTCGTCCGCAACGAAGACCGCATCGCCGACCGAGGCGAAGTCGTCCACCGTCGCGCCGATCGAGCGCTCGCGGAAGGACCGGCCGTAGAGCTGCCACACGGAGCAGAAGCTGCACCGAAACGGACAGCCGCGCGCGGTCTCGACGAGCCAGACCGGACGGAACAGCAGGCAGTGGTACTTCTTCCGGTCCCGCTCGACGAGATCGCGGGCCGGCAGCGGGATCGCGTCGAGTCCGGTTCGATCCTCGAGCGGCGCCGTCGCCGCCCAGCCATCCGCCATCCTGACCCGGAGTCCGGGAACCTCCGAGAGAGGCCGGCGCGCCGCGAGCGCGTCGACGACCGACGGAACGATCTCCTCTCCGTCGTCGGTGCAGATCGCGTCGATCTCCGGCGACTCGAGTGGACCCGGGAAGGCCGCGGCCGCGTGGCCGCCGACCAGAATGAACGCTTCCGGCGCGGCGCGCCGTACCTTGCGCGCACACTCGATCACGCGGTCGTACTCGAGCGCGTGCATGCACGAGATGCCGACGACGCGGGGGCGCGTCCGCCGCACCCAGGCGCGGACGGAGTGTCCGAACCGGAGGTCGACGATCGTGGGCTCGTGCCCGCGAGCGCGGAGCGCGGCCGCGACGTACTCGAGGCCGAGCGGCTCGACCCGGAAGAAGGGACCGAGCCCGAAGCGCTCGTTGCCGGGATCGGGGCGGAAGAGAAGGACGTTCATCGCTCGAGAGCGGATTGTAGACTCTTGCGGAGCATGCCCGAAAACGGCCGCAACGGAGCCCGCGACGAGGCCGCCTTGCCCCGCGGACGGAAGAAGTGGGTCCGGCACGGGCTCTCGAACCGGATCGTCTACGGCGGGCTGCACTACGGCGCGCGCTGGCTGCCGATGGGCGTGCTGAACGGGATCAATCTCGTCGGCAACGGCCTCGCCGTGACGCTCCTCACCCGTACGAAGGCCGACATGCGGGACAACTTTCGCCGCGCGCTCGGCGTCCCCGACGAACGCGCCGAGGAGCTCGCCCGCGCCCAGTTCTTCGAGTACGGCCGCCACACGATCGACGTGTGGCGCCTCCGGAGCGAGGCGTTCACGCCGCGCATCACGACGTTCGACGACGACGCCCGAGTGCTCGCCGGCTGCCGGCGCGGCGGGCGCGGCTTCCTTCTGGTCACGGGCCACGTCGGAAACTGGGAGATGGGAGCGGTCACGCTGCGCCGGCACGGGCTCGTGCCCGCGGTGGTCGGGCAGCCGGAGCTCGACTCCGAGGTGCGCGAGATGCGCCAGTCGCTGCGCGACCGGCTCGGCGTGGAGTCGATCGACATCGGCTCCTCCATGGCGACGGCGTTTCGCGTGAGGACGGCGATCGACGCCGGCCGCGCCGTCGCCCTCCTCGTGGATCGGGCGTATCCGGAGGATCGGATCTTCGTCCCCTTCTTCGGCCGGCCGACGCCGTTTCTGCGCTCGCCGACGCTGCTCGCGCGCTTCTGCGGCTGCCCGATCCTCCCCGGGTTTTTCCTGAGGAGCCCCGACGGTTCGTACTACAACGTGTGGGGAGAGCCCCTAGAAGCCGACCCGTCGCTCTCGCCGGACGAGGACGCCGCCCGCGTCATGGGGCGGATCGCGTCCGACCTGGAAAGAGTCGTGCGGCGCCACCCGACTCAGTGGTTCAACTTCTATCGATTCTGGGAGGAGCCGGGTGGAAACGGCTCTCACTCCGCCGTGCCGACGCAACCCGAGGAGGCGAGCGCTCGGATATAGTCTGTGTAAAGCGCATTCACTCCGCGCAAACGTAGCGGACACATGATCGACGGCACGGGCTGGCAGTTCTTGGGACGGAGGAGCTGGTCGTGAGTTCCGTGCTGGTCGTTCACGACGTGGAGACTTGGATCGCCCTCGGCGCCGTCCTCCTGTTGATCATTCTCACGGTCCAGATGCGCCGCCACCGCCGCAAGCTGAAGGCCCGCCGTGACGGATCCGAAGCGGAGAGAGAGCCGGAGGGGGGGCCGTAGGACCGAAACGCCGCGGACTCACTCAGTTCACTCAGGCGGAGGACGAGCCCGCAAGTCCCGCGACGACTAAGCCGCTCATGGAACGCGGCAGGCCGGCTCAGTCACGATAGCCGGAGGACCGGGCCGCAAGTCCCGCGGCGACTAACTCGCTTACGAAACGCAGGACTTCGCAAGTCGGGCCTGCGCGCTTCGATGGGGTCAGCCCTCCATTTTTCGGAGCTCAGAACGAGCGGGGCTCTATCGCGTTTAGCGTCGTCGCTCCGAAAAACACAGGACTGACCCCGAGCACGGCATCCGTAAAGCAACCGCTCGCGTTTAGTTCGGCCTCTTCCACTTTCCATAGACGAAGTTGCCGCAGCAGCGCGCGCAGATCGGGAGCGGCTCCTTCGCCAGCTTCGCTCGGAACCGCTCCGCGAGCTCGCCCTCCCAGATCCCGCGAAACGACTGCTTCCGCACGTTCCCGATGAAGTAGTCCGGAAAGTCGCCGCAGAACGTCACCTCGCCGTCCGGCTCGACCTGCGCGAAGTACCAGGCGACCGGGCACATCTCGTGTCCGAACGTCTGATCGAAGTTGGCGAAGTATTCGGGCACGCCCTCGGCGGGGACCTCCGGCACGAACGACGTCCATGCCTTGCCGCGCGCGGAGTCGAGGAAGCGGCGGCGCCGCAGGCCCTTCAGGAGTTTCACCAGGTCCGCCATCTGCCTCTCGCGGCCCACGCCCGCGACCGACCAGTCGAAGTCGAAGCCCTTCCACGAGGTCGCCGCGACGCCGAGCTCCTCGCGCATGACGCGCTCGTACTCTCCGCCGACCGACGGCGGCACGAACCAGCGCAGTCCCACGTTGATCGTGTCGAGCGGCAGCTCCCGGAGCGCTTCGACCGCCGGCCGGATCGAGTCGAGGTTCAGCTCCGTGACGGGGAGGATCGCGATCTGCATCGGCAGTGCCTTCTTCTGCCGGTTCCGCTCCCGCGCGATCGCGCGGACTCCGGCGGCCGCCTTCTCGAAGCTGCCCTGCTGGCCGCGGATCGCGTCGTGCCGCTCCGGCGGTCCGTCGATCGACACCGCGATCGAGTCGATGCCGCTCGCGACGAGCTCCTCGGCGAGCGGCTCGAGCCGGCCGCCGTTGGTGATGATCGTGCACGTCAGGCCGCGCGCCTTGATCTCGCGAACGAGCGGGAGGATGTCGGGATAGAGCAGCGGCTCGCCGCCGAAGAGGCTCACGATCGGCTTCCACTCGGCGATCTCGTCGAGCAGCCTCACGTAGTCCGCGAGCGAGAGCTGGCGCTTCGCGCCGATCAGCTCCTGGATGCGCGCGCGCTCGAGAGCACCGTCGCCGGCGTCGGGCGCGGAGTGGGATCGGAAGATGCCGGTGTCGCCCCACTGGCCGCACATCTTGCAGCGCAGGTTGCAGAGGTTCGTCACGCGGAGCTGGACGAACGTCGGCATCGGAAGCCGGGCGGATCGCGGCGACTGGAGGTGCGCCATCACCGTCTTGCGGCCCTCCGCCATTCGACCGAGATGGCGGCGCGCGAAGCCCGCGAGCTGCAAGCCGCGGCGGAAGCTCACCGGGGGCTCCCCGCCTCCCGCCTCGCTCCGGCCTCGCGGCCGGCGTAGAGGTCGATCACGCCTTCGATCGCGCGGCGGCAGACGGCGCAGAACGGCACCTCGTCGCGCGTGAACATGATGCAGTCCTCCTGAGGACGGTAGTAGCCCTTCGCCTCGTACAACGATCCCTCGAACGCGCCGACTTTGCCGGAGTAGCGGTCCTGCCCGAGGAGCTTCGTCTCGAACACGAGCTCGTCCTGGAAGAGCGCGTCCATCTGGTCCTCGGCGCCGTTCGCGGCGCGGATCGCCCGCCGCTTCGCCTGGTAGTCCCTCGACGCCTTCTCGAACTCCTCGTTCTTCCACGGCGTGGGAATCGGCGTCCCGGGCGTGACGAGGTCCTTCCACTTCAGGTTGTCCGGATCGAGCAACGCGGTCGCGTTGGGCTCCCACGGCTCCACCCGGTTCGCGGGCGCGGGCGCGTACGCCGTCGGCGACGTGTAGTACTCGTCCGCGAGCGCGGCGAAGTGGTGGCCGAACTCGTGGACGAAGACGTACGGCGCCCACA
>DATBBK010000099.1:0-10504 GCA_036271035.1 Thermoanaerobaculia bacterium | reverse complement strand
GTACGCGAAGCTGGTCACGGCCTACCTGAAGCAGGACAAGCTGCAGGAGGCGATCGACGCCTCGAAGAAATTCAAGAACAGCCACGTCGCCCGGGTCCTGTCGGCGGGGCTCTACGAGTTCTCGCACGACATCAAGAGCGGCGCCAGCAACGTCAAGGGCCACGACATGATCGAGGCCGCCGAGCGCGCGATCGAGCGCGAGACGCTGGTCACCACCGCCGACATGAAGAAGGGCCTCTCGGGCCTGGCGACGATCGGCACGACGGCGCCCTTCATCGGATTGTTCGGCACGGTCATCGGCATCATCAACGCGTTCCGCGGCATGGCGCTGACCGGCTCGGGCGGTATCGCGGCGGTCTCGGCGGGTATCTCCGAGGCGCTCGTCACGACGGCGCTCGGCCTCTTCGTGGCCATCCCGGCGGTGTGGATGTTCAACATCTTCATGAACAACATCGAGCGGTTCCAGGTCGAGATGTCGAACGCCTCGAACGAGCTCATCGACTACTTCATCAAGCGCCGCGGCGCGGGCGCTCAGCTGAGCGCGTAGGCGCGGCGAAGAAGACCCAAGAAAAGAATAGGAGACCTTTCCAATGGCAATGGGTGGAGGCGGAGGCCGGGACAAGCTGCAGAGCGACATCAACGTCACTCCGCTCGTCGACGTCTGCCTCGTTCTACTGATCATCTTCATGGTCGTCACGCCGCTGCTCCAGAAGGGCGTGAGCGTTCAGATCCCGCAGACCGACAACCCGGACAAGAAGCCCGAGAACAGCAAGCAAAAGCTGATCTCGGTCGCGTACACGAACCCTCCCGCGTACTACATGGACCAGAAGCAGTTCAACAAGACGGAGTTCCAGAACGCGCTCGACGAGCTCTATCAGCGCAACTCGGGCACGGAGCTCGTGATCAAGGCCGACCAGCGCCTCAAGTACGGGGACGTCAAGGAAGTATTCAAGATGACCAAGGAGGCGGGGTTCCAGGACGTGGGTCTGATCGCGGAGAAGAAGCAGAAGGGCTCGAGCTAACTCCTCGCCAGGGGCGAATCAAGGAGAACCGTTTCTATGGGGATGGGAGCCAGCAGCGCCGGACAGTACAAGAGCGACATCAACATCACTCCGCTCGTGGACGTGGTGCTGGTGCTCCTGATCATCTTCATGGTCATCACGCCGCTGCTCCAGATGGGCTACGACGTGAAGGTCCCGCCCAAGACGAACACGCCCCAGACCGGCCCTCCCCCGGCGGACCTGATCATCGTGTCGCTGACGCCGGAGAACAAGATCTACCTCAACAAGGAAGAGGTCAACGCGCAGACGCTCTCGCTGCGATTGACCGAGATCCTGAAGAACCGGTCGAACAAGACGATCTTCTTCTCGGGTGACGACGGGGCGCTGTACGGAGAGGTGGTTCGGGTCATGGACCTCTGCCGCACCGCGGGAGCGAAGAACATGGGCATCGTCCTCGAGACGGTGCCGGTCGGGGGCCCGTAGGTCCGGAAGCACGGCGGCCCGTCCTTCGTCTCGATAAGTTCCAAGTTCCAAGTTGTGTGGGCTCAACTTGTAACTTGAGACTTGAAACTCCTCGATCCACCGCGAGCGCTGGCGTTTCCCGCTTTCTGATATCCTCGCGCGCCGTCTGACCGGGAGCGCCCGGCCGGACGATCCGCAATCCGCTTTCAAACAGGAGTTGGACGCATGTCTCCCGATATCGCCCTGCCCCTCATCCTGACCTTCTCGATCGGCTCGCTGCTCGTCGCCGGCTATTTCGCCTCGTGGGTCCTCAAGCGGGACCAGGGGACGTCGGCCATGCAGGCGATCTCGAACGCGATCAAGGAGGGCGCCGAGGCGTTCCTCCGCCGCCAGAACAGGACCATCGCGACGCTCGCGGTGCTCCTGGCGGCCGTGATCTTCGTCCTCTACGGCTTCGTACGCAGCCACCACGACTTCGACCCCGTGCCGACCACCATCGGCCTCGCCTTCTGGACGACGCTGTCGTTCGTCCTCGGCGCCGCGTGCTCGGTCATCGCGGGCTACATCGGTATGTGGGTGTCGATCCGGACCAACATCCGGACCGCCTCCGCGGCGCGAACCTCGCTGAACGACGCCCTGCGCACGGCCCTGCGGGGCGGCGCGGTCTCCGGTCTCTTCGTGGTGGCGATGTCGCTCTTCGGCGTCGGCGGCCTCTACTGGCTGGTCCGGACCTACACCCAGGTCCCCCCCGCTCACATCCCCCTGCTCATCGTCGGCTACGGCTTCGGCGCGTCCTTCGTGGCGCTCTTCGCGCAGCTCGGCGGAGGCATTTACACGAAGGCGGCCGACGTCGGCGCGGACCTCGTCGGAAAGGTCGAGGCCGGCATCCCCGAGGACGACCCGCGCAACCCGGCCGTCATCGCGGACCTCGTCGGCGACAACGTGGGCGACTGCGCCGGCCGCGGTGCGGACCTGTTCGAGTCCACCGCCGCCGAGAACATCGGCGCGATGATCCTCGGCGCGACGCTCGCCGCCGCCCTGGAGAAGCAGGGCATGGCATTCTCGGCCGGCATCGTCGGCGTGATGCTCTTCCCGCTCGTCGCCCGCGCGTTCGGCCTGCTCGCCTCGATCGTCGGCATCTTCTTCGTGAAGACGCGCGAGGACGCCGACCCCATGTCGGCCCTCAATCGGGGCTACTACGTGACGTCGTTTCTCGCGATCGTGGGCTTCTTCATCGCGACGAAGTGGCTCCTCCAGAACGAGTCGCACCCCGACGCGTGGTGGATGTACTTCATCTGCGGCATGATCGGCGTCCTGACCTCGATCGCGTTCGTCTTCATCACCCAGTACTACACGGAGTACAAGTACCGGCCGGTGAGGGAGATCGCCGAAGCGTCGCAAACTGGTCCGGCGACCAACGTCATCGCGGGCATCGCGGTCGGCTTCGAGTGCACGCTGATGCCGGTCATCACGATCTCGATCGCCATCCTCTCGTCGTACCTCATCGGCAAGAAGGCGCTTCCGGGCGGCGGCCTCTTCGGCACGGCGGTCGCGACCATGGGCATGCTCGGCACCGCGGCGTACATCCTCGCGATGGACACGTTCGGTCCCATCACCGACAACGCGGGCGGCATCGTCGAAATGTCGCGCCAGCCCGAGGACATCCGCCGCAAGACGGACCGCCTCGACGCCGTCGGCAACACGACCAAGGCGCTCACGAAGGGCTACGCGATCGGCTCCGCCGCGCTGGCCGCCTTCCTCCTCTTCTCGGCGTATCTCGACGAGCTCAAGAACTACGGCGCCGAGCTGACCTCGGTGAACCTCGCCAAGCCCGAGGTCTTCGTGGGCGGCCTCATCGGCGCGATGCTCGTCTTCTTCTTCTCGGGGCTCGCAGTCAGGGCGGTCGGCAAGGCGGCCTACGTCGTCATCCAGGACGTGCGCGCGCAGTTCAAGGAGCACCCCGGGATCATGCAGGGCACCGACAAGCCCGACTACGGCCGGACCGTCGACATCGTCACCCGCGGCGCGCTGCGGCAGATGATCGCGCCGGGCCTGGTCGCCGTCGGAACGCCCATCGCCGTCGGCCTGTTCTTCCGCCAGCTCGGCGTCGGCGCGGAAGCCGTCGCGGCGCTCTTGATGGTCGGGACGATCGCCGGCATCGTCGTCGCCACGTTCCTCAACAACGCCGGGGGCGCCTGGGACAACGCCAAGAAGTTCATCGAGATGGGCGAGTACGGCGGCAAGGGCTCTCCGACGCACAAGGCGGCGGTCGTGGGCGACACGGTGGGCGATCCGTTCAAGGACACCGCCGGCCCGTCGCTGCACGTGCTGATCAAGCTGCTCGCGACGATCACCCTGGTCCTTGCCCCGCTGTTCATTTAGCGAGTCTTCGTAGGGGCGGCCCTTGCGGCCGCCCGCTGCACGGCGGCGCGTCTCAGACGAACCGGCTCAGCACCTCGTTCGACACCAGGAAACCGCGCTCGGTGAGACGCACGCGACCTCCACGCTCGGCCAGGATCCCCGCCTCGCGCCAGGCCGCGTAGTCCTCGCGCAGCTTTGAATCGGCCGAGAGGAACGGCTCGAGCCATTCCTCCAGGACTCCCTCCACCAGCCGGAGGCCCAGAAAGACACGCTCACGCGCCGCCTCATCCCGGCTCACGGGCCGGTCGAGCGCGAGCGGCCGCCGCCCCGTCCCGGTCCTCGCGAGGTAGTCCTCGATCCGCGAGACGTTGGCGCGGCGGCGTCCCCGCCACAACTCGTGTGCCGAGACGCCCAGGCCGAGCGTGTCCGTGCGTGTCCAGTACTTGACATTGTGCCGGGCGCGGCGGCCGGGGCGAGCCCAGTTCGAGATCTCGTAGTGCTCGAAGCCGAGCCCGTCCAGCGCGCCGGACAGCGCCATCCACGAGTCGGCCTGCGCGTCGTCGGCCAGGTACCGCTCGGGACGCCGCGCGCGGTCGGCCTCCAGGGCGGGAGACTTCTCGATCTCGAGCAGGTACACCGAGACGTGTCCCACGCCGGAGGCGGCCAGCTCCTCCGCGGTCTCGGCGAACGTGTCCGCCGTCTGCTCCGGCAGTCCGAGGATCAGGTCCGCCGACACGGACAGACCGGACGCGGCTGCGTCCGCGACCGCCGCGCGCGCTCGGGCGGCGTCGTGCCGCCGTCCGACCGCCTCGAGCTCGGTGTCCCGAAGCGACTGGACGCCGAGCGAGACGCGATTCACACCTGCCGCCGACCAGGCCGACAGCGCGCCCGGCGAGACGTCCTCCGGGTTCGCCTCGATCGTCGTCTCGCAGTCGTCGAGGATCGCGAACCGGCCGCGCAGCGACCGAACGAGCCGCGCGATCGCATCCGGCGGCGCGAGCGACGGCGTGCCGCCGCCGAGATAGATCGAGTCGAACTCCGCGGCCCGCGCCTCCTCCGACAGAAGCGCCGCCTCGCGCTCGAGAGCGTCGAAATAGGCTCCGCGGCTGGAGTCGTCCGTCGTCACGACGAAGGCGCAGTAGGCGCACCGCGACGCGCAGTACGGCAGGTGGACGTAGATTCCGGAGGGCGCGGCGGAAGGAGCGGTGCCCGGACGGCCGGACGAGGCCGCCGCGGCCGCGTAACTCCGTGGTCCGTTCCCGCTCACCGGCCGGCCCCGGCCTCGGCCTCGGCCTCCATGAAGGCGAGCAGGGCCGCCTCGGACTCGTCGGCGACCGCGCCGTTCCAGGGGAAGATGCGGCGGAAGTTGCCCTCGCGGGCGATCGCGCCGAGGTCGCGGCCGGACTCGTCGATCCATCGCGCCGCCGCGAGGAGCAGCGCGTCGCGGTGCTCGCCGGAGGGCGACAGCTCGGCAATCTCCTCGAGCCGCGCCGACGCCGCCGCGTTCGAGCGGGGCTGGCGCCCGGCAGGGCGCGGGGGTATCGCCGCCATTCCGCGGCCGGCGGCCTGCGCGCGGGAGTCCGCGAGCGCACCGGCCAGCCGCTCGGTCCAGTCGCCGTGATGGATCGCCTCGAAGAATCCGTCGGCGCCGGCCGAGTCGACCGCCGCGCGTGCCTCGACGATCGCACGCCGCGCCTCGCCCGAGAGGTCCGGCACGAGGCCGACGAACGCCGCGGCGCCCGCGTCGCGAGCCGCGTCCGCGAGGCGGCGGACCGCGTCCGGGCCCGCCGTCCACTCGGGGATCAGCGGGAACAGCGCCGCGGCCGGCGCGCCGGATCGGGCCGCCTCGCGCAGACCCGGAAATCCGCCGCCGTCCGGGCCCGGCCGCCAGGCGCAGAGCAGGGTCGCGGCGAGAGAAGTCGCGGCGTCGGGGGGCTCGCCGTCCGGGTCCAGCAGGTACACGGCGCGTCCGGCGTCGGCGGCGGCCTCCGCGGCGGCGGCGAGCGAGCCCCGCACGGGCTCCGCGGGCGACCCCGGTCCGACGAGGACGGGTCCGAGCGGCAGCTTCGCGAGCCCGTCGCTCCAGGCTCGGGGGTCCGGCGGCGCGCACGCGACCGTCGCCTCCGCGCGGCCGATCACGATACGCCGCGCGACGGGATCGAATCGGGGCTCGTGGAGCGGCGACGCGCCATAGGGAAGCAGGCGGCCCGCGATGCGGCGTCCCCCGACCAGCTCCTCGCCGGCCCGGACCTGCGGCGGTCCCGGCTCGTAAATGAGCACTACCGGCGGCCCGCCGCGCGGACACGCCTCATCGCGCCGGCGCGGCCGTAGCGCGCGAAGACGTCCGCCTCGAGATTCAAGAGTGCGCCCGCCTCGGCGCGGCCGAGCGTCGTCCGCCGGCGCGTCTCGGGAATCATCGCCACGGTGAACGCGCGGGCGTTTCGCGACGCGACCGTCAGGCTGACGCCCTCGAGCGCGACGGATCCCTTCTCCGCGATCAGCGGCGAGAGCCCCGGCGGGATCGCGATCCGCAGCATCCAAGAGTTGCCGTCCGCGACGACGTCGAGCAGGCGAGAGACGGCGTCGACGTGGCCCATCACGAAGTGACCGGAAAGGCGGTCGCCCCAGCGCAGCGCGCGCTCCAGGTTCACGCGGTCGCCCGCCCCGAGCCGCCCGAGCGTCGAGCGTCGCAGCGTCTCCGGCGAGAGGTCGGCGCGGAGCATCCCGCCCCCCTCGAGCGCCGTGAGGCACACGCCTGACACGCAGACGCTCTCGCCCGCTTCCAGCCGGCCGAAGCCGCGAGGCGGCGCGATCTCGATCCGCCGCCCGCCCCGCCTCCCCGCGCCCTTCGAGGCCCCGACGGACGCGACGCGTCCCTCCCCCTCGACGACCCCCGTGAACACCCGCGCAGTCTACGCGGTCCGCGCGCGGACGGCTCGCACGCGGCCGACGCGGCCGGTGACCAGCAGATCGCCCCCCACGGGCTCGACCCGGACATCCTCGAGCGACGCCGCGCGCGCGAGGGGAAAGCCCTTGCCGCCGACGGCGCCGAGCGAGCGCTCGCCGCCGAGCACCCTCGGGGCGAGGAACACCGCGACGGCGTCGACGAGACCCGAGGAGAAGAACTCCCACAGCGTCCGCGCCCCGCCCTCGACCATCAGGCTCGCGGCGCCGCGCGCCGCCAGCTCCGCGAGGAGGCCGGCCAGGTCGACGCGCCCGCGGCGCCGGCCCGGCAGGCTCCAGACCTCGACGCCGCGCGCGCGCAGCCGCTTCGCGCGCGGGTGGTCCGCCGGAAGCGCGGTCGCCACCGCTCGCGGGCCCGGCCCGCGGAAGACGCGCGAGCGCGGCGAGGCGCGCAGCCGGCCGTCGAGCACGATGCGCCAGTGCGGCACGGCGCGGTTCCAGCCGAGCCGCCGCGTGAGGCGGGGATCGTCGGCCTCGACCGTGCCGGCACCGACGAGCACCGCGTCGTACTCCTCCCGGAGCGCGAGCGCGCGCCGCCGCGCGTCGACGCCCGAGATCCAGCGGCTCTCCCCCGCTGCCGACGCGATCCGCCCATCGAGGGTCTCGGCCCACTTCGCGAGCACGTACGGTCGTCCCCGCGAGACCCAGGCGGCGAACTTCGCGTTCAGCGACTCGGAGCGGCGGCGCCAGGCCTCGGGCGCGAGCACGACGGCGATGCCGGCACGGCGCAGCGCGGCGACGCCGCGGCCCGCGACGAGCGGGTTCGGGTCCCGCGCCGCGATTACGACACGCGCCACGCCGGCGGCGACGACCTCGGGCGCGCACGGCGGCGTCCGACCGTGATGGACGCACGGCTCCAGCGTCAGATAGAGGTCCGCGCCGTGGGCGCGCCGGCCGGCGCGCCGGAGCGCCGCGATCTCCGCGTGGGGCCCGCCGGCCCGGCGGTGATGTCCCTCGGCGAGGGTGCGCGCATTGCGCACGACGACCGCGCCGACCATCGGGTTGGGCGAGACGCCGTAGCGGCCCCGCGCCGCGAGCTCGAGGGCGCGCTCGAGGTGGCGGGCGTCGTCCGGACGCCATCGGCCGGCGCCGGGCCGGCGGGGCTCGGTCTTTCCCGCGCGACGCTTCCCGCGCGCGCCGCCCCTGGCCCGCCTACTCATCGCCGAGAAGCGCGCGCGCGTACTCCGCAGGATCGAACGGGACGAGGTCGTCCACCGCCTCGCCGACGCCGACGTACACGACGGGTAGCTTCAGCTCGCGGTAGATCGCGAGGACGATGCCGCCGCGCGCGCTGCCGTCGAGCTTCGTCAGCACGACCCCGGTCGCCCCCGCAGCCTCCTGGAAGCGCCGGGCCTGCTCGAGGCCGTTGACGCCGGTGGTCGCGTCGAGCACGAGGAGCGTCTCGTGCGGCGCCCCCGGCACCTCGCGGGCGGCGATGCGGCGCATCTTCGAGAGCTCCTCCATGAGGTTCTTCTTGGTGTGCAGCCTGCCGGCCGTGTCGACGAGCAGCGTGCGGACGCCGCGCGCCTTCGCGGCCGACAGCGCGTCGTACAGGACCGCCGACGGATCGGCGCCCTCGCGGTGCCGGACGACCTGGAGGTCCAGCCGGTCCGCCCACGTCTGGAGCTGGTCGATCGCGCCGGCGCGGAAGGTGTCCGCGGCGGCCAGGAGGACCGGGCGGCCGGCGGCCTTCTCTCGGGCGGCGAGCTTGGCGGTCGTCGTCGTCTTCCCCGAGCCGTTCACGCCGACCAGGAAGATCACGTCGAGCGGCACGTCCCGGCGCTCGGCCGCGAGCGGGGCGCTCGCCAGGATGGCCTCGACCTCCGCGAGCAGCATCTCCCTCAAAGCCGCGAGGTCCTTGCGCTCCGATCGGTCCGCGCGCTGGCGCACCGCCTCGGTCAGGGCGGCCGCGGTGTCCGCGCCGACGTCGGCGGCGAGCAGCGTCTCCTCGAGGGTCTCGAGGACCGACTCGTCGATCCCAAGGCCCTTCTTCACCGCGTTGCCGAGATTCTCGAGGATCTCGGTGTGGGTCATGAACAGCGCGCGCTTGACCTTCGAGAAGAAGCCGCCGCGCGGGCGCGCGGGCGCCTCGGTGTTCGCGGTCGTGTCGCGGGTCTCGTCGGCCATGGGAGGGGGGATTCTAGGGAAGAAGGGCGAGAATCGGAAATCGATGCTCGACGCGCCCATATGCGAACATATTAGCCATCACTAATATGTCCGGACGGAAGCTCCCGATTCCGGTCTCCGATCCGCTCGTCAGCCTGGCGGCTTGCCGCTTTCCAGCAGGATGCGGGCCCGCGCGCCGGTGTCGCCGCTGGGATCGAGCTCGACCGCCCGTTGCAGGTAACGGCGTCCGAGCTCGGTCTTCTTCAATGTCACGAGGCAGAGCCCCAGCCGGAGGTTCGCCTCGGCGTTCGACGGCTCCAGCTTGAGGGCCGCGAGGTAGTCCTCGGCCGCTCCCTCGAGATCCCCGTCGGACTCGCGCGCCGCCGCGCGGCCCAGAATCGCGGCGAAGGACTGCGGGTCGCGGGCGAGCGCCCCCGAGAAGGCCTCCTGGGCCTCCTTGTACCGGCCCTGGCGCTCCCTCAGCCGCCCCCAGTTGATCGCGGCGGAGAGCTTGTCGTCCGCGTTCGAAGACTCCTCCGCGGCGCGGAACGCCTGCTCGGCCGCGGCGAAGTCTCCGAGCTCCATTTGCGCGACGCCGAGGTTGTTCCTGTACGAGCCGTTCTGCGGCGAGATCTTGACCGCCTTCTGGAGCGGCTCGAGCGACTCCTTGTAGCGCTGCTGCATGAGCAGCGACACGCCGAGGCCGTCCCAGACCTCCGGGTTCTTCGAGTCGTCTTTGAGAACCTCCCGGAACGCCTTCTCGGCCTCGGCCGGACGGTTGTCGCGGAGGAGAACCTGCGCCATGCGCACGGTCAGCAGGATCTCCGCGTTCGTCTTCGGCTTCTTCGGAGCGCACGCCGGCGCGGCGAGCGCCAGCGTCAGAACCGCGGCCGCCGCGGCGTGGAACGCCGCGCTCGGTCGTCTCAACGCCCCCCCCCTCAACGCGCCGCCCCCGCCTGCCGCGCAGGCGCCGCCGTCTCGGCCGGGATCAGCTCGCCGCGCGCGTGCGATCGCACGAGGGCCTCGACGCACCGCGCGTCGAACCGCTTGTTCGACATCTCCCTCAGTCTCTGGAGCACGTAGGAAACCTCCATCGCCTTCTGGTAGGGACGCGTCGTCGTCATGGCGTCGAACGCGTCCGCGACCGCCACGATGCGCGCCTGCAGCGGAATCTGCTCCCCGGCGATTCCGTCCGGGTAGCCTCCGCCTTCCCACTTCTCGTGGTGATACTTCATCCCCGGGATGATATCGGCCAGCTGCGGGATCGCCTCCATGATCGCCGCGCCCTTGGACGGGTGCGCCTTCATGAGCTCGAACTCTTCGTCCGTGAGCGCCGTCGGCTTGCGGATGATGCGGTCGTCGATGCCGATCTTACCGACGTCGTGGAGGATTCCCGAGAGGCGCGCCTTGCGGACGTCCTCCGCGGGAAGCTCGAGCGACTTCGCGATCGCGGCCGAGTAGCGCGCGACGCGCTCGGAGTGGCCGCGAGTGTACGGATCCTTGGCGTCGATCGCGGCGGCCAGGGCGCGGATCGACGCGAGGAACAGCTCCTGGTTCTCCTTCGCCGCCTTCTGGACGCGCTCGAACGCATCGTGGATCGACTCGCTCAT
>DATBBK010000098.1:0-37210 GCA_036271035.1 Thermoanaerobaculia bacterium | reverse complement strand
ATCTCATCCCGATTGGCGGTGGTCTCACGTACGTCCAGGGATCCGTCGGGTACAGCTACAACGTCGACAGCGAGTTGCGGCGGCCCGGCGTCTACGTGCAGGACAAGGCGAACTGGAACCGCTTCACCGCGAACATCGGCTTTCGCTACGACAACCCGAAGCTCGTCGATGGCAATACAGGCAAGACGCTGCTGAACTTCAACAACTTCTCCCCGCGCCTGGCCATGACGTACGACGTCTCCGGCAAGGGCGACACGATCATCGGCGCCTCGTACGGCCGGTATTACGACAAGGTGCCGACGTATGGACCGGCGACCTACGCCGGTACGGGTCAGAACCCGGTGACCTATTACGGAGCGACGACCGACCAGGTGTTCGATCCCCACGACTACCAGGCCATTCAGGCGTTCGTGATCCAGCCCCAGAACATCACGACGGTCTTCGACACCCAGGCGATTCCGGTGGTCGACGGCACGAAGAACCCGCACAGCGACGTCATCAGCGCGCGCGTCGAGCACCAGTTCGGCCCGCTGGTCGCTCTGTCCCTCAACTATCTGTATCGGTACACAAAGGACTACATCACCCTGACCCAGTTCGCGAACAACGTCACGTACGCGCCCTTTCAGTACACGTCGCCCTTCAACGGGCAGACCTTCACGTCGTACACGGTCACGGGCGGCGGACCGCGTGAGTTTGCGCTCGGGAACATGGACTTCTTCTACCAGCGCGGCCACGAGATCATCCTCGAGGCGCGGGCGCGGCCCAACACGAAATCATTCTTGGACGCGTCGATCACCTGGGACCACTACACGGGAACCCGCGACAACAACGAGTGCGGCGTCCTGTCGCTCTGCACCAACGGCGTGGACACTGATCCAAACTACATTCTGAACTCCTTCTACACCGACGGCGTCCTCAGCCAGAACCGGCCGTTCAATTTCAAGATCCTGGGTTCGTATCAGCTGCCGTTCGGAATCACGACGTCGGCAGACTTCCGCTGGTTCTCCGGGCGCGCGTACGGAGCGATCGCGTACAGCTACCAGATCGGCGACCCGCGCTTCAACGACCCGTACTACTCGGCCGTTCGCCTGGAGCCGAAGGACGCGCGCAAGCAGCCGAACGCGGTACTCCTGAACTTCCGCGTTCAGAAGGATTTCTTGTTCAACGGCGGCCTGCAGGTTTCGCTCATCGCCGACCTGCTCAACCTGACGAACGAATCGATCGACTTCAACACCAACGTGGTGAACGACATCAACGCCACGTATCCGCGCGAGTCGACCGCGGAGGGCCACCCGGTCAGCTCGTTCGGCAACATCTACCAGGGCTTCAACAGCCAGCCGCGCACCGCACGGTTCGGCCTGCGCATGGCCTTCTAATTTCGCGGCGGGCGCCCGGTCCCGAACCTCCCGGGACCGGGCGCCATTTTCTCGAGGGAACCAGCATGCAAGTCGCGCGGGCCGTCATCGCGGCGGCGGTGACCGCGGCGGCGCTCCTGCCGGCCGCGGTGGCCGGCGCCTCGGACGCGTCGCCGATCCGGGTCGGTCCCAACGTCCAGGTCAGCGCGGGCAACGCCTCGCGCCTCCACCACGAGGTGACGATCGCGGCGAGCCCGACGGATCCGGGGCGGCTGCTGGCCTGCTCGATGATCTTCGACTCGAAGGACGCGTCGCGCCACGTCGCGGCCTACCTCTCGAAGGACGGCGGCAAGACCTGGACGCCGTCGCTCGAGGTGAAGACGACGATCTTCGTCGGCGACCCGACGTGCGCCTTCGGCGAGGGGGGCGACGCGTGGCTCGCGGCGCTCCCGCTCCACTACGAATCCGACGCGGACCACGAGACGCTCGTGTACCGCTCGACCGATGGCGGCGCGACGTGGTCGTCGCCCGTCAGCCTTCCCTTCATCGACCGCGAGTGGCTCACGATCGACCGCACGTCGGGGCCGCACCGCGGCACGCTCTACCTCCACGGCAACGACGTGCGCAACGCGACCGTCGACGGCGACGAGCGGATCGTGTTCACGCTGTTCCGCTCGACCGACGGCGCGAAGACGTTCCTCCCGCCCCAGAGGCTGCCCTCCGACGCCGATCACATGAGCTTCGGCACCGGCAACGGCGTCGTGCTCTCGGACGGCACCTTTGCCGTGGTGCTCGAGGAGTGGGCCGATCGGAAGAACCTCGACAACGACGACTTCAAGAAGCCGCTCGGGAAGGTCAAGCTCGTCCGCAGCAAGGACGGCGGCAAGACGTTCGAGAAGGCGGTCGCCGTCGCGGACTGGCACGGCTGCCGCGGGTGGACGCCGGGGATCGCGATGGTCGCGGCGGACGCCTCGAACGGGCCGTTCCGCGACAAGCTGTACGTCACGTGGCCGGACCGGCGCTCCGGCCGCTGCGAGATCATGGTCGCCTCTTCGGCGGACAAGGGCGACACGTGGTCCGCGCCGATCACGATCAACGACGACCAGTCGCCGGAGCAGAAGAAACGCGGGCGCGATCACCTGCTTCCCGCGGTCGCGGTGAATCCGTCGGGCGTCGTGGGTGTCTCGTGGTCGGACCGCCGCGACGCCGCCGATCCCGGCCGCCAGTGGACGGCCCGCTTCGCCGCGTCGCTCGACGGCGGAGAGACCTTCACGCCGAGCGTTGCGCTGTCGCCGCCGGAGACCGCGACGGTGAAGTCGGACTACATGCCGATCATGGCCTACAGCATGGGCGGCGGCCACCACCGCCCGAAGGCGCGCGGCGGCGACATCCGCCTCGAGATCGGCCCGCAGTGGATCGACTATCTCTCCGCCGCGGACACCGCGGGGATGGCGGCCGGAGCCGACGGCGCGTTCCATCCGCTCTGGGTCGACAGCCGCACCGGCATTCCGCAGCTCTTCACCGCGTCGATCCGGGTCGAGGGCGAGGCGCGCCCCAACGGCTCCGCGGAGCTCTCCGCGCTGAAGGACCTGACCCAGAGCCTCGCGGTCGACTTCGCGAACACGGACTACGACCCGAAGACGCACACGGTCTCGCTCGACGCCTCGCTGACGAACACCTCGGACAAGCCGATCGCCGCGCCCCTGAAGCTCCGCGTGATCTCGCTGAGCAGCTCGGTCGCCGTGGCCTCCATCCTCGACGCATCGAACGGCCTCGCGGGCGCCGGCGCGGTGTGGGACTTCTCCGGTGAGCTGCCGGGCGGGCGGCTCGCCCCCGGCGCCACGAGCCGCGCGAAGAAGCTGCGCTTCCGGCTCGACCAGATGGGCCCGTTCGACCTCGACCGGCGTGGCTCGCTCGGCAACCTGATCTCGGTCGACACGAAGGCGTTCGGCAAGGAGGACGCGCGATGAGGCTCGGCCGCCTCGCCGTCGTCGGCCTGTTGGCGTGCGGCGCCGCGGCGGCGGAGGTCCCGGATCGCGCGCCGGCGGCGGCGCCGCTGCCGGTCGAGACCGCGATCGACATCCTGACCTTCGCCGACTTCTCGCCCGTGGACCTCTCGCCGGACGGGACGCGCGTGGCGAACACGATCAAGGACGCGCGGCGCGTGGTCACCGACGCCGATCCGCAATACCACGCGTACTCGCGCAGCGGCGCCTCGATGTTCGGCGTCGGCTGCGACGTCTGGGTGACCGATGTGGCGACGGGCCAGTCGCGCAACGTGACGCAGGGGCACGGGAGCAGCTGGTATCCCGTGTGGTCGCCCGACGGGCGCTTCCTTGCCTTCTACTCCGACCGGGACGGGACGGCGAAGCCGTGGCTCTGGGAGGCCGCGACCGGGAAGATGCGCGCCCTCCTCTCCTCCCGCATCGCCCGGCCGATCGGCGGCGAGACGATCGCGTGGACGGCCGACAGCCGCTCGGTGATCGTGCACGTGCTGCCCGCCGGGATGACGATCGCGCAGGCCGCGGCGCTGTTCGGGGCGGAGAAGGACGCCGCGCCGAGAACGGCCGGAGGACCGACGGCGCGCGTCTTCCGCGGCGGCAAGGAGACCGAGAAGGCGGCGGGCTGGTCCTCCGACTGGCTCGTCGGGGACCTCGTCGCGGTCGACGTCGCCGGCGGAGCCGAGCGCACGCTCGCGAAGGGATTCAAGCCGCTCGGCACGGCGCTCTCGCCCGACGGCTCGCGCCTGCTCTTCGCGAGCATGAAGCCGCCGGCGAAGGGATCCGCGTACCAGCAGCTCTTCGACCTCGTCGTCGTCGACCTGCGCGGCGGCGCGCCGCGCGTCGTCGCGGAGGACGTGCCGGCGTCGACCGGCCGCGAGTGGACCTGGACTCCGGACGGCCGCTCGATCGTCTACATGACCGGCAACGCCGACGAGGACGTGAAGTCGTCGCAGATCTACGCCGTCGCCGCGGACGGCGGGACGCCGCCGCGCCTGCTTTCCACCGGAGAGCATCCGGCCTTCACCGGCTATGCGGCCCAGCCGCTTCTCGACGCGTCCGGCGCCCAGGTGTTCGCCGTCTCGGAGGGCGCGCTCTGGGCGGCGTCGCTCGGCGCCGGCGGTCTTCGCCGCGTGGCGGAGTTCCCGGGGAAGCAGACGCGCGGGATCCTCGGCTGGGGCGGCCTCGCGGGCCGCGCGTGGTCGCCGGATGGAACGGGGAAGACCGTCGCCGTCGTCGTGCGGGACCGCGAGAGCAAGCGCATCTCGGCCGTGAAGGTCGACGTCGCATCCGGCGCCGCGACGTCGCTCTTCGACGAGGAACGCGTGCTTTCCGATCCGCTCGGCTACGGCGTCGACGTCTCGCGCGACGGGAAGCGGATCGTCTATCTCACCGAGGACGCGACGCACCCCGAGGACCTGTGGGTGGCGGGCCCCGATCTGTCAGATCGCAGGCGCCTGACCCGGCTCAGTCCCGGCTTCGACGACTACCTCATGGGCGCGGTGCGCGTCCTCGAGTGGACGGCTCTCGACGGCTCCACGATGCGCGGCGCGCTCCTCCTGCCGTCGGACTATCGCGAGGGACAGAGGTATCCGGCGATCGTCTACCCCTACGGCGGCTCCGACCTCTCCAACCGGCGCTACACGTTCGGCCTCTCCGCCAGGGGCACGGAGAACATGCAGCTCTTCGCGACCCGCGGCTACGCCGTGTTCATGCCGGACACGAAGACCCGGGTCGGCACGCCGATGCGCGACATCGCCGACTCGGTCCTCGCCGGCGTCGCGAAGCTGATCGACTCGGGCGTCGCGGATCCCGCGCGGCTCGGCGTCATGGGACACAGCTACGGCGGCTACAGCGTGATGTCGCTGGTCGTACAGACGAACATCTTTCACGCCGCGGTCGCGCGCGCCGGCGTCTACGACCTCGCCGGCAACTACGGCGACATGTTCGCCGACGGCTCCGCCCTGAACGTCCAGTGGGCGGAGGGCGGCCAGGGGCGTATGGGCGGCACGCCGTGGGACCAGCGCGCCCGCTACGTCGAGAACTCTCCGTTCTTCTACCTCGACCGCGTGACGACGCCGGTGCTTCTCATCCACGGCGCCGAGGACCTCCGCGTGCCCGTCCACAACGCCGACGAGACCTTCGTCGCGCTGCGGCGGCTGGGCAAGGAGGTCGAGTACGCGCGCTACGACGGCGAGGACCACAGCGAGCTCTACTGGAGTCACCCGAACCAGATCGACTACTGCCGGCGCGTCATCGCATGGTTCGACGCCCATCTCAAGGCGCCGTCGACGACGGTCGCTCTCCCGGAGGCGAAATGAAGACGACGGCCCTGATTCTCAGCATCTCCATTGCGATCGCCGCGCCCGCCGCGGCTCTGCCCGCGTCGCCGCCGGCCTCGGCCGCGGGGACGCGCCCGGCGCTCTTCAAGGACAGCCGCCAGTCGCTGGCGATCGCGCGCGCCCAGGGCCGCAAGGAGGTCGCTGTCCTCATCGCGGCGAAGCCCGGAGCGGCGGCGGCGGTGGCGGCGGACGCGAAGCGCCTCGGCGGCGACGTGCGCTACCGCGACGACGAGATCGGCTACCTGCGGATCCGCGTGCCGATCGACAACGCGAACGCGCTCGCCGAGTCCGCCGGGGTCCAGGCCGCCACCGTCGACTACGACGACAGCTACCCGAACCGCCTCGCGGCCGGACGCCCGGCGCAGCCCATGCCGGACCCGCCGGACCCGCCGAAGACGGAGGCCGTGCCGGACTGGCCGCCGATCCTCTCGGACTATCCGCTGGTGCATCCCTACTCGCCGCTGAAGGATCTCGCGGCCGCCGACTTCCAGCGCGAGCACCCGACGTGGGACGGCCGCGGCGTGACGATCGGCGTCCTCGACGGCAACTTCGACATGCTTCTGCCGGAGTTCCAGACGGCGTACACGGCCGACGGCAAGACCGTGCCGAAGGTCGCGGACTACCTGAACGTCACGGATCCCCGCGACGACGCGGACATCAACCCGCAGTGGGTCGACATGAAGACCGTCGTGCGCTCCTCGGGCGGCACGGTCTCTTACGGCGGGAAGACCTTCCAGGTGCCGCGGGACGGGACCTACCGGATCGGCTTCTTCAACGAGCGGCGCTTCAACATGGACTCGAACGCGTCGTACATCGACCAGGACATCGACCGCAACGGCAATCCGAAGGGCGACGACGGCCTCTTCGGCGTCCTCTGGGACGAGGCGACCAACGACGTCTGGGTCGACACGAACCGCGACCTGGACTTCAAGAACGAGACGGCGCTGACCGACTACGCGAAGCGGCCGCTCTTCGGCGTCTTCGGGAAGGACGATCCGGAAACGCCGTGGCGCGACACGATCGGCTTCGCGGTCCAGACCGACAAGAAGAACAAGTTCGTCTCGATCAACGTCGGCATCTACCAGCACTGCACGACGATCATGGGATCCGTCGTCGGCAACCGCGAGCCGAAGGGCCGCATCCAGGGCGTCGCGCCGGGCGCGCGCCTCGTCTCCCTCTTCTACGGGGTCAGCAACGAGCACGGCCTGATCGAGGGCATGATCGTCGCCTTCCGGCACCCGCAGATCGACGTGATCGTGCTCGAGCAGTCGGTGGCGATCGCCTCGATCCCGTACCTGCTCGCCGACGCGACGCACCCGATCAGCGTCATCGCGCAGCGGCTCACCGAGCGCTACGGCAAGCTGATGTTCGTTCCTGGCGACAATGCGCCCGCGTTCGGCTTCGTCGCGGAGGACGGGCTCGCCCCGGGCGTCGTCAGCGTCGGCGGCTACCAGAGCAAGGAGAGCTATCGGATCAACAACGGCTTCATCCCCGAGCACGACGACAACCTGCACTGGGGCGCGGGCTCGCATGGCCCCTCCGGCAACGGCGCGCTGAAGCCCGACCTGATCGCGCCGAGCGGCCAGATGGGCACCGAGGTCGGATATCGCAAGGGCGCCGGGCAGAAGGGCCTCTACCGGCTCCCGCCCGGTTACTCGGTCGACGGCGGGACGTCCACCGCGACGCCGATGGCGGCCGGCGCGGCGGCGCTCGTCGTCAGCGCGGCCAAGCAGACCGGCGTGCCGCACGATGCGGCGCGGCTGAAGGCGGCGCTCACCGGCAGCGCGCGCTACATCGCGAACCTCGCGGCACACGAGCAGGGCAACGGCCTCATCCAGGTCGGTCCGGCGTACGCGCTGCTCCAGAAGTACGCGTCGACCGCGCCGCTCTCGATCGCGGTCCAGGGGCCCGTGCGCACGAAGCTCTCGCCGCTGCTCCAGCCGCCGAACACGGGCGTCGGGCTCTACGAGCGCGAGGGCTGGAAGCTCGGCGACCAGGCCACGCGCGACGTGACCCTGACGCGGAAGAACGGGCCAGCGGGGATGGCCCGGTTCTCCATCACGTGGCTCGGCAACGACGGCACCTTCTCGGCGCCGGACTCGGTCGACCTGCCGCTCGGCCAGCCCGTGAGCGTGCCGGTCACGATCCAGGCGAAGGGCGTCGGCGCGCACTCGGCGATCCTGCAGCTCGGAGGCGCCGCGTCGCCGGGCCCGGCGGGACGGGTGCTCAACACGATCGTCGTGCCGCTGCGGCCGGCCGCGGACAACCAGTACGAGGTCACGACGCAGGTCACGCCGCCGGTCCCCGGCAACGTGTCGGCGTTCGTCGAGGTGCCGCCGGGCAGCCGCGCCCTCGCGTTCTCCGTCTCGTCGCCGGACGTGACGCTCTCTCTGATCGGGCCCGACAAGGACGCGCTCTATCCGTGCCCGTTCGACACGAAGGGTGCGCCGAACGCATGCGCGACGGCGAACCCGCAGCCCGGCGTCTGGGAGATCAACGTCGACAACACCAAGATGGTGCGCAACTTCGACTTCGAGTTCGCCAACCCGATGAAGTCGTCGCCGGTCACGGTCACGGCGCGCCTCGTGGGCGTCGACGTCGGTTCGGCGGCGGCGCCGTCGCTCGACCGGCCGTTCACGCTCGACCTGCAGAACCGCCTCGCCAAGGTCACGGCCGCAGCCTCGTCGTCGGGCGTGGCCAGCGTCCGGCGGCAGACCGGGTCGATCGCGCGCGGCGCGCAGGACCTCTACGAGATCGACGTGCCCGAGGGTGCGACGTCGCTGCGCGCGAGCCTCGAGGGCGAGGGCGCCGCGGACCTGGACCTCTACGTCCTCGACTGCACGCCGCCGGAGAAGCCGAAGGAGCCGGCCGAGGCGAAGGAGAAGGAGAAGGGCAACAAGTCACCGATGGCGCCGCCCGCCCTCTGTGCGCCCGTCGCGAAGGCGGCGGACGTGGGGCCCGGCGGGGACGTGCGGATCACGGGTCCGAAGAAGGGACGCTGGGTCGTGGTCGTCGACGCGTTCGACGCGCGCGGGACGGCGCGCTACACGCTCGTCGACGCGATCACGCATCCGTCGTACGGCGCGATCGCGGTCATGGATCCGCCGGACGCGCGCTCGCCCGACGCCCGCTGGACGGCGCAGGCGGTCGCGCTCGGCTCGAAGGACGCGCCTGCGGGGCGACGGCTCGAGGCGTGCGTCGACGCGACGAGCACGGAAATCCAGACGACGACCGGACGGTACGGACAGGGCGATCGCGTGGCGCTGCCGCTCGGCTCGGCGGAGATTCCGCTCGGATCGCGCGCGGCCGAGGCGAACGGACGAGGAAATCCGGGGCGCTAGCCCCGGTCACGGAGGGACGGAGATGAGGAAGTCGCTTTGGATCGGGACGGCGGCATTGGCCGGTGTCGTCGCGGGCGCGCTCGCACTCGCCGACACGGCGGCGGCCCCGAAGGTCGTGGTCGGACCCAACATCCTGGTCTCGCGGGACGGCGACGTGCCGCACGTCGAGCTGATGGTCGCGGCGAGCCCGCGCACCTCGAAGGACCTGCTCGGCGCGGCGATCACGGCGACGCGGCCCACCGGCGGCTGGGCGTGCCGCGCGTACTCGTCGACGGACGGCGGCGCGACGTGGAAGGCGTCGGAGTTTCCCGAGCAGGTCGAGTTCGGCGGCGGCGACCCGCAGGTCGCCTACACCGCGCAGGGGACCGCGCTCATGGTCGCGCTCACCATGAACAAGAGCGACAAGGGCAAGGACTGCGCGAGCATGCACGTCTGGCGCTCCGAGGACGGCGGCAGGACGTGGCAGGCCCCGTCGCCGATCCCGTGCGGCCCGTCGTGGGACCACGAGCAGATCATCGTCGACGCGTCCAAGGGACGGTTCGCCGGCCGCATCTACATCGCCGCGCTGTACGACTATCCCGTCTACCGCGTCGGCGTCTTCCGCTCCGACGACGACGGACGCACATGGATCGGACCGGTCGAGGCCGCCAACGGCGGCGGCACCATCGGGATCAACGACGTGACGCCGATGGTCCTCTCCGACGGGACGCTGATCGTCCCGTACGGCGACTTCCAGTTCATGCCGGACAAGCGGCCGACGAAGGGCATGGCGCACGAGAACTTCTGGACGGTCGAGTCGACCGACGGCGGCATCACGTTCTCGGCGCCGCGGCGCTCGGTCACGCAGAACATCAACATCGACGACAAGGAGAGCAAGATCGCCGGCTTCGGCAAGTTCGCCGCCGACGCCGAGGGCAAGCAATACCGCGACCGGATCTACACGGTGTGGGAGGACGCGCGCTTCGGCAACTACCGCATCCTCCTCTCCCACTCGGCGGACCGCGGCAAGACCTGGTCGGAGCCGAAGACTCTCGAGCAGGGCATCGCCAAGGACGTCAAGCAGTGGCAGCCCGCGATCGCCGTCAACAAGGACGGCGTCGTCGGCCTGACCTGGTTCGACTCGCGCGAGGACAAGGACGGGAAGAAGTTTCACCAGTACTTCGCCGCGTCCATCGACGGGGGAGACACGTTCACGAAGCCCGCGCAGGTCTCCTCGGAGATCTCCGACCCGGACGGCCGCGGGAACTCGCAGCTCGCGCCGATGGTCTGGGTCCACGAGGGGACGATCAGTCTCTCGACGATCTCCGCCTCGTCGCGCTGGGGCTCCGGCGGCGACTACATGGGTCTCGCCGCCGACAAGGACGGCGCGTTCCATCCGTTCTGGTCGGACGCCCGCTCCGGCACGTTCCAGGTCTACACCGCGAGGGTCGCCGTCGAGGTTCCCGCGAAGGAGGACGCGTCGAAGCCAGGCGCCGCCGCGGCCGCGGCCGCGAAGCCGGCCTCGCCGCCCCCGCTCGTCGAGTCGTCGCTCGTCGACAAGGTCGAGTTCGTTTTCGACCCCACGACGCTGGACTCCGACAAGAAGCAGCTCTACATCCCGGTGCGGTTGAAGAACGTCTCGAGCCAGCCGATCTATCCGCCGATCCGAATCGAGGTCGAGGGCTTCGGCTTTCCGCAGTGGGAGAACGAGGACGACAAGAAGCGCGACGCCGACAACGCGCCGACGCTCCTGAACCCGTCGAACGGCAAGGGCAAGGAGGGCGCCGTCATGGACATGAGCAAGGCGATCGCGGGCTCCGACGCCCTCCAACCCGGCGCGCTCACGAATCCCGTGATGTTCCGGATGCAGCTCGTCGACCCGACGAAGATGCCGAACATCCGCCTCAAGGCGACGGGCATGGTCCCGGGAGTGAAGTGAGCGCGAGGTCTTCGATTTCCGCGATCGGCGCCTGCGCGAGCTTCGCGCTGCTCGGGCTCGCGGCCTCGCAGCCGCCCCAGGCGAAGAACGAGCCGGCGTCCGCGACGCGGATCTCCGTCGGCCCGAACGTGCTCGCGTCGCGCGACGGCGACGTGGCCCATTGCGAGACCATGGTCGCGGCCAATCCGAAGGACGCGAAGAACATCGTCGGCGCCTCCATCACGCTGACGCGCCCCGACGGCGGCTCCACGAACAAGGTCTACGCGACGGCCGACGGCGGCGCGACGTGGACCGACGCGGGCTTCGACGAGGGCGCTCAGGGCGGCGGCGATCCGCAGATCGCGTTCGGTGCGTCGGGCACCGCGATCTTCGCGGGCATCAGCCTCGATCGCGGGATCTACTCCTCGCGCTCAGAGGACGGCGGCAAGACGTGGAGCGCGCCGCTGAGCATCGGCAAGGGCGACCACGAGATGCTCATCGTCGACCACACGATGGGACCCTATTCCGGCCGCGTCTACCTCACGGAGGAGACGGACCAGAAGGGCTCCAACGAGATGGAGGACCTCGTCATGAGGCGCCGCGTCGTCCTCTATCGCTCCGCGGACGACGCCCGCTCCTGGACCGGACCGATCGAGGTCGCGGTCGGAGACGGCCGCGGCCTCGCCGCGGACAACCTCGCCATGCTCTCCGACGGGACGCTCTTCATCTCGATGACGTCGTATCCAAACTACGCGAAGGAGAAGGACGCCGACTCGTGGGACATCGTCTTCGCGACGTCGTCCGACGGCGGCGTCACGTTCTCGCCGAAGAAGCCGATCGGCAAGGTCCGCTTCGGCGGCGTCAAGGTCATGCGCGAGCAGCAGGAGAGCGGCCGCATCGACCAGATGAGCGGACCCACGTTCGCGGCGGACACGAGCGACCGCTTCAAGGACCGCATCTACTGCGTGTACACGGAGCTCGACAACGGCCGCTTCCGGCTGATGATCACGCGGTCGAGCGACCGCGGCGCCACGTGGAGCGCGCCGAAGCCGATCGACGCGTCGCTGCCCCCGGGCGCCTCCGAGTTCCAGCAGATGGTGGCCGTCAATCCCGACGGCGTCCTCGGCGTCTTCTACGACTCGACGCAGGGACAGCCGGACCGCCAGCACTTCGACACCTACTTCACCGCCTCGCTCGACGGCGGCGACACGTTCTTGCCGAAGGCGCGCGTGTCGAGCCAGACGTCGTACCCATTCGGCCAGGGCAACCTGCGGCCGGGCCCGTTCGTCTCGAAGGACCGCGGCATGACCATCGTGTTCACGACGTCGGGCCTCTCGCGCTGGCCGAGCGGCGGGGACTACATCGGCCTGACCGCCGCCGCGGACGGCGCGTTCCACCCGTTCTGGGCCGACGGGCGCAGCGGCACGTACCAGCTCTACTCCGCGGCGATCCGCGTCGGCGGCGATCCGCCGAAGCGGCCCGAGAAGCTCGAGAAGGAATCCCTCACGGATCGCGTGACGCTCGTCTTCGACCCGATCCAGTACGACCAGGCGACGCGCGAGGTGCGGCTGCCCGTGCGCATCAAGAACGTCTCGAAGGAGACTCTGTATCCGCCGTTTCAGGTCGAGCTGAAGGAGCTGGTCCATCCGTACAACGTGAAGTCCGGCGAGCCCGGCACAGTGCCGAAGATCCTCAACGCCGCCAACGGCAAGACGGGCGTCGGCGCGACGTTCGACTTCTCGAAGGCGCTCGGCGACCTCGGCGCGCTCGCGCCCGACGCCATCAGCGACGCGATCGTGCTGCGCCTCGAGGCGCCCTCGCCGGTCAAGACGAGCTTCTACCTCGCGAGCGAGATCACCGGCTACGTGGCCGGCAAGCCCGAGTCGAAGAAGGAGCCGGGCGGCAAGTGAGGCGCACTCGCCGAGCCGCCGTCGCGCTCGCGGTGGCGCTCGGCGCCGGCAACATATTAGCGATCGCTTATGTGTCAGCCGCGCCGAACGGCGTCTCCGTCGCCGCCGCCGATCGCGCGCTGCCGTCCTCGGCGAACGACGTGCCGCTCATCGAGCCCCACCTGGCCGCGCACCCGACCGACCCGCGCCGGCTCGTGGGCGCCGCCATCGTGATCACGAAGCCGGACTTCAGCGAGACGGACTGCGCGACGTTCTCCTCCTCCGACGGCGGCGCGACCTGGACGCGGCGCGACCTCGGGCTGAAGCAGTGCGCCGACCCGTGGGTCGCGATCCTCCCCGACGGCACGCCCGTCCTCGCCGTGCTCGAGGGCGAGGGCTCGCTCCTCGTGTACCGATCGGCGGACGGCGGCGCGACGTGGACGAAGACCGCGGACCTCGGCGCCGGCCACGATCACGAGACGCTCACGGTGGATTCGAAGTCGGGCGCGCTGTACCTCCTGTCGGTGCAGGGCGCGACGGAACCGGCGAGCGGCCGGCGTCTCGACTCGGTGTTCGCGGCGCGGTCCGACGACGGCGGCAGGACGTTCGCCCCACCGGCGCGACTCTTCCCGAACAACCTCTCGACGAACACGATGACGGGCGCCGTCCTCGCGGACGGGAGCCTCGCCATCTCCTTCACGAGCTACGCGCGCCCGTCCGAGCGTGAGGCGCAGGTGTGGCTCGATCCGATCACGTCGTGGCTCACGCGGTCGTACGACGGCGGGAGGACGCTCGCCGCGCCGGACTGGGTCTCGAGCTCGTGCGGCCGCAGCTTCCCGCAGCTCGTCGCGGACCCATCGCCCGGCGCGTCGCGCGACCGGCTGTACTGGCTCTGCAACGGACGCGCGAGCGGCGTCTCGCCGACGCCGGACTTCGAGCGAATCATGCTCTCCTCCTCGGCGGATCGCGGCGCGCGGTGGTCGGACCCCGTCAGCGTCGCGGGCGGGGGAGGCCGCGCGAACGTGCGCAACGCGGTGGCCGCCGTCAACAAGGACGGCGTCGTCGGCGTGTCCTGGTACGACGGCCGCAACGAGAAGAACCGCTCGAAGCAGATGTTCTCGTGCCTCGACGTGTACTTCGCCGCGTCCTTTGACGGCGGCCGGACGTTCGCTCCGGAGACGCGCGTCTCCGCCGAGTCGAGCTGCGGCGACGCGCCGGCGAATGGAAACGCGAAGTTCCGCTGGCCGGCCGGCGGCGACTACCACGGGCTCGCGGCGCGCGCCGATGGAGCCTTCCAGATTCTGTGGGCCGACAGCCGCGACGGACGCTACCGGTTGCACACCGCGACGGTCGACGCCGCCGGCGCCGCGGAGATCCCGCCCACCGCGCCCCTGACCAAGGAGAAGAAATGACGAACCGGCTCCGCTCGCGCCTCGCGCTCGCCCTCACCGTCGTCCCGCTGCTCGCGCTCCTGCTCCTGCCGCCGTGGGCGAGCGCGCAGGAGCGCGCGAAGACGGGCGAGCTGCCTCTCGATCTCGCGTTCTCGCGGAAGACGCTGCGGCGATGGCAGGATCGGTCGGTCGTCAGCGCGGACGGGTCGGTCGCCGCGTACGAGGTGTTCTCGCCTCCCGCTCGGAGCCCCGAGAGCGAGATGGCCGAGGGGATCCGGTTCCTCCCCGGCGGCACGCCGGGCGGCAACGTCGGCCTGCGCGTATGGGTCGTCCCGACCAAAGGGGGCGAGGCGCGAGCGGTCTGTCCGGAGAAGGGCAACTGCTGGAGGCCGTCGCTCTCGCCCGACGGGAAGCGGGTCGCGTTCTTCTCCGACGCGGACGGCGCGCCGCGGCTCTGGGTCGCTGACGTGGCGGGAGGCGCGCCGCGGCGCGTGTCGGAGGAGCCCGTGAAGGCGCGCCACTGGCCTGGCGACGAGGCGTCCTGGAGCGCGGACGGGCGCGAGCTCTTCGTGCCGCTCCGCCCGGCAGGGCAGACGTTCTCCGAGTCCGCCTCGGGCGCCGACAAGAACCCGCCGGCCGGCGCGCCGCTGACGAAGCCCGCGGTCACCGTCTACAAGACGGGCGGCGAGGCGGCGCCGGCGGACGCGTCGCCGGCCGGCGCCACGCCGTCCGCGATGATGGAGCACTTCATGCGCGAGAACGCGGCGACGATCGCCGCGATCGACGTCGCGACCGGCAAATCGCGCGTCCTGGTGCCGTCCACCGCGACTCCGACGCCGAGCACGCTGCGGCTCTCCCCGGACGGCAAGTGGGTCTCGTATCTCTCCGTCTTCAAGATGAAGGGCCAGACGACCTCGGAGGTCTTCTACGACCTCGCCGTCGTGCCGGCGGCGGGCGGGACTCCGCGGGTCGTGGCCGCGGACGTCCAGGTTCCCGAGAACGACTACTTCGAGGCCACGTATCGCTGGATCCCCGGCTCGACCCGAATCGCAATCTTGAAGGAGAAGGGCGTCTGGATCTACGACGCGACCGGCGCCGGCAAACCGCAGCAGCTCGTCGCGTCGCTCGGCAAGCTCGAGGAGGCGCCGTTCCTCCTCACGCCCGACGGCCGCGCGGTGCTCGTCGGCCTCGAGGCGGAGGGCGAGAAGACCTACTACTCCGTGCCGCCGAAGGGGCTCGCGCTCGTCCCGCTGGACGGCTCGGCGCCGAAGACGTTCACGACGGTCGGCGCTCCGATCGCGGCGAACCGCGACACGCTCTGGACGGTCGCGCCCGGCCGCTACGCGCTCGTCGTCGAGAACCAGGACACGGGCGAGCGCTCCGTGGTCTCGCTGGATGCCGCGACCGGCGCGACCGCGACGCTCTGGAAGGGCCACGGCCGCTTCGACGCCGCCGGCGCCACTCCGGGCGGGATCGTCGCGCGCTACGAGTCGCTCGACGTGCCGCCCGACGTCTACCTCTTCCCGCCGACCTTCGCCTCGAAGACGCGCCTGACCCACGTCGATCCGCGCCTCGACGGGGTCGCGGTCGGTCCGATGGAGATGTTCGCCTCGACGATCCCGGGGTACGACGGCCGGCTGCAGACCGTGGAGAGCGCGATGTTCTTCCCGCCGGGCCACAAGGCCGGGACGCCCGTCCCGACGATCATCTACTTCTATTCGGGCTCGCGGGTCGGCGCGTCCGCGCAGGACTACGGCGGCGGCGCGCCCAACTCGATCCCCGTGCAGGTCTTCGCGACGCGCGGCTACGGCGTGCTGCTCGTCGACGTCCCCCTCGGCCCGCAGGGCAAGGGCGGGAATCCGATCCAGGAGATGAGCGACGCGATCCTGGCGCAGATCTACCGCTCTGCCGCGCTCGGCCACGCGGACACCTCACGCGTGGCGATCATGGGGCAGTCGTACGGCGGGTATTCGACCGCCGCGATGATCACGCAGACGAATCTGTTCCGCGCGGCGATCGCGCTCGACGGCCTCTACGACCTCGCGGGCGACTATGCGCGGATGGGACCGGGCGGGAACACGTTCAACTTCGTGTGGTCGGAGACCGGACAGGGCCGCATGGGCACGCATCCGTGGGCGGACCTGCGCCGCTATCTCGCGAATTCGCCGTACTACCAGGCCGACAAGGTCCATACGCCCTTCCTGATCATCCACGGCAAGAAGGACGATACGTGTCCGGTCGAGGGCGCGGAGAAGATGTTCGACGCGCTCAAGCGGCTCGACCGCACCGCCGAGCTCGCGCTGTACGACGGCGAGGGGCACGTCCCAGGCGACTGGTCGCTCGCCAACGCCGTGGACGCGACGCAGCGGATGGTCGACTGGTACGCGAAGTACCTGATGAATCCGCCGAAGCCGGTGGTGAAGACGGCGGAGGCGTCGAAGTGACGCGCTCGGCGGCCGCGGCGCTCGCCGCCCTCTTCCTCGCGCTGCCCGCGCTCGCGGCGCCGGCAACGCCCGCGCCGAAGATCGAGATCGGCCCCACCGTCACGATCTCCTCCGACGTCCCGTCGAATCCGCACGGAGAGTCGTTTCTCGCCGTGAACCCGAAGAACGGGAAGAACATGCTCGCGGCGTCCTGTCGCATCCAGGGCGGCAAGATGGGGACGTCCGCCTACGTCACGCGCGACGGCGGCGCGACCTGGACCCGCGTCGTGCTGCCGGCCGGCGCCGCGAAGGTGAACACCGGCTGGGACGCGATCGCGTATTTCGACGGGTCGGGCACCGCGTTCTACGGCGCCAACGACGGCGACGGGCTCTGGATCAGCCGCTCCACCGACGAGGGCCGCACCTGGAGCGACGCGACGCTGATCGAGGGCGCGGAGGGCTTCGACCGCCAGTACATGGGTTTCGACCGCACCGGCAAGTTCGCCGGACGCGTCTACGCCGGCGCGAGCGTCGAGTCGATCGGCCTCGACAACAAGTCGCGCTCCGGCCTCGCCCTCACGTACTCGAAGGACGGCGGCAAGACGTTCGAGCAGCCGGTGCTCCTGATGAGCTCCCCGGACGAGCGCGTGTTCACGATCGTGAACTACGTCGTGACGCCGGACGGGACGGTCCTCGTGCCGTTCCTCACGATGCCCGAGCGGGTCATACCCGACGACTGGTCGCTCTGGGACACGCACGAAGACAGGCCGAAGAATCCCGACTACGCGATGTCGCTGCGCATCGCGACGTCCGGCGACGGCGGCCGCACCTACTCCGTCTCGCCGAGGCTCTCGAAGCAGCGGCTCTCCGGCGACCGGACCCGGGCCGAGCGCGCGCAGGGCAACGGCAACACCGCGATCGACCTCTCCGATGGCCCGTTCCGCGGCCGGATCTACCAGGTCGCCGTGGACAACGCGGGCGATCGCTACAACATCCGCGTCATCTCCTCCTCGGACGGCGGCAAGACGTGGTCGAAGGGCGTCGTCGTCAACGACAACAAGACGCCGGCCGACCACGCGAACCCGACGCTCGCGGTGAACGACAGGGGCGTCGTCGGCGTGGTCTGGAACGACCGCCGGGCGCACAAGAACGAGTGCTACGACCTCTACTTCTCGGCCTCGGTCGACGGCGGCGAGACGTTCCTCCCCAACGTGACGACGGGCGCGAAGCCGACGTGCTCGATGCAGACCGGCAACTGGATGCCCAATGCCGAGGTGTCGGCGTATCCGAAGACGGAGGAGGGCCAGTCCGTCGAGGGGCAGGGCTTCAACGTGCTCATGATCTCGACGCGGTTTCCGGGCGGCGGCGACACCCAGGGCCTCGACGCCGACTCCGACGGCGTGTTCCACGCGGCGTGGATCGACGGCTCGTCGGGCGTCATGCGGCTCGCGATGACGCCGTTCACCGTCGGCGGCGCCGCGACGCGCGTCGTCTCCTCCGAGCGCGACGTGAGCACGCAGGTCAAGCTCGTCTCGGAGAACTGCACGTTCGACTGGAAGGCCAACACGTTCGGCTGCGACATGCACCTGGAGAACAAGTCCCCGCTGCCGGTCGACGGGCCGTTCACCGTCGAGCTCCAGAACATGATGGTGAACCTGACCGACTTCGCGACGGCCAACGCGGACAACGGCCGCGCGGCCGAGGGTGCGCGCTGGGCGTTCGACGCGAAGCGCCTGGAGCCGGGAGCGAAGAGCGCGGCGCGGCCGTTCCGCTGGAAGTTCACCAAGGTCCCGGAGACGCCGGAGTACCCCTTCATGATGTTCAAGGTCGTCTCGTCGGCCGCGCCCGCTCCGGGCGCCGCGCCATCCGTAACTCGATAGGAGGCCGCCGCCATGCGAGCCCGTTTCGTCTCCGCCGCCGTCCTCTCCAGCCTGATCGGCGCGTCCATCCTCGCGGCGGCCGACCAGCCGGCGCCGAAGCTTCACGAGCCGCTCCCGGTCGAGGCCGCCGCCGACACGCGCGGCCACAACGGCCGCTCGCCGATCGCGCTCTCGCCGGACGGCCAGTGGGTGGCGCACACCGTCGAGACCACCGACACGATCCCGCGCGCGACGCACCAGTACGCGGCGACTGGCTTCCCGTTCGCCGAGGGCGACTCGCGCATGGACGCGACGATCACGAATCTGAAGACCGGCGAGAACATCCGGCTCGGGGGAGCGAAGAGCTCGAGCTGGGCCGGCGTCTGGTCGCCCGACGGCTCGAAGATCGCCTTCTACTCCGACGAGGGGGGCGAGCCCGGCGTCTGGATCTGGTCCTTCGCCACGAAGAAGGCGGAGCGCTTCCCCGGCGTGATGGCGCGGCCGTTCTTCGGCTACGAGCTCGTCCGTTGGAGCGCGGACGGCAAGCGCCTGCTCTGCAAGATCGTGCCCTCGGGCATGTCGATCGCGGAGATCACGGCGCTCGGCACGAGCCTCGACGACAAGCGCCAGTTCGACAAGCACGGCGCGGGGGAAGCCTCGGTCATCGTCAAGACGTCCGAGCCCGAGGCGGACAAGGACAAGGACAAGGACAAGAAGAAGGAAGAGCCGAAGACGATCGGCGACGTGAAGTGGGGCGTTTCGGATCTCGCCGTGCTCGACCTCGAGAAGAAGACGGCGCGCCGCCTGATCGAGAAGGAAAACATCCGCTTCTACCAGTTCTCGCCCGACGAGAAGAGCGTCGCGGCGACGGTCCTGAAGGGCTGGCAGGCGAACAGCCAGCAGCCGACCTACGACATGGTCGTGATCGACCTCGCGTCGGGCACGCGCCGCTCGATCGCGAGCGAGATCACGCTCGGCTACGGCATCGAGTGGAACTGGTCGCCGGACTCGAAGAGCATCTCGTACATCCCGAGCGGCATCGCCGGCTCCGGCAAGGACCGCGGGCCGATCGTCGTGGTGCCGGTGGCGGGCGGCGCTTCGCGGACGCTCCACGAGCCCGGCGTCCCCAGCTTCGACCCGGGCCAGGGCGAGTACGCGCCGGTGATGGACGAGAAGGGAAAGAGCTTCTACGCCGTCGGCGACGGACAGCTCTGGCGCGTCGACGCGGATTCGGGCAAGGGGACGGCGGTCGGGAAGATCCCCGGCTGGAAGATCACCACGCTCGTGCAGCCGTTCGGCCGGCCGACGCTCCTGACGCCCGACGGGAAGACGGTGTGGGTGCTCGCGCGGCTCGCGCCGCCGAGCGCGGTCGACGGGATCTTCGCGGCGTACGCGGACGGCGGCAAGGCGGGCGTCTTCGCGATCGACCTCGACAGCGGCGCCTCGCGGCCGCTTTTGGAGCAGCCTAAGAGCTACTCCGCGATCTTCAACGTGGACGGAAGCGTGAAGACCGGAGACATCGTCTTCGCGGCGACCGACCAGCAGCACCTCGACGACCTGTGGTCGCTCGACGTGAAGACCGGCAAGACCCGTCAGATCACGCACCTCAACCCGGAGATGGAGAAGTACGAGCTGGGCGAGTCGCGCCTCATCGAGTGGCGCAGCATGACCGGTCAGCCGCTGAAGGGCGCGCTCCTGCTGCCGCCCGGCTACAAGCCCGGACGCCGCCTGCCGCTCGTCGTGTTCGTCTACGGCGGCGACTACGGCTCCCGCTACCTGAACCGCTTCGGCTTCTGGAGCCTCGCGAACCTCAACTGCCACCTGCTCGCCACGCGCGGCTTCGCCGTGCTCGCCCCCGACGCGCCGATCCGCGAGGGAGTGCCCATGGAGGACCTCATGGGCACGGTGATGCCCGGAGTCAACGCGGCGATCGACCAGGGCTTCGCCGATCCGGACCGCCTCGCGGTGATGGGGCAGAGCTACGGCTCGTACTGCGTGCTCGCGCTGATCACGCAGACGAATCGGTTCAAGGCCGCGATCGTCACGGCGGCGGTCCTGCACCCGGACCTGTTCGCCGACTACCTCTCCAACCAGGGCGCGGGCATCGGGTACTACGAGAAGGGGCAGGGCAACATGCATGGCTCGATCTGGGAACAGCGCGACCGCTACTTCCGCAACTCGCCGCTCTTCCTCTTCGACCGCATCGAGACGCCTCTCCTGATCGGGCAGGGGCAGAACGACGGGACCCTGGTGGCGTCCGATGCGATCTTCGCGGCGCTCGAGCGCCTCGGCAAGAAGGCCGAGTACCGGCTCTACGAGGGAGAGGGACACGTGCTCACCCAGCGCGCGAACGTCCTCGACTTCTGGAAGCGGCGGTTCCAGTTCCTCGGCCAGAACCTGGACCTGGAGTACGACGCGAAGGGCGCGATCGTCTTCGACAAGGACCGCGCGAAGTCGGCGAAGCCGCCGGCGCCCGCCGCCGCGCCGAAGGCCGGGTCCTGAGCCAATCCGGAGCGCGATCCGAGCGTGCTGCACCTCGAGAAGGACGCGGCAGGGAAGGCGGTCGCGCAGTGAGGCGCGGCATGGATGGAGGGAACACGACGATGAGATCGATCAATCGGCTTCTGGTCGGCGCCGCGGCCGGTGCGGCCGTCGTCCTGCTGGCGTCGGGCGCTTCCGGCGCGCCGGCACCGCGGATCGAGGTCGGCAAGAACGTCCTCGTCAGCGCCGACGACCGCGCGCTGTCGCACGAGGAGGTACAGATCGGGACGCACCCGACCGATCCGAGGAGGCTCGTCGCGTGCTCGATGGTCGACACGTCGCGGCTCGCGCAGCGGAAGATGCACACGTCGTCCTACGTCTCGCTCGACGGCGGCGAGAGCTGGAAGATAGGACCCGACATCCCGGAGTCCGGCGATCCGGTATGCGGTTTCGGGCCCGACGGGACCGCCTACTTCGGCGCGATCGGCGACTCGCCGACGATGGATCCGGCGATCGACTGGCACTTCAAGCTCTTCCGCTCCGACGACGGCGTCCGCTGGGAGCAGAAGTCCGACATCCTCACCGGCGACAGGCCCTGGCTCGCGTTCGATGCGACGAAGGGCCCCGGCCACGGCTGGCTCTACCTGACGTATCAGTCGCGCGCGGGCGTCCTCGACACGCAGGAGAAGCAGGCCGCGGTCTCGCTCGATTTGACGCACTCGACGGATCGCGGCGCGACCTGGAGCCTCCCTCGCGCGTACGGCGTCATCACCGCGAGCCGGCTCTCGCACTCCCTCCCGACGATGATGGCGACGCTCTCCGACGGCACGGTAGTGATCTCGAACTGGCAGAACCTGAAGAAGAAGGCGGCCGCGAGCGACGACGAGCCCGCGGCGACGATTCCCGGCATGACGGGACCGCCGACCTGCGAGATCGCGATCGTGCTCGTGGACACCGACGGCTGGAAGCGCCCGAAGACGGTCAAGGCCGCCGACAAGTACTGCTCCGAGACGTTCACGACGCGCACCGTGGACGCGCTCGCGATCGACCAGGGCTCCGACGCGTTCAAGGACCGGATCTACCTCGCGTGGACCGACGCGAGGTCGGGCACCGCGCGCATCCACTTCACGTACTCCTCGGATCGGGGCGCGACGTGGTCGACGCCGCGCATCGTCGACGACCTCCCGCCGGGCCTCTCCCACCCGGCTGACAGCTTCATGCCGACGCTCGCGGTCAACAAGGACGGCGTCGTGGGCCTGACCTGGTACGACCGGCGCGACCACCCCGACAACATCGGTTACACGCCGCGATTCACCGCCTCGTTCGACGGCGGCGACACGTGGCTGCCGAGCGTCCGCGTGTCGGAGCAGCCGGCGAAGTTTCAGAACGCGGCGGACGGCGGCGAGGTCGCCGGCTACTCGTCGTCCCAGGGATCGGGCACCGCGCTCCACCTCTACCGCGTCGGCGGCCCGGGCGCGGGCGACACCGCCGGGCTGCGCGCCGACGCGAGCGGCGTGTTTCGGGCGCTGTGGATCGACAATCGAACCGGCACCGGACAGCTGTACACGGCGCCGATCCGCGTGTCGGGAACCGTGGCGCGCTACGGCGGCGCGGGGACCGGCCTCACCGACATCTCCGAGGCGGTCGCGGTCGATCTGAGCGACGTCGCGATCGATCCGAAGTCGCAGGTCACCACGCTCGAGCTGCGGCTCCGCAACAAGGCCAAGCAGCCCGTGAAGGGACGCGTCCTGCTTCGCGTCCTCTCCGCACAGTCGGAGGTCGGGACCACGGAGTTTCTCAACGCGGACAACGGCGAGTCCGGCGCGGGCGCGGTCTTCGACTTCACGCCGCAGCTTCATGGCGGCGAGCTGAAGCCGGACGCGTCGACGACGCCGAAGACGGTGCGGCTGCGCGTCCGCGACCCGCGCCCGCCGCGCGTGGACGAGAAGGAGCCGTGGAAGGCGGTGCGGCAGCCGTACGCGGATCTCGACCTGCAGGTGCTCGGCGAGGCGCCCGCGCCGACCGCCTCCGGCGTCGCCGCCGCCGCGAACCGGTGAGCTCCGTGAGGGTCCTCCTCGTTTCCGCGCTCGCGGCGGCCTCCGCCTCCGTCCCGCTGCCCGCGCGGTCGGACGGGGCGGTGGCCGTCGGGCCGACCGTCCAGGTCAGCCGCTCCGGTCCCGAGCGCGCGCACGAGGAGGTATATCTCGGCGCGCATCCGACCGACCCGAAGCGCCTTCTCGCGTGCTCGATCGTCGATCGCAATCGCTATGCCGAGCGAGCCATGCACGGCGTCGCCTACGTCACCGAGGACGGCGGCGCGACGTGGCGGCACGCGGCCGAGTCGACGGAGTTCAACGGCGATCCGATGTGCGCGTTCGCGCCTGACGGCCGCGCCTTTTTCCTCTCGATCGGCACGGACGACGAGAACTGGAAGAACGTCAACTGGTGGATGGAGATCTTCCGCTCGGACGACGGCGGGCGCACGTGGGGGCCGGGCGAGGCTCGCCGCGGCGGCGACCGACCGTACATCGCGTTCGACGCGGGCGACGGGAAGAGACCGGCCGCCGCATACGTCGTCTACGCGATCCGCGCGACCGCGCTGGATCGGAAGGGCCCGTTCGAGACGATGCGCGACGCCGCGCTGCCGACGATCGAGGTGATCCGCTCGAACGACGGCGGGCGCACCTGGGGCAAGGTCGCCGTGGGCGTCTCCGAGGGGCCGGGCTTTCCGACGGCGACCGGCGCCGCCGTCCTGTCGGACGGCACTCTCGCGGTCCTCTGGCTCGAGCGGTTCACGAAGAAGGACGAAAGCGGCAAGGACGTCGGGCAGGACGACCGCGAGACGCTCAACGTCAGCCTGGCGGCGCCGGGCGCCGAGATCTTCCAGCCCACGGTACGGGTCGCGGAGCTCGTGGGGAGCCGGCCCGACTCGGGCACGTTCTTCTCGTTCGCGGCCGACGCGAGCCGCGGAGCGTTTCGCGATCGGCTCTATGCGGCATGGACGGATACCGCGACGCCGCGCACGCGGATCCTCGTTGCGTCCTCCTCGGACGGCGGCAGGAGCTGGTCCGCGCCGGTCGCGGTCAACACCGAGCCGGGAGCGGATCCGGCGAAGGCGCTCGACGATTACCAGCCCACCGTCGCGGTCAACAGGGACGGCGTCGTCGGCGTGACGTGGCGCCGCCGCACGCGCAACGAGGATGATGCGGAGGTGCGCTTCGCCTCCTCGCGCGACGGCGGGAGCGGATGGTCGCCGTCGATCCTCGTGTCGCGGCCGTCGGGGCCGGTCGCGGGCGGCCTCGCAAAGGCGCGGCTCGGGCCGGCGGACGACGGCGAGACGCCGGCCTCGCGGCGGGAGGAGTCGTACAAGGGCGGCGACACCGCGGGGCTCGCGGCCGACGCGAACGGCGTGTTCCACGCGGTCTGGGCGGACCAGCGCAGCGGGATCGGCCAGGTCTACACGGCCGCGATCGACCTCGGCGGCGCGCCCGCTTCCGCGGCTGCGGCGCCGACAACACATTAGTAATCACTAATATGTTCTCTTCGCTCCGCGCGGCGCGACTCGCCGCACTGCTTCTCTTCGGAGGCACCGCCGCCGTCGCGGCATCGCCGCGGCTCGAGCCGCTGCCCGTCGAGACGGCGCTCTCCGAGAAGTCGCTCGGCCTCTACAGCCCGCCGTCGCTCTCCCGCGACGGGCAGCGGGTCGCCTACACGATCTGCGATCCGCACCGCGTTCCACTGGAGATCGATCCGCGGTATCAGGCTCACAGCCGCACGGGCGTGACCGGCTTCGGCATCGGCTGCGACGTCTGGGTCGCGGAAACCGCGGGCGGGGAACCGCGGCGTCTCGGCGACGGCACGGCCAGTAGCTGGGCGCCGCGTTGGTCGCCCGACGGGAGCCGCCTCGCGTTCTACTCGGATCGGTCCGGCGTTGCGGGACTCTGGACGTGGACCGCGGCGAGCGGCGAGACGCGCCGCCTCTCCGACGCGATCGTCCGTCCCTGGGGCGCGTCGCCGATCGCCTGGACGTCCGACTCGCGCGCCATCGCCGTTCCGCTCGTGCCCGAGGGCAAGACGCTGGAGGATCTGGCAAACCTGGCCGCGCCCGCGCCGAAGCCGCCGCCCTCCGCGGGGCAGCCGACCGTCACCGTCTTCGAGTTCCGCCCGAAGGCCGCGAAGGCGAAGGCGAAGGCGAAGGCGGAGGCGCCGGCCGCGTGGTCGTTGGAGCTCCTGCGGTCGGACGTCGCGCTGGTGGACGCGTCGAGCGGCGCCGTGCGGCGCGTGGCCTCGAACGGCCTGCACGCGGGGCTCTGGATATCGCCCGACGGCGCCCGGCTCGCGTATACGGCGTTCCGCGGCTTCGAGGCCGCACAGTCGCAGCAGCAGCTCTTCGACCTCCGCGTGGTGGATCTCGCCCGCGGGGACACGCGCACGGTCGCGGAGAGCATCCCGCAGCAGTTCGGCATCGCCGTCGCGTGGAGCCCGGACTCGCGCTCGCTCGCATACCTGACGACGAAGGGCGAGTGCTTCGTCGTGTCGGCCTCCGGCGGCGCGCCGCGGCTCGCGACGACCGAAGAGCACCCTCCCTTCCTGGAGGACGACTCGACCGTTCCGATCTTCGCGTCGCGCGGCGACGCGCTCTATTTCCTGGCCGCGGATGCCGTCTGGCGCATTCCGGCCGCCGGCGGCGCGGCCGTGTCCGCCGGGAAGATCGCGGGGCGCGAGCTGCGCGTGCTCACACGAGGCCGCCGCCCGGACACCGTGATCGTCGCGACCCGCGACGACGAGACGAAGAAGGAGGGCCTCGCCGAGCTGGACCTGCGGACGGGCGGCTGGACGCGGTTCTTCGAGGCGCCGGTCTCGCTCGGGCGCGACCCCGCGTTCCGCATCGCCGCGTCGCCCGGCGGCGTCGTCTTCGCGCAGCAGGACGCGCGCCGGCCCGAGGACCTGTGGTTCCTCGGCGTGCAGGGCGGCGAGGCCCGCCGGATCACGCGCCTCAATCCCGCGTTCGAGGACTACGTCCTGGGCGAGAGCCGGCTCATCGAGTGGCGGAGCACGGACGGGAAGCCGCTGCGCGGCGCGCTCCTGCTGCCGGCCGGCTATGTGGAGGGCCGGCGCTATCCGCTCGTGGTGTTCGTCTACGGCGGCGCGCGGCTCTCCAACGGCCTGAACACGTTCGGCATGCGCGACGCGTGGGACGTCGAGGACGACTTCCAACTCCTGGCGACGCGCGGCTACGCGGTCCTCCTGCCCGACGCGCCCTCGGACCGCAAGGATCAAATGCGAGACTTGCCCCGCAGCGTGCTGCCCGGCGTGAACCGCGTCGTCGACCTCGGGATCGCGGACACGGACCGCACCGGCGTGATGGGCCACAGCAACGGCGGCTACTCGACGCTCGCGCTGATCACGCTGACGACGCGCTTCAAGGCCGCCGTCATGCGAGCGGGGATGGGCAACTTCCTCAGCTTCTACGGCGAGCTCGGCAAGGACGGTACGCACTACGGGCTCGGCGTCGCCGAGAGCGCGTTCGGGATGGGGGATCCGTGGACCGCGCGCAGCCGATACCTCGAGAACTCGCCCGTTCTCTATCTCGACAGAGTCGAGACGCCGCTACTGATCGTCCACGGCAGCGAGGACGACGCCGTGGCCGTGCACCTCGCGGAGGAGGTCTTCGTCGACCTCCGCCGCCTCGGCAAGGAGGTCGTGTTCGCGCGATACGAGGGAGAGGGGCACTCGCTCGAGAGCGACGCCAACAGGCGCGACTACGTGAACCGGATGATCGGCTGGTTCGACGAGCACCTGAAGGGAGAGGCGGCCGCGAAACCCGCGTCGGCCGAAAACATCAGCAATCACTAATATGACAAACACACTCCGCGCGGCGCGGTACGCCGCCCTGCTGGTTCTCGCGTCGGCCGCCGCGTCGCCCGTCCTCGGGCAGCTCTATAAGGAAGAGAAGGGCCCGGGGCTCGACCCGTCCCCCATCGTCATTCCCGCGGGCACCGCAGGAGCCGCACCGCGGCCCATCACGACCCGCGACCTGCTCGAGCTCCGCGACCTGCACGGCGTCTCGATCTCGCCCGACGGCTCGCGGATCGCGTACGTCGTCGGCCAGGCCGTCGCCGCCTCCAACCGCTACCGGAGCGCTCTCTTCGTCGTCGGCACGAAGCCGGGCGCCGCGCCCGTCTCGCTCGGCGACGTCGGCCGGCCGTTCTGGAAGCTCGCCGGACAGTGGTTCTCCGAGCCGCCGCTCTGGACGCCCGACGGGCGCTTCGTCACGGCGCGCATGGACCGCGGATCCGGCTGGCAGGTGTGGCGCTGGGACCCGGCCGGCGGCGCGCCGTCGCCGATCACGCACTCCTCGCGCGACGTCCAGACCTATCGGTTCTCGCCGGACGGCTCGAAGATCGTCTTCGAGGTCTACCCGAAGGCGGACCCGGAGAAGCGGCGCCGCTACGAGACGGAGGGCCTCCTCTACGAGGAGGACCTCTCGCCGTGGGATCTCAACACCCCCGTGGTCGACGGCAAGCTCGCGCGGGACCTCGACACGACCGAGACGTGGATCCACGACCTCGCCACCGGCGCGGAGCACGCCGCGACGAAGGAGGAGATCGCCCGCGAATCGCTGTGGGTCCGGACCGAGAAGGACCTCGACATCGTTCAGGCCGCCTGGTCGCCGGACCACAAGCGGCTCGCCTTCAACCGGTACGTCGCCGATCCGGCGCAGTGCGCGCTGTCCTGCTACCCGCTCTTCGTGCGCGACGCCGACGGGTCGAACGAGAAGCTCCTGACTCCCGGCATGTACTACGCGGAGGACCCGCGCTGGAGCGCGGACGGCAGGACGATCGTCTTCTCGGCGCGGGCGAGCGACGGCCGCGGCGCGACGCTGTCGTCCGTGCCGGCCGCCGGCGGTCCGGTCAAGGCGCTCGTCCGTACTGACTCGGGCTCCCATCTGGGCGACTGCACGTGGAGCCGTGACAACACGGCGGCCGCGTGCACGGTCGAGGACAACGTGACGCCGCCGCGCGTCGCGTTCGTCGACGTCAAGGCGGGAACGCTGCGCGTCGCCGCCGACGTCAACCCGGAGTTCGCGGCCTTCGGCCTGACTCCCGGGACCCGCATCGACTGGAAGAACGACAACAGCATGTTCGCCTACCTCGTGAAGCCGCGGGGTTACCAGCCCGGCAAGCGCTACCCGGTGGTCGTCGTGACGTATCGCGCGGGAACCGGCTTTCTGCGCGGCGGCGTCGGCGACGAGTACCCCGTCCCGGTGTTCGCGGCGCGCGGCTTCGCGGTGCTCGTCTTCGACTGCGGGTCGGACACGAACGGGAAGCCCGGCGACTTCGAGACCTCGATGCGCATCTGGGAGGCGCCGCTCGAGGGCCTGCGCGAGGCGCTCCGCATCGCGGGGGAGTCGGGTGTCGCGGACCTCTCCCGCGTCGGCTATACGGGGCTGTCGCACGGCTCGGAGATCGGCGCGTTCGCGATCGCGCACTCCGACCTCTTCCGCGCGGCGTCGATGAGCGGCGGCGGCTCCTGGGACGAGCTCACGTTCGACTTCGCGCCGGCCGCGTTCAAGCACTGGTTCCGCCAGTGGGGCGTCATGAACGACGACGGCCTCGTGGATCCCGAGCGCCTCCGCCGACTCTCGGCGACGGAGAACGCCGACCGGATCCACACGCCCCTTTTGATCCAGGCGCCGGACGACGAGTACGTCATCTCGCTGCCGCTCTACTCGGCGATGAAGTCGCGCAAGAAGCCGGTCGAGCTGTGGATCTACCCGAACGAGTACCACGAGAAGATCCTTCCGTCCCACCGGCTCGCCGTCTACGACCGCAACGTCGACTGGCTCGAGTTCTGGCTGATGAACGAGGAAGACCCCGATCCCGCGAAGGCGAAGCAGTACGAGCGCTGGCGCGCGCTCCGCGTGCTGGACGAGGCCGATCGCAAGAAAGGAACCACACCATGAGATCGAAGGCATCGCGCGCGACGATGTCTGCGGCCGCCACCGCGCTCCTGCTCACCGGCGCGTCGGCGGCGCTCCCGCAGCCGGCGGCCTCCGGCGCGAAGCCGCCGCTCACGGTCGAGGACGTCCTCGAGCGGCCGGGCGCCGACATCCCGTCGCTGACCTGGCTGCCCGACTCCGACCGGCTTCTCTTCACGCTCGGCCACTACTACGAGCCGCAGAAGACGGTCATCCTCTCTACGAAGACGGGCACGCGGCGCGAGATCACGGGCCTGCAGCTCAACTACGGCGGCTCCGTGCAGCTCTCGCCCGACAAGACCCGGCTCGCCTACGTCAAGGAGGGTTGGGTCTGGACGCAGCCGCTCGACGGCTCCGGCGAGCCGACGAAGGTCGCGCAGGTCGACCTCGCGATGGACAAGGCCTACAACGAGGGCAAGGTCTTCTGCTTCGGTGAGGGCACGAGCGCGATCTACTACACGCAGCGTCCCAAGCGCCCCGAGAAGGCGAAGCCCGGGCCCGACGAGGCGACCGCCGTCGTCTTCGACCCGGACGCGCAGCGCCCGCTCCCGCTCGAGATCTGGCGTCTCGACGTCGCGAGCGGCGACCGCCGTCTGGTCGGCACGATCGACGCCGACATCCGCTCGCTCGTCTGGGACTCGCGGCGCAGCGAGCTGCACGCCTCCGCGGTCCACGCGTGGGGCTACAACGACAAGGACCTCTGGTCCGCGATCGTCGCGATGGATCCGAAGACCGGCAAGACGCGCGACGTCATGCGGACCGCGGGCGGCAGCCAGGGCCTGCGCAGCAACTTCTCGCCCGACGGGAAGTGGATCGCGACGACGTACGACACCGAGAACGTCATCTACGACTTCCGCATGCACGCCGTCTTCGTCGACCCGGCGACCGGCAGGGAGACGCGCGTCGCGCCGGAGCTCCACGTCGGCGACGACCTGCAGTGGACGCCCGACTCGAAGGCCGTCTACGCGCGGGGGCTGATCCGCGGATACAACGGCATCTTCCGGCTCGGCGTCGACGGCGGCGTGAAGAGGATCGAGGCGGGCGACCGCTTCATCGAGGCGTTCGCGCTCTCGCCCGACGGCAAGCGCTACGCGACGATGACGCAGGACGGCTACGGCCGCGTGCAGCTCCGGCTGACCGACGCGGATGGCGCGAACGGACGGGTCCTGCTCGCGATCGACGACCCGCCGTCGCAGTACCGCATGGGCGACTTCCAGATCGTCTCGTGGAAGAGCTTCGACGGCCTCGAGATCGGCGGCTACGAGGTGCGGCCGCCGGGCTTCGACCCGAAGAAGAAGTACCCGATGCTCGTCGACGTCCACGGCGGCGGGCCGGGCAGCCGCCTCTACCTGATGGGCGGACTGATCGGCAGCCTCATCGAGCGGCACGTCTGGGCGACCCGCGGGTTCGTCGTGCTCGTGCCCGACTACCGCACGGCCGCGCCGTACGGGCCCGGCGTCATCGAGAGGATGCGCGGCCATGCGTTCTCGCCGGTCGACAACAAGGACATCATGGCGGGCGTCGATTGGATGGTGTCGCGCGGCTACGTCGACCCCGGCCGCATCGCGCTGCTCGGCCAGAGCGCCGGCGCCCACCGCGCCAACGTCCTGCTGCCCACGACGCAGCGCTTCAGGGTCGCGATCTCGAACGAGGGCTGGGCGAACTCCTGGATCGGCGACTCGACCGGGGTCAACACGGGCCACGTCGAGTGGCCGATCAACGTGTGGTTCTTCAAGGGGAACCGCATCGAGAACCCGCAGGCGTACTTCGACGAGGACCCGCTCCAGCGGCTGCACGAGATCCAGACGCCGACGCTCCTGATCTCCGGCAGCAAGGAGCTCGGCGGAATCGGCGAGATGACGAACGAGTACATCTTCTCGATGCTGAAGCGCCGCGGCGTGGACGTGAAGCTGATCCAGTTCGCCGACGAGGGCCACGGAACCACGAAGCGCGCGAACCGCCGCTTCGTCGTGCAGTCGGCGATCGACTGGGTCGAGAAGTACTGCAAGGAAGCGTCCGCGAACGGCGGCGCGAAGTGAGCCCGCGCGTCCGCGGCGCGGTCGCCGCCGGACTCCTCGGTCTTCTCGTCGCGACCGCGCGTGCGGCCGACAAGACGCCGGTCACCCCGGACCTCGTGCTGTCGTACTGGACGGGCGACCTCAACGCGTACTTCTCGGCCCTGAACGTGCGGGCCCACTGGCTGCCGGACTCGAAGCGCGTCGTCTTCTCGGTTCCGGACCCCGAGAAGCCGGACCGCCTCTGGATCCAGATCTGCGACGTGGATGCAGGCGCGTGCCGGCGTCTCTTCGAGGGATCGGACCCGGTGCCGAGCCCCGACGGGAAGACGCTCGCGTTCATGCGCGGCAAGGACGCGGAGCGCCAGATCTGGACGGCGCGGCTCGACGGCGGCGGCGAGGCCGCGCTGACGAAGCACCCCGGCGGGCTGAGCGGGTGGGCGTTCGGGATGGCGTGGTCGCCGGACTCCTCGCGCATCGCGTTCCTCGCGACGCCGGAGCGCGACAAGGAGCAGGAGCAGAAGCGGCAGGAGCGCGACGAGCGCGAGAAGGCCGGCGGCAGCACGGTCGTCGTGTACGGCTCGAAGGAAGAGCGGCCCCAGCCGGCGGAGATCTGGGTCGTGGACGCCGGGACGCGCACGTCGCGCCGCGTGGGCTCGTGGGACACGAGTCTCTACGAGCTCTCCTGGTTCCCCGACGGCAAGCGCCTGCTCGTCTACGGCTGGCGCTGGGGCGCCGCGTACCACGAGCCGAAGGACGACAGCGACGTCATCGTCGTCGACGCGGCCACGGGCACGCGAACGAACGTCGTCCGGGCGGGCGGCGAGGAGATGTACGCCGCCGCGTCGCCCGACGGCAAGCGGGTCGGCTTCTTCTACGACGCCGACGACGTGCGCTATCCGGACCTCTACTCCGTCGCGGTGGTGCCCTCCTCCGGAGGAGGGGTTCGCGAGCTGACGCCGAAGCTGGTCGCCTCCGACCGGCCGATCTGGTCGCCCGACGGATCCAGCCTCTACTTCATCGCGCGCTCGGGCGCGTTCTCGCAGATCGAGCGCGTCGCTCTCGACGGCCGGCGCACGCCGATCACGACCGCGGCCGCGAACCACAAGAACGCCTCGCTCTCGCCCGACGGCCGCCGGCTCGCCTGGTACGAGCAGCTCGCCGACGGACGCGCGCGCGTCGTCGCGGCCCGGGCGGACGGCTCGGACCCGCGCATGATCGTGAACCTCACGCCGCAGTTCGACGGCCTGGCGCTCGGCGTGGGAAGAGAGGTGCGCTGGAAGAGCACCGACGGCGTCGAGATCGCGGGCATCCTCGTCGAGCCCCCCGGTCCGCGCGTTCCCGGACGCCCGCTCGTCGTCGAGCCGCACGGCGGGCCGATCGGCGGACTCTCGATCGACGGCCAGCTGATGTGCATCGGGCCGCTCGAGCGCTCGATCTGGACCAACAAGGGCTACGTCGTCTTCGCGCCGGACTTCCGGACGAGCGGCGTGTACGGCTGGGACAAGATCCTCGCGGGTCGCGAGAAGGGCGACTTCATGGAGCGCGACTTCGACGACATCATGACCGGCGTCGACGCGCTCGTGAAGGACGGCACCGCCGATCCGAACCGGATGGTCGTCGGCGGCCACAGCTACGGCGCCGTCGAGAGCGAGTGGATCCTCACGCACTCGCACCGCTTCCGGGCGGCCGTGATCTACGAGGGCGCCGGCGACTGGTACCGCGCGTACGGCGACCTCTACAGCGTCGGCGGCAACACGAGCCTCGCCTGGCAGTTCAAGGGCCGTCCGTGGGAGACGCCGGAGACGTACTTCAAGAACTCGCCGCTCTTCATGATGAAGGGCGCCACGATCCCGACGATGTTCATCGTCGGCGACGGCGCCGAGTACGGCGGCTCCAACGCGAGCCCGTACGAGTTCATGTACTCGGCCCTGAAGCAGCAGGGCGTCGAGACGCAGATGCTCGTCTACAAGAAGGAGGGGCACGTCGTGTTCAAGCCCGCGAACGTCCGCGACCTCACGGGTCGCATCGTGAAGTGGATCGACGACCACCTCGCGCCGCGGCCGGAGCGACGCTCGTGAGGCAGACGGTGCGAATCCTGGCCGCCGCGCTGGCGCTCGCCGCCGCGGCCTCCGCCGCGCTCGCGGCCGAAGCGACGCGGCCGTTCCGCCTCGACGACATCTTCGAGCTCGAGGACGTCGGCCGCTACTACGGCGGTCCCTGGGCCTTCGCGCCCGACGGCCGCGCGCTCGCGTTCACGCGCGTGCGCGCGAAAAAGACGCTGACGAACCACAAGTGGGAATACCTCTGGGGCAACGCCGGCGCCGACGTGTGGCTGCAGCGCGCTCCCGGCGAGGCGCCGTCCGCGCTGACCGACGGGATCAGCGACGGCTCCGGCTGGTGGGCGCCGCAGTGGTCGCCCGACGGCAAGCGAATCGCGATGCTCTCGACGCGCGGAGGCAACGTCGGCCTGTGGGTCCTCGAGCCGGGCGGCAAGCCACGCCTGTTGACGAAGCGGGGCGTCGACCTCGTGCAGGTCCGCGAGCAGCCCTTCCTCTGGGTCGACGAGGCGCGGGTCCTCTGCCCGGTGCTGCCCGAGGGCGAACAGCCGGTGAGCATGCGCATCGAGCTGCATACGCCGCAGGTCGCGACCCGCGAGTGGCCGAAGACGGCCGCCGGGAAGGAGTCCACGGCCAGCGTCCTCGAGAGCGGCGTGCCGGTCGACCTCTCGAAGCGGCCGCAGGGACAGCTTCTCCTGATCGAGGCGGCGACGGGCGCGTCGACGGTCGTCGTGGAGCGCAACACGACGGCCTGGCAGCTCGCGCCGAAGGGCGGCCTCGTCGCCTATGCCGTCCAGACCGGGATCTACACGCCGCGCGCGAACGAGTCGCTGCGGCTGGCGTCGTCGGGGACGTACACGGTCGACCTGCGACACCTCGACGGCCGTCCCGTCCGCGTCGACGGTCGCCTGCCCGAGGACGTCTTCCAGCAGTCGCTGCGCTGGTCCCCGGACGGAAAGGAGCTCGCGTTCGTCGCGTTCGGCGCCGGCCGCGGGAAGACGCCCGACCTCTATCGCGTCGACGTCGAGTCCGGGCGGGTCGCGCGCACGGAGCTCGGCGCGCTCGACGCGGAGCCGGCGGTGCGGCTCGAGACGCAGCTCGAGTGGACGGCTGGAGGAGATCTACTCTTTCTCGCGGCAGCGCGAGTGGGCTCCGAAAAGCCGTCTCCGACTTTTCGCCGCGACTGGTATCTCGCCCCGCGCGGCGGGGCGAAGCCGCGGAGCCTGACGGCGGGGATGGCGTCGCCGCCCGCCGAGCTCTGGCCGCAGGATGGGAGGCAGACCTTCGCCGGAGTCGCCGACTCGCGCGTCTGGCGGATCCGGCCCTCCGACGGGAAGATCGAGCCGCTCACCGACAAGCCGGCCGAGGGCCGCACGGTCCAGATCGCGTGGCCGGTGAAGAGCAACATGGGACAGGACGACTACGCGAGGCCGGGCCGTACGTACCCGCGCATCGTGCTCGCCGAGCGCGAGGGCGCCCGCGGCGAGCGCGCCGAGTACTCGATCCTGGACGTCGCGACCGGGCGCCGCTCCGCGCTCGCGAGGCCCGCGGACGACGCGGCGCTCATGATGCTCGGCCCCGGCGAGTCCGCGATCTTCACGGCGAGCGGCAAGGACGGCACCTTCGCGTGGCGCTTCGCGGCCGCGGGCGGAAAGCCGGACGCCCTCCTGGCGGTGAACACCTTCCTCAAGGACGTCGTCGAGGGCGCGCTCGAGCCGATCGAGTATACGAGCCTGAACGGCGAGAAGCTGAAGGGCTGGGTGCTCCTGCCGATCGGCTACGAGAAGGGGAAGCGCTACCCGACGATCGTGTGGGTCTATCCGGGCTCGGTCTTCCGCGGCCAGAAGCCCTACATGGCCGAGGCCGCGCACGGCCTCTCGCTCAACATGCAGATCCCGGCCTCGCGCGGCTTCGCCGTCCTCTTCCCGAGCATGCCGCTGAAGGAGGAGGGCGAGGCCGACGATCCGATGCTCCGCCTGCCCGAGGGCGTCCTGCCGGCGCTCGACCGCGCCGTCGAGCTCGGATACTCCGACCCCGATCGCTTCTTCGTCATGGGCCAGAGCTTCGGCGGCTTCGCGACATACGGCCTCGTGACGCAGACGAAGCGCTTCAAGGGCGCCGTCGCGCTTGCCGGCCTCTGCGACTTCATCAGCCTCTACTCGCAGTTCGACGCGCGGATGCGCTACGACGACTTCCCGCAAGAGAACCTCTTCATGGCGGCGCTGATGGAGTCGGCGCAGACGGCGATGGGCAACCCGCCGTGGAAGGACCTCGGCCGCTACATGCGCAACAGCCCGATCCTCTCCGTCGACCGCGTCGAGACGCCGATCATGATCGTGCAGGGCGACCTCGACTACGTCGCGATCCAGCAGGGGGAGGAGTTCTTCAACTCGCTCTACCGCCAGGGAAAGCGCGCGGAGTTCGTTCGCTACTGGGGAGAGGGCCACGTCCTCGAGAGCCCGGCCAACATCCGCGACATGTGGCAGCGCATCGAGGCGTGGCTCGACGCGTCCGGCGGCCTCACGCGCGGCGGCGACGGTGGGCTCGTCTTCGACGGCGACCGCGTGAAGGCGCCGGCCCCGGAGCCGAAGCCGGGTCCCGCCGCGGCGCCGGCGGCGGGGTCCTAGCCGCCGTGGCCGGAAGCCCGGGGAGAGGGGAGGTTCGCGAAGGGCGGGGCCGCGGACATAATCCGGCCCGGTGAACCGGACCTCCTCGAACCCTCGCGCCGCCGGCCGCGGGCGCCTGCGCTTCGTCGCCCTCGCGGCCCTGGCCGTCGCGGCGGGCGCCGCGCTCTTCTTCGGGCTCGTCCGCCCGCGCCCCTGGCGCGCGGGGTCCTGGAAGGGATCGAACGTCCTCTTCATCACGATCGACACGCTCCGCGCCGACAAGCTGCCCGCGTACGGGGAGCGCGGCGTGAAGACGCCGACCATCGACGCGCTCGCGGCGCGCGGCACCGTCTTCGAGCGGTGCATGACGGCGACGCCGCTGACGTTGCCGTCGCACACGACGATCTTCTCCGGCGCGCTGCCGCCGCGCCACGGCGTCCGCGACAACGGTGCGTTCACCGTGCCTCCCGAGCTCCCGCTGGTGCCCGAGCTCCTCCACCGACAGGGCTGGTCGACGGGCGCCTTCGTCGCCGCGTTCGTGCTCGACTCGCGCTGGGGCCTCGCGCGCGGCTTCGATCACTACTTCGACCAGTTCGACACACGGAAGGAGAGGCTCGTCTCGATCGGCGACATCGAGCGGCCCGCCTCCGAGGTCATCGACGCCGCGCTCGCGTGGCTGTCCACCGCGGACCCCAGGAAACCGTTCTTCGCCTGGATCCACCTCTACGATCCGCACGCCCCGTACGCGCCGCCGCCGCCGTTCGACCACGAGTACGCGGAGCACCCGTACCTCGGCGAGATCGCGTACGTCGACTCGCAGCTCGCGCGCGTCTTCGCGTTCCTCGAAGAGCGGAGGCTAACCGACCGCACCGCGGTCGTGCTCGCCGGCGACCACGGCGAGGGACTCGGCGGCCACGGCGAGACCGCGCACGGCTTCTTCGTCTACCAGGAGACGCTCCACGTCCCGCTCATCATCGCCGCTCCCCACTCCGAGGGCGGCCGTGCCGCGAGCGGCGCGCGCATCAAGGACGTCGTCTCCCTCGCCGACGTCGCGCCCACGGTGCTCGACCTCGCGGGACTCCCCGCGCCCCCGACGGTCGACGGGCGGAGCCTGCGCCCTCTGCTCGCCGGCGAGGGCACGCTCGAGCCGCGGCCCGCGTATTCGGAGACCTACTACCCGCGGTTTCACTTCGGGTGGAGCGAGCTCTCCTCGCTTCAGGACGGCCGCTTCAAGCTCATCGAGTCGACCGACCCGGAGCTCTACGACCTCGAGTCCGACCCCATGGAGACGAAGAACCTCGCCGCGTCGGACCACGAACGGTACCTCGCGATGCGGCGCCAGCTCGGAACGCTGCGCGAGCGCTGGGAGAAGTCGGCGCTCAACGCGCGCCCGGCGGTGCAGGATCCCGAGGCCGTGCGCAAGCTCGCGTCGCTCGGTTACCTGACGGGAGGCTCCGACTCCGCGCGGGCGAACGGCGGCCCGGCGGCGTCGCCGCGCGCGAAGCTCGCCCTCTACAACCTGCTCAACGAGGCGCGCAGTCTCGCCGCCCGGGACCCGAAGGCCGCGGAG
>DATBBK010000097.1:0-23704 GCA_036271035.1 Thermoanaerobaculia bacterium | reverse complement strand
TGCGCTCAGGATGACGGCTCAACGGAATGACGTTCTCATCACCCGAAGGAAAAGCCCTCCCCCGTTGCCGAGGGAGGGCCGAGTGAGCCTCCGGGTTCCTTACGGCTTCTTTGGTTTTGCCGGCGCCGCCGGAGCCGCCGCCTTCTTGGCGGGGAGGCTGCCATCCGGCATGAGGACCACGAAGTCCTGCTTGCGCTCGATGCCCTTGTTGGCGTTCGAGCCGCGCGCCGCGTTCATGTCGCGGACATTGATGACGAACGTGTAGTAGCCCGGCTCGAACGACGCGAGCGGGATCTCGCTGCCTGTTCCGTAGTAGCTCGGACCAACCGGCTGCATGTCGGCCGGACCGGTGAACGGCGCGAACGCGTCCTGCCCGTCCCGCTGCACGTTGATGCGGGTCATGATGCGCGGCTTCGGAGCGGGCGCCGCCGAGGCGTCCGCCGGAGCCGCACCGGGCGCCGCGGCGCCGGGAGCGGGCGCGGCAGCGGGTGCCGCCGGCGTCGGGGCCGCGGCGGGCGCAGCCTCGCCCGCGGGCACTCCCGGATTCGCGACCGCGTAGAAGTACCAGAGGCTGTCCTGCTTCGAGAAGTTGTGGTCGCCCTTCGGCTCGACCTTGATCGGCTTCTCGGTGCCGAAGACGAACGGGTCGGTCGGACCGGGCCGCTTCGTCAGCGGCACCAGGCCCGCGGAGAGGATCAGGGGCGACACCTGGAAGTCGGACGACGCCGCGGGGAGCTCGAATGGCACGCTGGCGGTCGTGACCGGCGGCTGTCCCTCGGCGGTGAAGACGCCGAACGTCCCCTTGTAGCTGCCCGCGGGCAAGGCGACCGACTTGTCGATCACACGGTCCTTGCGAGCGCCCTCTGAGATCTCGGAGAAGTTCGCGTCCTCCCAGAACGACTGGACCTCCTTGCCGGACGCGTCCTCGACGAGGCCGCCGAGCTTGAGCGGCGAGCCGGGCGAGAGCGTCTGCTTGTCGGAGGGCAGGTAGAACTGGATCGCGAGGAAGTTGTCGCCGCTGTTGGCGTGGAACACGCCGGACCAGAAGCCCGCGTCACCGGCGCCCTTCGGCGCCGCCGCGACGAGCGCGGTCTTGACGGCCTCGGGCAGCGGAACGATCGCCGCCGGGGCGGGAGGCGGAGGCGGAGCCGCGGCGGCACCGGCCGCCGGAGCACTCGCCGCCGGGGCGCCGCCCGCGGCCGGAGCACTGCCGGGACGGGCCGGAGCGCCCGCCGTGCCGGGCGGAGCCGTCGCCGCACCGGTCGCGGCGGAGGGCGCCTGGACCGCGGGAGAGGCCGCCGCAGCCGCGGCGGCCGCGGGGTTGACGGTCGCGTTCGGGTTCACGATCGACTTCTCGGCCACGACCGCGATCGCCCGATCCACGTCGCTCTTGTTCTCGAGCTCGTCGTTGCCGACCTGCGCGTTGACGGCGATCCGCGCACGCACTTCGCCGACGCCCCAGGACGGATCGAACTTGGCGTGGTCGTAGAGCCAGGTCTGCTCGCGCGCTCCGCCGACTTCGCCCATCGAGCCCGGCGCGCCGAGGCCCGTGTCCGGCGTCGCCCCACCGTCCGAGGCTCCAGGCTGCGAGTTGAGGACCCGCGTCGGCGTTCCGAGCACGATGAAGATGCGTCCGCGCGCCGACTCCGAGCCCTTCTGTCGCCGTCCCTTGAACTGCTGGTCGGCGGCCGCGATGCGGCGCGCGATCTCCTGCTTGAATGCCTCGCCGCCGCGCTTGGCCCAGTAGACGGCGATGAACTGCTCGGCGTCCTGATCGGTCGCGACCTTCTTCCAGTCCGCGTGCTCGGCGGACGTCATGAAGTAGGCCTCGGGACCCTTGTCCCAGTCCTTGTACTTGGTGAGCTGGGCCAGCGACGTCGCGGCGATCGCGAGTCCGGCCAGAGCCATGAGAACTTTCTTCACATTTCCTCCACGGTGGCGCTTCCGTCGAAGCGCGGATATCGGTGACCCGCAATCGAGAATCGCCCGCCGTCCGGAGGCGATTTTTCGACTCTCGGTTGCCGGCTACGGCCTCAGGTTTCGATCGCTCCCATCTCGGACATCCCGTCCATGAAGCGGGCATTCTATAGCGAGGACAGGGAGTTTCCGGGCAGGAAGGAGCTCCGGGCCGGGCGAGGACGGCGCCCCCGGGGGGGTCGACCGTCTGGCGTCAGCGGTCGGACTTGACCAGGGCGTAGGGACGGCCCGGAATCCGGGCCAGGGCCACCGTACGGTCGCCTCCCTCGGACGGGCGGCGCGTGTCGAGCTCCTCGCGCAGGACGACGAGCATCTTCTGGACCTCGCCGTGCATCTTCTCCATGCGCTGCTTCATGTGGAGGATGACCTCGACGCCCGCGAGGTTGACCCCGAGGTGCCGGGTCAGAGTGAGGATGATCTCGAGCCGCTCGATCGTGTCCGCGTCGTAGAGACGGGTGTTGCCCTCGGTGCGCGCGGGACGCAGGAGCCCTTCCCGCTCGTACATCCGGAGGGTCTGAGGATGGATGCCGTACTTCTCGGCGATCGCGCCGATGCGGAAGACGCCCTCCCGCTCCCTCTCGCCGGATGGACGATCGCTGTCGTTGTGCCGGTCGCGGCGCTCGCGACGCGCACCATGGCGCTTCACCGCGCCCTCCGCGTCTCCACGGGGATCGCCTGGCCCTTTTCGGCCTTGGGCGCCACGACGCGAAGGACGCCCGCGCGAAGGGTCGCCTTGATCAGCGCCGAATCGAGCGCCGCGGGGATCGAGAACTCGCGCGAGAAGCTGCCGTAGATGCGCTCCATCCGGACGAATTGCCGCGGCTCCGCTCCCGGGCCGGCCTTGCGGTGGCCGGAGACGCGAAGCTTCCCGTCGAGCGACTCGAGCCGCACGTCCTCGAGTCGGACGCCCGGCAGCTCGATGTTGAGGATGATCTCTTCGGCCGTCTCGAAGACGTCCGCCGCGGGCGACCAGAGCGCCGTGTCGAGCCCGTCCTCCGGAAACTCGGTCCGGTGGATGGTCTCCTCGAACAGGCGGTTCACCTTCTCCTGGATCGCGAAGAGATCCTGAAGGGAGTTCCAGCGAAAGACGGTCATGGAAAGTTACACACCAGTTTAAGGCATCGCCGGGGAAACGGGACGGCGGGGCGCACGCCTGCGCGCCCCGCCCCCCAAACCGCTCACTGCTTCTCGGTATCCACGTACTCCGTGTCGATGACCTCGTCCTCCTTGCCGGCGCCGCCGCCCGAGGAGTGGGCCTGGCTCCCTGAACCAGCGCCTGAACCCGAACCCGCGCCCGAGGACTCGCCGCCGCCGGGCTGACCGGCGCCCGAAGCGGACGCGCCCTGGTACATCGCCTCGGCGAGCTTGTGCGAGGACTGCTGCAGGCGCTCGGCGGCCTGATTCATCGCGTCCGAGCCGCCCGCCTCGAGCGCCTTCTTCGCGTCGGCGAGCGCCGACTCGAATGCCGTGGCGTCCTGCGGAGAGAGCTTCGAGCGGTTCTCGTTGAACGTCTTCTCCGACGCGTAGATCAGGGAGTCGAGCCGGTTCTTCGCCTCGATCTCCTCGCGGCGCTTGCGGTCCTCGTCCGAGTGGGACTGCGCGTCCTTGACCATCCGGTCGATCTCGTCCTTGTTGAGGCCGGACGACGCGGTGATCGTGATCTTCTGCTCCTTGGCCGTCCCGAGGTCCTTCGCCGACACGTTCAGGATGCCGTTCGCGTCGATGTCGAACGTGACCTCGATCTGCGGCATGCCGCGCGGCGCCGGCGGGATGCCCACCAGGTGGAACACGCCGATCGTCTTGTTGTCGCGAGCCATCTCGCGCTCGCCCTGGAGGACCTTGATCTCGACGGACGTCTGGTTGTCGCCCGCGGTCGAGAAGGTCTCGCTCTTCTTGGTCGGAATCGTCGTGTTGCGCTCGATCAGGCGCGTCGTCACGCCGCCGAGCGTCTCGATGCCGAGCGACAGCGGCGTCACGTCGAGCAGCAGCAGGTCCTTCACGTCGCCCGCGAGGACGCCGCCCTGGATCGCCGCGCCGACCGCCACCACCTCGTCCGGATTGACGCCCTGGTGCGGGTCCTTGCCGAAGAGGTCCTTGACGAGCTTCTGGATCCGCGGCATGCGGGTCTGCCCGCCGACGAGGACCACCTCGTCGATCTTCGACGCGTCGACGTCCGCGTCCTTCAGCGCCTGCTTGCACGGCCCGACCGACTTCTCGACGATGTTCTCGACGAGCTGCTCGAGCTTCGCGCGCGTGAGGCGCAGCTGGAGATGCTTGGGACCGGACGCGTCCGCCGTGATGAACGGCAGGTTGACGTCGGTTTCCATGACGTTCGACAGCTCGATCTTGGCCTTCTCGGCGGCCTCCTTCAGGCGCTGCATGGCCATCGGGTCCTTCGAGAGGTCGACGCCCTGGTCCTTCTTGAACTCTTCGAGGATCCACTCGATGATCCGCTGGTCGATGTTGTCGCCGCCGAGGTGCGTGTCGCCGTTGGTCGACTTGACCTCGACGACGCCCTCGCCCACCTCGAGGATCGAGATGTCGAACGTACCGCCGCCGAAGTCGTAGACCGCGATCGTCTCGTCCTTCTTCTTGTCGAGGCCGTACGCGAGCGCGGCCGCGGTCGGCTCATTGACGAGCCGCTCGACCGTGAGGCCCGCGATCTGGCCGGCGTCCTTCGTCGCCTGCCGCTGCGAGTCGTTGAAGTACGCGGGGACCGTGATGACGGCGCGCGTGACCTTCTCGCCGAGATAGGCCTCCGCGGCCTCCTTCAGCTTGCCGAGGATCATCGCGGAGATCTCCTCGGGCGACCAGTCCTTGCTGCCCGCGCGGACGCGGCAGTCGCCGTTCGGGCCCGCCACGACCTGAAACGGAACCATCTTGATCTCTTCCTGGACCTCGGAGAATTTCCGGCCCATGAAGCGCTTGATCGAATAGATCGTGTTCTGGGGGTTGGTCACCGCCTGGCGCTTCGCCACCTGGCCGACGAGCCGCTCGCCGCTCTTCGAGAAGGCCACGACGGACGGGGTCGTCCGGTTGCCCTCCGCGTTCGGGATGACGACCGGGTCGCCTCCCTCCATGACGGCCACGCACGAATTCGTGGTGCCGAGGTCGATGCCGATAATCTTGCTCATCTACTTGCTCCTGTATCCTTTTCGCCCCTTCTTGAGGGAGGTGCAGCATAGGATATGAGCCAGACGTTGTCAACTATTTTATTGGTTCAGCCTAAGCCTATTTGACTCATATTCTTAGCCTGAAACGACCGCCCCCGGCCTACCCCTCGGGGCGCGCCTATTCGACGACGAGAACGCTGGGAGGCTCGGTGCTGTTGGCCGGCCGCGGCGGCCGGACCCCCGAGAGGGGCGCGAGGCTGCGCTCGAGGGAGAGATCGAGATCGATCTGGCCCGAGGCGTTGCGACCGTAGAGGCCGAACTTTCCGTCCTCGGCGCGGAGGATGTAGCGGTAGGCGCGGCCGTACGGATCCTGAAGCGCGTCCTCGTCGAGGATCCCGGCGACGACGAGGTCCTCGAGCGAGCGCGGGTAGCGTCCGCTCGCGTCGTAGTAGATGCGCACCGCGCGCTCGATCGAGACGGCGCGGTTCAGCGAGACCGCCTTGCGGAGCTCCGCTCCCTCCTCGACGGCCCCGGCCCTGCGGAAGCCCAGGTTCGCGGGATTGCGGGGGATCACGTAGACCGCCGCGGCGGCGAGCGCGGCGATGACGACCCAGAGCATGATCGCGCGCGCGCCGATCGTCCGGCGCGGGGCCACGGGCGCGGCCGCCGGCTGAATCGGCCGCACCACCGCGCCGGCCTCGATCAGGTGGCGGGCGAGCAGATCCGCCGTTCCCTTGAGGACCTCGAAGTCCGACAGGAACGCGCGCTCCATCACCTCGCCGATCGAACGCTCGCCGTCGGTCCAGCGCCAGGTCTCGGCCTCCGCCTTCGTGACGGAGAGTGTTCCCTCGGGCGCGTTCTTCTGGTTGTGAACGAGCTTCAGGCCCTCGACGCCCGGCGCCCTCCGGTAGATCGACGCGAGCGAGCCGATCTTCTTCTCGAGGAGGGGCCACTCGTCGACCATCTGCGCCGCTTCCATGAGGATCGTGTCCGTGGTGACCGGCGCCATGTGGTCCGCGTCGTAGTCGACCATCCCCTCCTGGCTGAAGCGGAACTTGCCGTCGTTCCAGCGGAACGCGCTGTAGACGATGCGCGAGATCTGCAGCCGCAGCGCCTCGCGGAGCTCCTGCGGGTCGACGAGCCGCTCGCGCACGAGCAGGAATCCCATGCGCTGCTGCGTCTCCTTCTGCATCGCGAGCACGTGATCGAGCTGCTCCTGCGAGACGTAGCCGGCGCGCTGGAGCAGGTTGCCGAGCCGGTTCTCGAGCCGGCGCGCCTCCGACTCCGCGGCCACGACCTGTCCGCCGAGGAACGAGATCGTGATCGTGTCGTCCTCGCCCTCGACCGTGAGGACGCCCGTCTTCCGCTGCAGGCCGAGCATCTGAAAGATGTCGGTCAGCGAGAAGACGCGAAGCGTTCCCTCAAGACCCACTGGGCACCCTCCTCGCCAGCCATTGCGCGCGGACCCAGACGACGAACGCGATCACGGCCGCGACCGCGACGGCGGCGCGAACGGGACCCTGCGGGGGCAGCGACAGCGGATCGAAGAAGCGGTCGTCGAGCAGGATCGCGCCGATCGCGCAGAAGAAGACGAGCATCGTCAGCGAGCCCCTCGTGGGCCGGTCGAATCCGAACTGGTGTGCGCCCGGCGCGACGAGCGAGACGAGGCGGCTCGCCCGGTGGTGCCGGCGCGCGCGGCGCTGCGCGGCGAGCGCCTCGGCGGCCTGCTCCTCGATGTCCGCGTCCTCCCGGCGAAGCGCGCGGGCGCACGCGGAGCAGTAGCCGCCCGCGTCGCCGTAGTGGCGGCAGCGCACGCAGTAGGCGCGCCCGCAGCGCGCGCACTCGCCCGCGACTCCCCGCGCGCCGCGGAAGCGGCCGAGCAGGATGCCGAGGATGAGCGCCGCGATCGGCGGCATGGACCACGCCGAGCCGATCGCGTAGCCGAGGCTCGCCGCGCCGTGTCCGGGCAGCCGCCGGCTCTTCGGCTGCGAGTTCCACTGCGCGATCCGGCTTCTCGCGCGTTCGAGCGAGTACGGAGCGGGGACGACGCGCGACACCGTCGGCGCGTTGACCCAGCCGCTCACGCGCGACGCCGAGATCGCGCGGGCGCGGGTGATCGCCTGCGACTGGCCGTCGAAGTCGTAGGCCTCCCCGCGCGCCAGGGCGAGGTTGTAGAAGATCTCCGGCGCGTTCGGGTCGCGCTTCGACGCCTCCAGGTAGTCGCTGATCGCCTGGTTGAAGTCCCCCTCGGTGAAGCGCACGTTGCCGCGGTTCATGATCGGGCGCCAGTCGTTCGGATCCGCGTACATCGCCCGCCCGTACGCGGCCTGTGCGCGCTCGTAGTCTCCCGCGCGCTCCGCGTAGACGCCGAGGAGGAACCAGACGTCCGAGTCCTCGGGAAAGACCGCGGCCGCCTGGCGCAGCCCGTCCTCGGCGCTGGCGTCCTCGCGCCGCTCGGCGAGGTCGAGGGCGGCGACGAACAGGGGCGAGCGCTGCTCGATGTTGACGCGCGTGACGATCGCCAGAAAGGGCGGGATCGCTGCCGCGGCGAGGAGCGCGACGGCGAGCAGCCGCCGCTCGCGCCGCGCCGTGTACGGATAGATCAGCGCGGCCCAGTAGAGCACCACCCAGAAGGGCCCGAACCCGACCAGAAGCGGCAGCGCCGCGATCGCGATCGTCAGCGGAACCGCGGCGCCCGGCCCGAGCCTCCACTTCGCGGCCTCGGCCATGTCGTGCGAGGCCGGAGCGAGATGGCGGACGCACAGCGTCAGCACGATCCCCGCGAGCGCGCCAAGGATGCCGACCGAGAGCCACAGCGCGGCGCTCGACAGGACGGCCACGCGGGACTCGCGGGTCGCCATGAGCGCGACCGTCGCGGAGGGCACGCCCTTCAGCGCCTCGCCGACTCTTCCGGTCCGAGCGAGGAACGACAGGCGGCTGGTGATCGCGTCGGGGTCGTCCGGGTCGAGCCTCAGCGCGGCGTCGTAGGCGCGGGCCGCGCGATCCTTCTGGCCGAGGAGCTCGGCGCGCCGTCCGAGATAGACCGCGGTCCGCGAGAAATCCGAGAGGCGGTGCACGCCGACCTTCCTCGCGGCCCGCGTCATCGCGTCGAGAGCGCGATCCGCGGCGGCGGCGTCGTTCTCCGTGAACGCCGTCAGGAAATCGAACCAGCTCGACCGGTACTGCCCGCGCGTGACGGGAGGTGGAAGCGGCGAGACCGAATCCTGCGCGAGCGACAAGGCCGCGGGAAGCAGACACAGCGCGGCGAGAGCGGCCGCGGCGACTCGCAGCCGAATCGGGACGGCCGCCGCCGCGCGCGCACGGGGCCGGCGCGGTTCCCGCGAACGCTCGCTCATCGAGTCGTGGCCGTGCGGCGGCCTCAACGCGCGGGAGGCGGCTCGCGGCCCGGGGGCCGCGTCGCCTCGACGTAGGCCATCCGCAACTCGTAGAGGACGCGGGCGAGGAGGTCCGATTCCTCGAAGGAGAGATTCCCGCGGGTCTTCGACTCGAGCCCCCCGAGCCAGTCGATCATCTGCCGCGCGGCCGCGGGCTCGCGCCGCGACAGCGTCTCGCCCGTCATCGGATCGATCCCGAGCGCGGCGTAGACGTTCGATGCGAGGAAGCTGACCAGGCCGATGAACGACTGTGACGTCGTCTTGTCGCCCGTGCCGGTGGGCGGCGCGCTCTCGCCCGGCGCTCCGCCCACCGGAGGCGGTTCGCTCGGAGCCGGGGCCCGCGGAGCGGCCGCGGCCGGGGCGGGCGTGGGGGCCGGCTCCGGAGCCTCCTCGACGGCCTCGTAGCCGGGACGCAGATCGCCCTCCGGAGTGAACATCCGCCGGTCTACGACGCGGATCGGCTTCTCGTCTTCGGCCATGGGGAGGACAAATTTTAGCAGCTTGGCCGCTTCCAGCCCGGTGGTGCCGCGCACCCGCGGCTATCATCCCGGCGTGTCCGAGTCCTTCGACCGCCTCGGCGCTCTCGTGGCGCGGCTGCGCCGGGACTGCCCCTGGGACCGGGAGCAGTCGTTCGAGAGCCTGAAGACGTATCTGCTCGAGGAGACCTACGAGGTCCTCGCCGCCGTCGAGGCGGGCGACCCCGACGAGCTACGGGTCGAGCTGGGCGATCTCCTCTTCCAGGTCTTCTTCCTCGCCCGCCTGGCGGAGGAGAAGGGCTGGTTCGGAGCCGAGGACGTGGCGGACGGCATCACCCGCAAGATGACGGAGCGGCACCCGCACGTTTTCGGCGATGCGAAGGCCGCGACCGCCGACGAGGTCAAGACCGCGTGGGAGAAGCGCAAGCGACAGCTGCCCGGCGCGACGGATGATCCCCTGGGCACGTTGCCCGCGGCCCTGCCGGCGCTCGCCGCGGCGTACCGCCAGACGCTGCGGGCCGCCGACCTCGGCTTCGACTGGGAGCGCGACGCGGACGTCGTCGCGAAGATCGACGAGGAGATGGCGGAGTGGCGCGAGGCGGCGGCCGCCGGCGACGCGGCCGCTGAGACGCACGAGATCGGCGATTTGCTCCTCTCGCTCGTCAACCTCTCGCGGCGCCGCCGCATCGACCCGGAGAGCGCGCTCCGCTCCGCCAACGCGCGCTTCCGCAAGAGGTTCGCCGCCGTCGCGCGAAAGACGCGGGAGAGAGGGAAGGACGTGTCGGAGACCGGGATGGAGGAGTTGGATCGGTACTGGGAGGAGGCGAAGAAGGAGCCGTAGCCTTCTGTCGTCCCGAGCGGAGCGAGGGATCCCTTGCGGTGCCCGGTGACGATTTCGAGGGGGATTCCTCGTCGCTTCGCTCCTCGGGATGACACTGCGTCGGTGCGGCCTCGCCAATCACCGGACCAGCTCTCCCACTTTCACCAGCCGGATTCCCTTCTCGCCCATCGCCGGCAGCTCCTTCTCGAGCACCCCGAGCGTCGCCGGATACGGATGGCCGATCGCGATCGCGCTCCCCTCCGCCTTCGCCTTCGCGATCGCCTCGTCGAGCTGCGCGCGCACCGCCGCCTCGGTCGCGACGTCGTCGAGGAACACGCGGCGGCGCGCGGACGGCACCGACTCCTCCTCGGCCGTCTTCTCCGCCACGGTCGCGTCGGTCGTGCGGCTGTCGACGAAGAAGAGGCCGCGCTTCGAGAGCACGCGCACGACGGCGTGCATCACACGCGGGTCCGCGGTCGCGGCGGAGCCCATGTGATTGTTGACGCCGGCGGCGCCGGGCACGGTCGCGAGGTCCTCCTCGAGGATTCGCGCGATCTCGGAATCGCTCTGCGCGCGCAGGATGACGCCGGGGCCCGGCCGCACCCGCGGGAAGCCCTGCGGCTCCATCGGCAGGTGGAGGAGGACCTGCTTGCCTCCCTCGGACAACGCGCGCGCGGACGCCGCGCTGAACGCCAGGCCCGGCAGGACCGCGCCGGACGCCGGCTCCGGCCACGACGCGATGCGGCGCGCCGGCGCGAGCTCGTTGCCGAGGTCGTCGATCAGGATGGCGAGGCGAGGCGGCCCGGAGGCCGCGGGCCCCGCGGTCGTCGGCGGCTGCGAACGGACCGCGATCCGTGTCGGCGCCGGCGCGCGGTGCGGAGCCGGGGTCGGCAGGGAGAGCGGGGCGCGGGTCGCACGCTCCGGCTCCGGCCGCGGCCGCGTCTTCAGGTACAGCGCGACGCCGAGCGCCAGCGACAGGAGCGCGAAGAAGACGGTCGCCGGCGACGGGCGGCTGGAACGCGAGCGTCGCGCCAACTGGGGAGGAGGCTTACGCCGCCTTCTGCGCCGCGTCGGCGCGGACGATCTCGAGGCCCTTCTCGAGGATCATGTCGCGATCGCCGTTCTCGCCCGGGAAGACGATCACCCGCTGGTCGGGCGTGAGGCCCTTGCCGCCGAGGATCTGTCCGGACGGGCTGACGTAGCGCCCGATCGTCATGTAGAGCGTCCCGCCCTCGCGGGTCGGCACGCTCCGCTGCACGATCGCCATGCCGACCGTGGTCTCACCGACGGTCGTCGATTTCGCGCGGTCGCGCAGCGCGCCGGCGAGGATCTCGGCCGGGCCCGCCGTCGAGTCGTCCATGAGCACGACGAGGCGTCCGGTCCACACGGGGTTGCCCGTCGCCTCCAGCGGCTTCAGCGCGGCCTTGCGCCCGACGACGGTCGCCACCGGACCCTTCGCCAGGAAGAGCGACGCGACCGGCCCCGCGTTCTCCATGTCGCCGCCGATCGAGCCGCGCAGGTCGAGGACGGCGCGCGTGATGTTGCGCCGCTGCGCCTCTTCGAGCTCCTTGCGCACCGCCGCCGCCGTGTTCGCGTCGAAAGAGGGAATCTTGATGACCGCGACGTCGCGTTCCCATTTCGTCGAGGGCGCCGGCGCCTGGAACGCGCCGCGCGGGACCGAGATCGTCAGACGCTTCTCGTCGCCGCCGCGGAACAGGGCGATCTCGCAGGAGGAGCCGGCCGGCCCGTCGAGCGCCGCCTTCACCTTCCAGAACGGCGAATTGCGGAGGCTCGTGCCGTCGATCGAGTCGAGGAGGTCTCCCGGTTTGATCCCCGCCTTCTCGGCCGGGGAGCCCGGCAGGGGCGCGACGACGTACGGATAGCCGCCGCGCCGCGCGAACACGATACCGGGGCTCGCCGCGCCGGCCGCCTGCTGGGCCTTGTAGGCCTGCATGGACGCGGCCGGGACGTAGTACGAGAAGGGATCCAGGGCGTCCGACATGCCGTCGTAGGCGCCGTCCAGGAGCGTCCGGGTCTCGACCGGCTCGACGTAGTTCGAGCGCGTCAGCGCGAAGACCTCCGAGAAGATCGACAGGGACTTCGTCGCCGGATCCCGGCCGGTCTCGGGGCCGGCCACGAAGCGGAGGGACGCCAGGGCGCAGAGCGACAGGACGACGAAGGCGGCACGGGTGCGGTTGGACGACATGGTCTTCATGCTAGCAGGGCTAAACACGGATCGGAGCCGGCAAGTTCCCGGTTTGTCGGCCGGTTCGTGGTTCGAGGTTCCTGGCCTCCGATTCCAAGAAGAACCACAAATGACGGACCGCACACAACAAACCCGGCCCTACCTGAGCCACGCGATGGGGTCGCTCGCCTTCTGCCGGTCGCGGACCTCGAAATAGAAGCCGGACTCGTCGCGCCCGGGGCCGTAGCCCGCGAGGCCGATCTCGGTTCCCGCGGAGACCGGCATCCCCGCCTTGACCTCGACGCCCTGCAGCCACGCGTAGAGCGTGAGCATCCCGTCCCCGTGGTCGAGGATGACCAGGTTGCCGTACTCCGCGAGCCACTGCGCGTAGACTGGCCGGCCCGCGTAGACCGCGCGGACCGGAGTCCCCGCCGGAACGCCCACCGCGATGCCGTTCGAGACGGTGAACGTGTCGAACTTCGGATGGCGGTGGCGCCCGAACGTCTCGAGCAGCGTGCCCCGCGCGGGCCAGTCCAGGACGCCCTTCCAGGGCCGGATCCCGCCCGACGGGCCGACCGGGTCATCGCCGCCCGACTGCTTCGAGATGGTGTCGAGCAGCCGCTCGAGGCGCTCCGCCTTGTCGGTGAGCTGCGAGACCTCGCGCCGCCGCGACGCCGACTCCACGCGCTCGCGCCGCAGCAGCGTCTCCCTCTCCGACTTGAGCGCCGCGGCCTGCTTCTCCTCCTGGCGGCTGCGCACGTAGAGGCGGTCGATCTCCGCCTTGAGCGCCTGCTCGCGGGCGAGGTCGTCGCGCAGGCGGGCCTCGGAGTCGCGGTACTGGCGCAGGAGGCGTCCGTCGCGGCGCGCGAGCGAGTCGAGCCGCTCGATGGAGTCGAGGAACGCGGAGACGTCGCGCGCCTCCAGCAGGACGCGGAAGTAGCCGAACGTCCCGAACCGATGCAGCAGGCGCGCCCGGGCGAGCAGCGCGCCTCGCGCGTGCGCGGACGACTCGGACGCCGCCGCGCGCTCGGCCGTCACCGCGGTGAGTCTCCGGCCGAACTCCTCGCGGGTCGCGGCGACGAGCTCGCCCTCGCGCGTCGCGAGCTCGAGCTTCAGGTCGAGACGCGAGAGCTCCTCGGAGAGCGTCGCCTCCTTCTTCTCGCTCTCGGAGATGCGCGACTTCAGCTGCGAGATGCGGCCCTGGAGGCGGTCGAGGTCGGCCTTGCCGGGATCGTCCTGGGCCACGACGATCGGGGCGAGCGCGAGGAACGCCGCGGCGATGAGCGCGCGCCGCATCACCGCGTCACCGCGTCACCATAGCGGCTTGCCGGCCGCGTCCTCGGGCTGCGGCGCGCCGACGAGCGCGCGAATCGACGCCGTCGCGTCGGCGATTCCGGGCACCGGGTCCGCGTGGAAGGGGCGCGACGCGAACAGGACGCCGCGCACCAGGTCCGGGTCGAGCGAGCAGTGGTCGCCGCTCCACACGTCGCGGTTGTCCTCGAACACCGACTCGGTCGGCACGCCCAGCGAGGACTGCCACGACACGCGGTAGCCGGGGCGATTGGCGACGATCAGGTCCGGGATCAGCCGCGGGTCGAAGCGGCGGTAGACCTGCTCGCGCCGGAAGACGCGCGAGACGGCCTTCTCGCCGTTCTTCGGATCGGTCAGCGCGACGAGCCGGTCGGAGAGCTCGGCGCGCAGCGCGTCGTACGCGGCGCCCGGCGCGACGATCCCGCCCGCCTCGCGGCCCGAGAGGTTCACGTAGATGTCGCCGAGACCCATCGCGTAGGCGCGCGACTTCGTCCAGTCGATCGCCTCCCAGAACTGACCGCGCGAGAACAGCGCCTCGAGATTCTGGCGGTGCGCGCTGCCCTTCAGGACGAGGTAGCCGTTCTCGACGAGCCACGAGTTGTAGTTCACGGAGCGCCGCCACGTCGCGAAGCCGTGGTCCGACAGGACGACGAGCACGTCCTCGGGCTTCAGCGCCTTCGCCGTGGCGCCGACGATCTCGTCCATCTGGGCGTAGGACTTCTCGACCGCGTCGCCGTACTTCGCGGCGAGCGCCGCGTCGTATGCGGGATGCTGCGGATCGCGGAACCGCCAGAACACGTGCGCGACGCGGTCCGGGAACTCGAAGTAATGGAAGAGGAGCTTCCCGTTCCCCGCGAGCAGGCCCTCGAGGATCTGGCGGTCCTTCTGCTCGGTCAGCCGCACGTCCTCGAGGAACGCATCCTCGGGAAGCGTGCCGGACTGGATCGACCACGTGTCGATCGCCCACCCCATCGTCTTGAAGCGGCCGAAGCGCGACACGAGCTCGCGCGCGAAGCCGGACGGCGACGAGAGCTCGAAGCCCGGCGGAAGGCGGTCCGGGTCGAACTGCACGGGGGACATGTAGAGCGCGATCTCCGGCTGCACCGACGCGAGACGCAGGCGCGCGTAGCCGTGGACCGCGACGAGCGGATTGACGCGGAACGACAGAGACAGCCAGTCGCTCCACTCCCCCGGCTTCAGCTCGGCGCGGGCACCGCTCGCTTCGACGGCGAGCCGGTCGCGCGACGGCGGCACGGTCAGCGTCATCGCCAGGTCGATCGTTCCCTCGCGGCCGAACGCGCGGCCCGGAGGTCCCGCGACGCGCGCGGTCTGCGTGCCGGTGTTGGACTCGAGGCGAACGATCTCGACCGAGAAGTCGTTGCCCTCGCGGACCGCGAAGAACGGATCCGATGTATAGAAGGAGGGCCGGCCGATGCGCCCGGACAGATCCGGCACTCCGAGGCCGGAGAGCATGCGCCCGTCGGGAAACGCCTCGGGCGGGAAGGTCACGGGCATCCGGACGACGGTCGCCGGCCTCGCGCCGGGCTCCGACCAGAAGACGGGGCCGCGGCGGTTGTTCTTCACCCAGGGCCGCGTGTCGGGGACCCAGGCGCGCACCGCGCGGAACGCGGCGACGCCCGCCGCGGCGGCGAGCACCGCGAGGACGAGCGCGAGGATGCGGCGTCGCCGCAGGAGCAGCACCAGCGCCGGGATCAGGAGGATCGCGGCCGCCGCCGCCCCGGCCGCCGCCGCGTTGCCGTGACCGAGCAGGAGGGGCGCCGTCGTCTCCTCGGCGACCGCGAACGTCGGGATGCGGTTCGCGGGATCGCGCTTGAGGAAGTCGAAGATCTGCGTGCCTCCCGGGTCGAGGCCGGTCGAGAACGTGGCCCAGGAGACGGGCGTCTGCGCGGGGACGGTCGGCGTGAGCGGCGAGTAGCCGCCGCGCGACTTGAGCTGCGAGAGGTTGGGGAGGCGTCCGTCCGCCATCATCTTCTCGACGAGCGACGCATCGACGCCGTCGAATCCGAGGATGACCACGCGGCCCGGCGCGGGAGACGACGCGACCGGCGCGGCGGAGGCGACCGCGCACAGAAACAGCGGCGCGAGCGCCGCCGCCAGGCGTCTCAACGGACGCGGCACGGCCGGGCCGAGGCTCTCAATTCGAGGTCCGCACCGAGAGAGTGTAGCGCCACGAGGCGCTCTCAGAGGTAGCGTCCTCCGGGCGCTCTCAGAGGTAGCGCCAGGGCGCTCTCAGCGCGCCTCGGAACGGTTCGGCGCCGGACACCCCGCGCGCAAGCGGCGGCGCGCCACCGCGGCGTAGAGCCTCCGGCCGACCGCGGGCACGCCGGGCAGATAGAGCAGCGGAGCGACGGGAAGCAGCAGCGGAATGGACCAGGCGATCGCGCGATACGCGTCGAATCCCGTCTCGACGCGCCCCGACGCGGTGACGACGTGCATCGTTTCGAGGCAGGCCGGCTGCGATAGGCCCGGGAACGCGCTGAGGATCGACGCCCAGTCGTTCAGCGCATCGTGGAAGACGACTCGGTGGCGGACGTCGAGGCGACGGAGCACGGCGACCGTCTTCCGGCAGAGGCCGCAGGAGCCGTCGTAGAAGAAGTGATGCGCGCCGGACGCGCCCGACGTCGTCGCCATCGGCACGAGACTACCGGAACGCCGGGTCGAGGGGACGAGCGGGGCGGGCGTGGAGGCGCGCGGCGACGCGGGCCAGCCCAACCCCGGGATCGCTAGAATCGCGTCCTGCCGTGACGACCCGGACCGAGGACCTCGACACCCTGCTCGCGCGGATCCCGGATCCCGCGATCCGAAGCCTGTTCACGCCGGAGTTCGTGCTCTGCGCCGAGCACTTCGACCGGTTCACCGTCGACTGGGTGCTTCGGCTCGTGCACAACCTCGAGCTCGACCGGCCGCTCGCGAGCGCGGGCGGCGTTTCGGCGGCGGAGCTCGTCCGCGCCCGCGGCTTCGCGCCGCGCGCCGAGATCCCGCTGCGCTGGTTCCTGCGCAAGCTCGCGCACTCGGGCTACCTCGACGAGGTCGAGGAGTCCGACGAGTCCGACGAATCGAAGCCCGGCGCGGACCCCACCTATCGCGCGCGCGGACCGCTGCCGCCGGGGGATCCGGATCGCGCGGAGGCGAGCGCGCGCGCGATCGATCCCGGCTCGCTGCCCGCCTTCGCGGTCGTGCGCGCGATGGTCGAGCACGTCCCGGAGTTTCTCCGCGGCGAGAAGACGGGCGAAGAGATCCTCTTCTCCCCCGCTCGGCTGCCGCTCTGGTTCGACTACTTTTCCAACGACAACCTGCTCTACCAGATCAACAACCGGCTGGGCGCCGAGGCCGTCGCCCGCGCGCTTCCCGCGACGCCGGCGACGGTGGTCGAGCTCGGCGGCGGCTCCGGCTCCGCTGCGATGGCGCTCGCCGAGCGGCTCGCCCGCGACGCCGCGCTCGGACGGATCGAGCGCTACCGCTTCACGGAGATCGTTCCGACGTTCCTGCGACGGGCTGAGCGCACGCTGCGGGCACGGTTCCCGGAATTGCCGCTCACCTTCTCCCGCGTCGATATGGACAGGAGCCTCGAGCAGCAGGGCATCGCGCCCGAGTCGGCGGACGTCGTGTACGCCGTCAACACGGTGCACATCGCGCGCGACCTCGACGCGACGCTCCGACAGATCCGCGGCGTCCTGAGGCCCGGCGGCGCGGCGGTCTTCTCGGAGTGCGTACGACCGTTCCCGGGTCAGCCGATCTACGTCGAGTTCGTTTTCAACTTCCTCGAGAACTTCACCGGCGTCGCGACCGACCCGGCGACGCGGCCGAACCACGGCTTCCTGACGCCGGCGAACTGGCGCGACGCGCTCGCCGCCGCCGGATTCGAGCGTCCCGAGATCCTGCCCGACGTCGAGTCGCTCGCGCGCCACTACGACGCGTTCTTCGTGGCGGCCGTGACGGCGTGGAAGCCGAAGGGGAAGTGATCGAACATATTAGCGTTCACTAATATGTTTCGCGGCGTCTACGTCTCGCTTCCCGCGGCTCTCGGCGGATCGATCGCGGCGCTCGCCCTCCTCGAGGGGTCGTCCCAGAAGGGGTAGAAGCAGTACCACTGCTCCGGATACTGGCGGACGTACCTCTCGAGGATCGCGACGTAGCCGCGCAGGTTGGCGGCGAGCGCCGCGTCGCGGTCGCCTCCCGTCCTGATCTCGAGCGGCTCCTCGATCACCGCCCGGTACCGGCCATCGGGCACGCGCACGATGAAGGCCGGCAGCACCGTCGCGCCCGACGCCATCGCGACACGGAGCGGGCCGCGCGGGAAGAACGCCTCGCGCCCGAAGAACGGGATGGCGACGCCGGTGTTGTCGAAGTCGCGGTCGCCCTGCATCGCCACGATCCCGTTTCCGTTGAGCACCCGCAGGACGGTGAGCGTCGGCACGAACGTACGGTCGACCCGGATCTCGACGACGCCGCAGGTCGCGTGCAACCGCCGCCGCTCGCGCTCTACGCCCGGGAAGATGTCGGGCACCAGCACGACGTGGATCGGCTGCTTCACCTGCGCGAGCATCAGGCCGCCGATCTCCCAGTTGCCGATGTGCGCGGTCAGCAGCATGACGCCCTTGCCGCGCAGCCGCGCCTCGACGATCCGCGAGTAGCCGGTCACGCCCTCGATCAGACGCGCGGTGTCCTCGGGCGGCCGCGTCGCGAAGCGGAGGAAGTCGACCCACGCCGCGAAGTGCGAGGACACCATCTCGAGCGCCCGCTCGCGGATCTCCGGATCCGACTCGGGCCGGCCGAGGATCATCGCGAGGTTCGAGCGCGCGGCGCGGAGGTACTTCGGCCTCGCCGCGTAGTAGGCGCGCGCGAGCAGCCGGCCGCCGAGGTGCATCAGCGGCCGCGGGATGGATCGCGCGGTGAAGCGCGCGGCCGGGAACCAGAGCCGGGACGCGGCCGAAGCCAGCGCGCGCGCGACGGGATTGCGCGTCGCCATCTTCTCCTGCACGGGGGTTATCCTACCGAGGAGACGTGACCCACTTCGCGAGGAAGGTCTTGCCGGGCGCCCTCCCATACCTCGTCTTCGCGCTCCTCGCCCTCGTCTCCTGGAACCGCTGGATCGAGCCCTACGTCGACTCGGGCTGCGAGCTGATGGTGCCCTGGAGGGTCGCGCACGGAGAGCGGCTCTATCGGGACGTCCATTTCCATCACGGTCCCCTGGCGCCGTTTCTCGCCGCCGGCTCGGACTCGCTCTTCGGGCGGTCGCTCCCCGCCCGGGTCGCGCTCGCGGCCGCCGTCGCGCTGCTCGACCTGGCGGGCCTCGCCGCGCTCGCGCGCCGCATGCTCTCGCCCGGACGCGCCGCCCTCGCCGTCTCGGCCGCCGTCGCCGCGGCGGTCTTCCTCCGGCCCGGCGGGTGGATGTTCCCGTTCAGCTTCGACACGGCGCTCGCCGTCGCGGCCCTCACCTGGGCCGCGGAGCTCTGTCTGCGCGGACGCGACGCCGCGGCGGGAGCGTGCATCCTCGCGGCGCTGCTCGCGCGACCCGAGATGGGCGCGCTCGGAGCCGCCGTGCTCGCCCTGTCCGCGAGGCGCGAGCCGCGCCGCATCGGGCTGCTCGCCGCGCTCCCCCTCGCCGCGGCGGCCGCGGGATACGCCGCCGTCTCGTTCGGCATTCCGAGGGACACGCTCGTCGCGGACGGCTGGCTCCGCGTCATCGACCCGCCCCAGGCGTTCCGCAACGTGTACCGCGCCTACGCGGGGCTCGACCGCCCGGCGCTGCGCCTGATGGAGCTCGCGCTCGCCGCGATCGTCCTCGCGGTCCTGCTCGCCGTCCTCGCGGCCGCGTCGGCGGTGTCCGCGAGACTCGCCGCCCGATCGTCCGGCGCCGCCAGCGCCGTCGAGGTCGCCGCGGTCCTGCTCCTCGCCGCGGCGGCGGCCTGGCGGTTCTCGCCGCCGCCGGACGCCGCGGAACGGCTCGACCTGATCCCGCCGCTCGTCCGAGTGCTCCCGCCGATCGTCGTCGCGGCGGCCCTGCTCCGGGCCGCCTCCGTGCTGATTCCTGGCCGGCGCGGCGGGGCGCCTCCCTCGATCCCGGACGCGGTCCTCTGGATGGCGGCCCTGTTCGCGTCGCGCATGCTGCTCGCGGCTGGCTATGTCGGCCCCTACGACTCCTTCTTCCTGCCGCTGACGATCGTCGTCGCGGCCGCGGCCGGATTCGCGCTCGCGGACCGTCTCGCGCCGCGGCTCGGCACGGCCCTGCCGCGGCTCGCGGCGGCGGCGCTCGCCGTCTTCGCCCTGTTCCGGATCGCACGCACGGCCGAGCAGTATCGCGGTGGAGCGTGGGAGCGCGTGGCGACTCCGGCGGGAGCCCTCGCCCTCCCGGCGCCGCTCGCCGGGGCGACCGCCGCGGCGCTCGCCGACCTCGACCGGCGCGTGCCGCCCGCGGGGACGCTCACCGGCTTCCCCGAGGCCGGCTTCTACAACTACGTGCTGGGCCGCCGGAACCCGCTCCGCCTCGAGCAGTTCTTCCCCGGCCATCTCGACGCGGCGGGCGAGAGGGAGACGGCGGCGCTTCTCGAGCGGACGCCGCCCGACGCGCTCGTGCGCGCGAACGTGCTCGCGGTCGGCGAGGGGACGCGCGCCTTCGGGACCGACTACAACCGAGCGCTCGACGCGGCGGCGAACGAACGCTTCACGCGCGCGGCGATCTACGGGCCGGGCGCCCGGGACGGCGCGCGGATCGGCGATCCCGGCTTCTTCGTCGAGATCATGGTTCCGCGCGGCGCGGCGTCCGCGCGAAGCGGAGAGGCGCGATGAAGATTCACGCGGCGAAAACGCGGCGGAGAATTCACGCGGCGAGGAGGCCGCGATGAGGCTGGACCTCGAGGTCTCGCGGCGGTTCGGCCTGTCGCGACGCGCGGCCCGCGAGGCGGTGCGCTCCGGGCGCGTCGACGTCGGCGGCGAGACGGCGTCTCTGCCCGGCGCGGAGATCGCGGAGGACGCTCGCGTCGAATTCGTCCCCGACCGGCCGTCGCGCCGCGCCGTGCGGACGCGGCTCTCCGTGCTCCATGAGAACGCGGACGTCATCATCGTCGACAAGCCGGCCGGCCTGCTCACGGTGCCGACCGAGGAACGCGAGCGCGACACGCTGTGGAGCCGCGTTCTCCAGTACCTGCAGCTGCGGCACGGCGGCCGCCCGTACGCGGGCATCGTGCACCGGCTCGACAAGGACACGTCCGGCGCCGTCGTCTTCGCGCGCAACCGGCGCGCGCTGCACGCGCTGCAGGAGCTCTTCCGGCGGCACGACATCGACCGCGAGTACGTGGCGCTCGCGGCGGGCTCGCCGCCCGAGTCGGGCACACTCGATGCCGACCTCGTGCGCACGCGGGAGCTCCGGCGTTCGATCGCCCGACCCGGCCAGGAGGGCCGGCGCGCCGTCACGCGGTTTCAGGTGCTGGAACGGCTCCGCGGCGCGGCCCTCGTCTCGGTCCGGCCCGAGACGGGCCGAACGCACCAGATCCGCATCCATCTCGCCGAGGCGGGCCATCCGATTCTGGGAGACCGCGTCTACGGCCCCCGCGAACGGGATCCGTCGGACTCCGCGCCGCGCCAGATGCTCCACGCGCGCCGGCTGGGCTTCGTCCTGCCGGAGAGCGAGAGGGTGTCCGCCGAGGCGCCGCTGCCGGACGACTTCCGCGGCGAGCTCGAGAGCCGGCGACGCGGCGCGGCGGATGGGAAGGCGAACGCGCCCACACGCGCCCGCGGTACGCGGCCAAAAGAAAACGCGCCGGCTCGCGCCGGCGCGTCGGTGTCTCGAAGCGGGAAGAAGGACGCTAGGCGAGGACGATGACCACCACGCGGCGGTTCTTCGATCGTCCCTCCTTCGTCTTGTTCGACTCGACGGGCTCGGACTTGCCGTAGGAGATCGTCGACATCCGGTTCAGCGCGACGCCCTGCTTGTTGAGATAGCGGCGAACCGCCTCGGCGCGGGCCTCGCCCAGCTTGTAGTTGACGTCGTCCGGACCGGTTGCATCCGTGTGCCCCTGGATCTCGAGATAGACGTTCTTGTTCTCCGCCTTCAGGCGCTCGGCGAACTGGTCGAGCTGATCCATCGCCTCCTTGGAGAGCTCATGCTTGTTGACCGGGAACTTGACTGCGTCATCGGAGAGAACCAGCGAGTAGATGAACTTGCCCTCGGCCAGCTTGCCGGCCTGCTGAGCGCGCTCGAGAGCCTCACGGGTGGCGGTGTCCAGCTCCGCGAGCTTCGAGTCGTGCGACTTGACCTTGGACTGGGTGGCCTCGACCTGTGACTCGACGTCACTGATCCGCTTCTCCGATGCCGCGCTGCTTTTGGAGATTTCCTCGTTCACGTACGGCTTCGACGCACACGCCGTGAACCCGAAGATCCCCAAGAGGAGCGCCCCGCTCGAGAGGGTGTAGGAAAACCACCTTCGCTGAACCATCTGCACCTCCAAAAAGTTGTTAAGAGCCACCGGTCAACGAGCCTCCGGGAGCCGTACCGCGATAACCCCGTCGTGTCCGCACCACCCACGAACCGGACCTGGCCACGGACACGAAAACGATTCTATATTTTACATCCCCCCGCCCCGAGGGCGCAAAGCCGATAAGGTATTGCTGCCTCACCTCTTCCGAGATCCGAGTGGCCAGGGGCCTGAGATCCTCTCCACTGGCGACGAGGTGCATCCGCCCTCCGCTCGACCCGGCCAGAAGCTGCAGGGTGTCGATCGAGAGCTCGCGTCGCTCCTCCTCCTTCAGCTGGTCGAACGCAGCATTTTTCATGCCGATCGGATAGACCGGCACGGAGACGCGCTGGAGGATCTCCGCCATCTCCGTCGCGGTGATGTGGCTGGCGTTGTCGACGCCGTCGGTGAACAGCAGGATCGCGCGCTTGTTGTTGCGCCCCTTCATCATCTTTTCGGGCGTCGCGGCGACGGCGTCGAAGAGAGCCGTCTGGCCGGACGCCTCAAGGTCGGCCGCCGCATCCAGAAGCGGCGCCGGGTCGGCGGAGAAGTCCGACACGAGCCGGACCTCGCCCTCCGAGAACGCGAACAGCGCGAAGTCGTCGCCCTGGCGCCGGTCGGCGACGATCGTCCGGATCGCGGCGCGCGCGGCGGCCAGCTTGCCGCCGATGCCCATGCTGCCCGAGGTGTCGACGAGGAACGCGAACGAGACCGGGGCCGAGAGGTCGCGCTCGAAGGTGTCGAAGGGAACGTTGTGCTCCTCGACGCGAACGACGAAATCCTCCTTCTTCAGGTCGTCGACGAACTTGCCGTGCTTGTCGGTGACGAGCACCGGGAGCATCACGTACTCCGCGCCCGCGCTCTCCGAATAAGTCGGCGGCTCGGAGTCGGGCTTCGAGGGGGTCGGAGTCGGAGCGACGACGGTCTGCGCGGCGACCGCCGCCGATAATCCGAATCCGAAGCACAGGGCGAAAAACAGGCGTCTCACTCGCAAATTATAAGGCCGGTACGGGGTCAAAGCTTCCCATCACGGCGCTTCGGGACGATCCGGCTAGACTGTCCCGGCCTTGCCCAGACCCCAGCTCACCGTCGTGCTCGTGCGGCCCGGCAACGCGTCCAACCTGGGCTCCGTCGCGCGGGCGACGAAGAACTTCGGTGTGAGCCGGCTCACCCTGGTCGAGCCCGCCGTGGCGGCCGACGAGGACTCCCGCCGGCTGGCCGCCGGGGCGGACGACACGCTCGCATCTTTGACGCGCCGTGCCTCGCTCGTGGACGCCCTCGCGGGCCACGAGACGGTGATCGCGACCTCGTCCCTGAGGGGCCGCGCGCCGCTGCGCGCGATCTCGCTCGCCGAGCTGCCGGGAACACTCGCGGCGCTTCCCGAGGCGAGCCGCGCCGCGCTCGTGTTCGGGCCGGAGCAGAGCGGGCTGACCGAGGAGGAGATCGCCAGGGCCACGTACCTGCTGCGCCTGCCGACCACGGAGGCGTTTCCGACGATGAACCTCTCGCACGCGGTCGCCGTCGTCCTCGGCGCCATCTGCGCCCATGACGAGGCGGCGCAGCCGCCCGAGCCGCACTCCGGCGAGCGCGACCCGCTCGCGCCCGCGGAGGACGTCGAGCTCGCGGTCGCGCACTGGGACCGCGCGCTCGAGGCGATCGACTTCTACGACACGGGCCACCGCGACCGCTCGCTGCGCGACTGGAGGCGGCTCATCGCGGCGAGACCGCTCACGCAGCGGGAGGTCGCGATCCTGCGGGGAGTGGCGAACCGGATCCTGGTGGCGTTGAAGCGAACGACGTGAGGTCGTCGACTCCGCCGGATGCGGGCCCGCAAGGGCCGCCCCTACGACGCGGAAGACCTCAGAGGAGCTCGTTCTCCCGGAAGAAGAACGCGATCTCCTTCGCCGCATTCTCGGCCGAGTCGCTGCCGTGGATCGCGTTGCGCTCGATGTC
>DATBBK010000096.1:0-36194 GCA_036271035.1 Thermoanaerobaculia bacterium | reverse complement strand
GCCGCAACCTCCATGAGACATCGTGAATGGCATCGCACCGGCCGCGTGGGCTGGCTCCGCGCGGCGGTCCTCGGCGCGAACGACGGCATCGTGTCGACCGCCAGCCTGGTGCTCGGCATCGCCGCGGCGTCGGCGAGCCGGGCGCAGGTGCTGATCGCCGGCGTCGCCGGCCTCGTCGGCGGCGCGCTGTCCATGGCCGCCGGCGAGTACGTGTCGGTCAGCTCGCAGTCGGATACGGAGCGTGCGGACCTCGAGCGCGAGAAGCACGAGCTGGCCACGGAGCCCAAGGCGGAGGAGGACGAGCTCGCCGGGATCTACGTCCGCCGCGGTCTGCACGCCGATCTCGCGCGCCAGGTCGCGCGGCAGCTGATGGAAAAGGATGCTCTCGGCGCCCACGCGCGCGACGAGCTGGGCATCACGGACGCGATGGCGGCGCGCCCGCTGCAGGCCGCGCTCGCGTCCGCCGGCTCGTTCGCGGCCGGCGCCTCCCTGCCGATCCTGACGATTCTCGCCGCGCCGGCGAGCGCGCTCATGGCGGCGGTGTTGACCATCTCGCTCATCTGCCTCGCCGCCCTCGGTGCGGTCGCCGCGAAGGCGGGTGGCGCCTCCCCCTGGCGCGGCGCCGCGCGGGTGCTGTTCTGGAGCGCGCTCGCGATGGCCGTCACGGCGGGGATCGGGAAGCTCTTCGGGACGACGATCGGCTGATGCCCGCGAGACATATTAGCCAGAGCTGATATGTCGCGGCCGCGACGCGCCGGCCCCTTGCGGCCCCGCGACGGCTCGGTCCAGACTCTTCCCCATGGCGAAGGACCCACAGATCGCACTCGAAGCCGACGGGCGCGAGGTCGTCCTCACGAATCCGGACAAGGTCTTCTTCCCGAAGGCCGGCTACACGAAGCGGGATCTCGCGAAGTACTACCTCGCCGTCGCGCCGGGCGCGCTGCGGGGGATCGCCGGCCGGCCGATCGTCCTCAAGCGCTACGTCAACGGCGCGGACCAGGAGCCGTTCTTCCAGAAGCGCGCGCCCGAGAAGCATCCGGACTGGGTCGAGACCGTCGAGCTGAAATTCCCGTCCGGCCGCACCGCGCGCGAGGTCGTCGTCCGCGACGCGGCGCAGCTGCTCTGGATCGTCAACCTCGGCTGCATCGACCTGAACCCGCATCCCGTGCGCGCGGACGACCTCGAGCATCCCGACGAGCTCCGCGTCGACCTCGACCCGGTTCCGGGCGTCGCGTTCGACGACATCCGCCGCGTCGCCCTCATCGCGCGCGACGTGCTCGCGGAGCGGGGACTGCGCGGATGGCCCAAGACGTCCGGCTCGCGGGGCATCCACGTCAACGTGCGGATCGAGCGGCGCTGGAGCTTCGACCAGGTGCGGCGCGCGGCGCTGGCGCTCGCCCGGGAGGTGGAGCGGCGCGCGCCCGGGATCGCGACGAGCAAGTGGTGGAAGGAGGAGCGGCGCGGCGTCTTTCTCGACTACAACCAGAACGCCAAGGACCGCACGGTGGCGTCGGCGTGGTCGGTGCGGCCGACGCCGGACGCCCGGGTGTCGATGCCGCTCGAGTGGGAGGAGGTCGCGGATGTCGACCCGGCGGCGTTCACGCTCGTGACCGCGCCCGCGCGCTTCGCCGAGCGCGGCGACGCCTCGGAGGGGATCGACGCGAGCGCCGGGTCGCTCGAGGGCCTCCTCGCGCTGTCGGCCGAGCAGGAGGCGCAGGGCCTCGGCGACGCGCCCTGGCCGCCGCACTACCGGAAGCAGGAGGGGGAGCCGGCCCGCGTCGCGCCGTCCCGCAAGAAGAAGGACTCCCCGCCGGAGACGCGCACGCCGGATGTCGTCGAGTCGCCGACCGGGCGGCGCCGCTCGACCCAGCCGCTCGTCACGGTCGCGAAGGCAAGGCACGAGGTGGACGCGCGCGCAGGCCTGGAGCGGTGGAAGGCGCGCCACCCGGAGGCCGCGGCGCGGCTCGAGACCGACGACGTCCTCGTCGATGCGATGCGCGGGCGTTCGAGCACGTGGACGCGGATCCGCGTGAACCTGCGGCACGTGCCCGAGGCGGAGCGGCCCGAGCCCGAGCCGCCGGACCCGGACTACGACCCCTGGCGCGAGCTGCGGGAGCGCTGGGAGCGGGAGCGCGATCGTGTCGAATCGGGCTCGGAGGTGCGCGACGCGGACGACGTTGCGGCGTCGCTGCGCCGCTCGCCTTCCGGCAAGTCGCCGTCGCGCCGCAAATCGGCGCGCGACTCGGAACCGCGCCGCAAACCGGCGGGTAAATCGGATCGACCCGATCCGAAGACGCGCTCGAGCTCGTAGGCGGGCGTCACCTCGAGCTGGTCGTAGCGGCAGTCCTTCGGAAGCTTGTCGGGACGCCAGCGCATGAAGTGCGCCGCGTGCCGGAACCGCGTTCCCTGCATGTGGTCGTACGCGACCTCGCAGACGAGGTCGGGACGCACCGGCTCCCACGAGAGGTCCTTGCCGCGGTTCCACCGGCTCGTCGCGCCGGGCATGCGCCGGCCCTGCGCGGCGACCTCTTCCTGCGCCTCCGCCCAGTCCTTCCAGGGATGGTTCTTCACCGCGTCCACGCGCAGCGGCGCGAGGATGTCCACGAGCTCGTGCCGCTTCGCGGTCGTGAAGGCCGCCGTCACGCCGACGTGCTGGAGCGATCCGTGATCGTCATAGAGGCCGAGGAGCAGCGAGCCGACCATCGTGTCGCGGCCGTTCTTGTGCCAGCGGAATCCGGCGACGACGCAGTCCGCCGTGCGGCGGTGCTTGACCTTGATCATCGTCCGCGCGCCGGGCGCGTAGGGTTCGTCGAGGCGCTTCGCCATGACCCCGTCGAGCCCCGCGCCCTCGAAACGGGAGAACCAGTCCTCGGCGAGCGCACGGTCGCGCGTCGCGGGGGAGAGATGGACCGGAGCGGACGCGCCCGCGAGGGCCGCCTCCAGCCGCCCGCGGCGCTCCTCGAGCGGCGCCTGCCGGAGGTCCTCGTCGCCGATCGCGAGGAGGTCCCAGGCGACGTACGACGCCGGCGTCTGCGAGGCGAGCAGCCGCACGCGCGACTCGGCGGGATGGACGCGCAGGAGGAGCGCCTCGAAATCGAGCCCGCCGTCGCCGACGATCACGACCTCGCCGTCGAGCACGCACCGCTCGGGCAGCGCCGCCGCGAGCGGCGCGAGGAGCTCGGGGAAGTAGCGGTTCATCGGCTTCTCGTCGCGGCTCTGCAGGAGGATCTCGTCGCCGTCGCGAAAGACGAGCGTGCGGAAGCCGTCCCACTTCGGCTCGAAGAGCCAGCCGTCGCCGCGCGGCAGCGCGTCGGCGGACGCCGAGAGCATCGGGGCGATGGGCGGCGCGACGGGCAGCTTCACGCCGCCGATCCTAATAGGGGTCAGGTCTCCGATTGCCCCTTTGTGCCGAAAAGGGGAGACCTGGCCCCGGGAGGGGAAATGGGAGACCTGACCCTCCGGCCCGGCCGTGAGAAGCTTCGCCGGTTGAAATGCGTCGAGCAGCGGGAACGGCGCGCCGGGCATGTCGGTTGACGCGCGCACATCGGTCGCCGCCGTCATCCTGGCGGCGGGCGCGTCGACCCGGTTCGGCGCGAACAAGCTGCTCTTGAAGATCGGCGGGGAGTCGCTGGTTCGCCGCGCCGCGCGGGCCGCTCTCGACGCGGGGCTCGACCCCGTGGTGGTCGTCCTCGGGCACGACGCGGGGCGGGTGCAGGGCGAGCTGGGCGGGCTCCGCGTCCTCCCCGTCCTGAACCCGGAATTCGCGAGGGGAATGAGCTCGTCGCTCCGCGCCGGCATCGCCGCCCTTCCGTCCGAAGTGGGCGCGATGGTGGTCCAGCTCGCGGACATGCCCCGCGTCACCGCGGAGATGCTGGCGCGACTCGTGGAAAGGTTCATCGAGACGGGGGCCCCGATCGTCGCGTCGGACTACGGCGGCGTGCACGCGCCCCCGACGCTGTACGCGCGTTCGCTGTTCGGCGAGCTCAGAGAATCGGAGGGCGACGGCGTCGGCAAGCGCGTCGTCGGCCGGCACGAAGCCGAGGTGGTGCGCGTCCCGTTTCCGCCGGGAGCGCTCGCCGACGTCGATCGCGCGGAAGACTGGGAGAGGCTGTGCGCCACGTCGTCCTGAAGCCCGGCCGCGCGGCGGCGGCCGGAGTCCTCCTCGCCGCAGCCGTCGCGTTCGCCGGTTGCGCGACTGCGACGCGAGAGCACGCCGTTCCGTTCGCCCTCTCGACGCAGGCGAACGTGGTCGGCTACCCGGCCGGCATCCGATACTTTCCGCGCGACGCGGCTCACGTTCAGGAGTTCGAGCGGGACTTCCTCGCGTCGAACGAGCGGGAGAAGGCGGCGCTCCACACGGACACGCTGCCGCCCAACGCGTACCTTGCGATCTCCGGCGGCGGCGACAACGGCGCCTACGGGGCCGGGCTCCTCGTCGGCTGGACGAAGGCGGGAACGCGGCCGACGTTCAAGCTCGTCACCGGCGTCAGCACCGGAGCGCTCATCGCGCCGTTCGCCTTCCTGGGCCCCGCCTACGACGAGACGCTCAGGCGGATCTACACGGGAATCTCCTTCGGCGACGTCGCGACGTCGCGACGGAGCGTGGACTCCTCTCCGTGCTCTACGGCGACGCGATGGCCGACAACGCGCCGCTGCAGAAGCTCGTGAAGAGGGAGATCACGCAGTCGATGCTCGACGCCATCGCGGCCGAGCACGACAAGGGCCGGATCCTCCTCGTCGCGACCACCAACCTCGACGTGCGTCGCCCCGTCGTCTGGAACATCACCGAGATCGCCGCGGAGCATCGCCCCGACGGCCTGGATCTCGTGCACAAGATCCTGATCGCCTCCGCCGCGATCCCCGGAACGTTTCCTCCCGTCATGATCGACGTCGAGGCGGGCGGCAGGCGCTACCAGGAGATGCACGTCGACGGCGGCACCGCATCGCAGGTCTTCGTCTATCCCTCCGCGATCCGTCTCCACGAGCTCGCGGAGCGCGACCGGACGCTCTACGTCATCCGCAACGCGCGCCTGGATCCCGAGTGGGCGGAGGTGGACCGGCGCACGCTGCCGATCGCGTTTCGCTCCATCACCTGCCTCATTCACAACCAGGGGATCGGCGACCTGTACCGCATCTACGCGATCGCGCAGCGCGATCACATCCGGTTCCGGCTCGCCTACATCCCGGGCTCCTTCTCGACGCCCCACACGGCGGAGTTCGACACGAACTACATGCGCGCTCTCTTCACGCTCGGCGAGGGAGAGGCGGCGGAGGGGAAGGAGTGGCTCGATCGGCCGCCGACCCTCCTCTCGGGCGTCGACGAGGAGGCGCCCCCGGACTCGCGGTAGCGTTCCCCCCTGGAGGGCGCGCAGCACTCGTCGCGGCCTGGAGGGGCGCGCAGCACTCGTCGCGTCCTAGAGGGCGCGCAACACCCTCCGCGCCGCGGCCCGTCCGCTCTTGATCGCGCCGGGCACCGTGCCGCTCCGCTGCCCCTCGGTCGCCTCGCCGGCGAAGAAGAGCGTGCCGGCGACGGGTCGGGCCAGCGCGTCGGGCGCGGACGCCCCGCCGACGACCTGGTAGCTGTAGGCACCGCGCGAGAACGGGTCCGCGCTCCAGTCGTGCATCCGCCAGCCGCGCAGGCGGCGGCGGAGCCGTGCGGGCTCGAGCCTCCAGATCCGGCCGAGGGTCTCCAGCGCGCGCCGCACGAGCTCGTCTCTCTCGAGGGCGAGGAGCCGCCGCGCCGCGGGTCCGCCCGACCACGCGACGAGGACCGGCGCCTGAATCGGCGCCGCCGACCACCACGTCGGAAACTCCGCGCCGGGGAGATGCACGAACGCCGCCTGCCCCTCCTCGAGGGCGCCGCGCGGCACGCGCCGTGCGAGCACGTCCGGGTCCGTCCAGAAGGGCGCGTCGAACACGAGCACGAGACGCGCAACGTCTCCCATCGCGATGCCCGAGAGGGCTCGGCGGATCGGCGCGGGGTCCGGCTCGAACGCGATGGCGCCCGGCGCGCCGGCGCGGGCCTGCAGGACGCCGGCGGGAACCGTCACGACGGCGCACCGCGCCGAGAGCGTCTCTCCCCGCGACGTCGTCACCTCGACTCCGCCGCGCCGCCAGCGCACGCGCGCGGCCGCGACTCCGAGCCGGATGCGAGCGCGCTTCGGGTCGAGGCGGCTCGCCAGGAAACGCGGCACGCGGTCGTAGCCCGACGCGACGCGGAACTGCGCGCGCTCCTCCGGGTCCTCGCGGGGCGCGCCGCGCAAGGAGAGGGCGTGCTCGCTCGCGCGCTCGAGATCGGCGGCGTCATAGCCCTCGACGGTGGCGGCGAGAAGCTCGCGGTCGTGCCTGGGCATCCTCGGGTGCGCGCGGAGGAAGTCCGCGACGGAGCGGTCGCGGCCGCTCGACCGAAGCCGCCGCGCGACCGCCTCGAAGCGCGTCCAGAAGTCCCGCCGCACCGCGACCCGTCCGTCCTCGACCTCCAGGTGCGCGGCGGGGATCCGCTCGACGGCGATCGCCGCCTCCGCGGCGAGCTCGAGCAGCTCCTGCTCACGGCCGTGCACGAACTCGGCGCCGAGCTCGATCGGGATCGGCAGCCCTCGCGGGCGGAGCGTGTGGATGCGCCCGCCGATGCGGCGCCGTCCCTCGAGGATCTCGAGCGAGAGTCCCTCGCGCGAGAGCATCTCCGCCGCCGCGAGGCCGGCCGCGCCCGCCCCGATGACGATGGCGTCGACGCGGCGCGGCATGGCCGGAGTATGTCTCAGCCGACGGAATGCCGAGGCTGTGGGACATATTAGCCGCAGCTAATATGTCAGGGCGTCACGCGGCGGGCCGCGAGCCGACGGAGCGCAGGCGGCGGCGCGTCGAGGCTCGCACCGCGCGGATGAAGTCCTCGAGGTACGGCAGGGCGTGCCGGCGTCGCAGCGTCGCGGCGCTCCAGCAGCGCTTCAGGCCGGCACGGGTGATGCGGCGGGCGGCGAGCGCCCCCGACGCGACGACCGCGGAGGCCGCCCACCGCGCCACGATCCCGACGCCGAGCCCGGCCTTCGCCATCTCGAACATCGCCTCGGTCAGCTCGACGCGAGACCAGCGGCGCGGCGCGACGCCCGCCGGCCGCAGGACGAGCCGGAAGACGTCCAGCTCCTCGTGGGGCAGGTCGTAGGTCAGCAGGTTCTCGGCGGCGAGGTCGCCGGCCTCCAGGTAGGAGCGGCGGGCGAGCGGGTGGTCCGGGCGCATCACCGCGACGAGCTCGTCGCCGAAAAGCGGCTCGACCTCGATCCGGCGGTTGCGGACCGGACCGACGACGATCGCGAGGTCCAGATCGCCGGCCAGCAGCGCGGGCACGGGCCGCCGCGTCGCCTCGAGCACGATCCGGACGTCCACGCCCGGATGGCTGGCCTGGAACGCGCGCAGCGGCTCGGGCAGCCAGTGATAGCAGGTGTAGCACTGCGTCGCGAGCCGGAGGACCCCGGCGGGCTCCTCGGTGCGGGCTGCCACGTCGCGCGCCGCGGCGGCGATCTCCTCGCGCACGCGCCGCGCGGCCTCGATCCACCTCACACCCGGCGGCGTCGGCGTCATCCTTCGATGACCCCGCTGAAAGAGCCGGACTCGCAGCGCACGCTCGGCGTCGCGCAGGCGGTGCGAGAGCGCGGACTGCGAGAGGTTCAGCCGCCGCCCGGCGGCGGTCAGCGTGCCCTCGTCGGCGACCGCGAGGAGCAGGTCGAGGTGCGGGAGATCCAGCGTGCCGGGGCGTTCGTCCATACCATGAAGATATTTCATGGCTGTGATGAAAACAATGCCCTTTGTAGATGGATGCGCGGGCGCTAACGTCTGTCGTCGAGCCCGAGACCGGGGCTCGGGCTCGTTGACGGGGAGGCAACCGATGCGCGTCCATCAGCTCGACCGAGACGTGTACCACCTGACGGGCGAGAGCTACGACTCGGGCAGCCTCGTCGTCCTGGACGGCGACCGGGCGCTGCTCGTCGACGGTCTCGCCTCCGTCGCGGACGCGGAGCGCCTGCGCGAGATCGTCACGGTCGAGTGGGGCAAGCGCGTGTGGCTCCTCGTGAGCACGCACTACTTCAGCGACCATCTCGCCGCCTGGAACCTGTTCCCGAACGCGCCCGTGCTCGCGCACGAGAACGCCGTCGCGACGTTCTGGACCGAGGACTTCCGATCGCCCGAGGAGGCCGCTCACTTTCGACGGCCGACCATCCAGCTCGCCGGGCGCATCGAGCTCGCGTGGGGCCGGCACACCATCGAGATCTTCGAGAACCCCGGGCACACGGCGGGGACGCTCAACGTGGACCTGCCGGCCGCGGATCTGCTCCACGTGGGCGACACCGCGGTCGGGCGCATGGCGTACCTGCGCTACTCGGCGCCCGAGGCGCTCGATCGCGCGCTCGCCCGCGCGCAGGCGCGCGGCCGCGGACGGATCCTCCGCTCGCACGGACCGGTCGCGGGCGCCGACGTCCTCGCGTCCGCGCGCGGCTACCTCGAGGGGCTGCACGCCCGCGTCTTCGAGGCGCGGCGCGGTCACGGCCGCGTCCGCTCGATCTCCATCGACGACTGCCTGCCGCCGGGGCCGCCCGCGACCGCGTTCGAGTCGTTCTTCCACGCGCGTAACCTCGCCTCGATCGAGGAGCGCGGTCTCTACCCGGATGCGGCGTGATCGTCATCCTGTTCCGCTCGCGTCTCACCGGCCAGGCCGGAGAGGACTACGACGCCATGGACGCGCGGATGCTCGAGAAGGCCCGCGCCGCACCGGGCTTCGTCGACGTGAAGAGCTACACGGCGGCGGACGGCGAGCGGCTCACGGTCGTGCGCTGGCAGGACGCGGAGACGCTCCGCGCGTGGCGCGAGGATCCCGCGCACCGCGAGGCGCAGGCGACGGGACGCCGGCTCTGGTACGAGTGGTACGACATGGAGGTCGCCGAGGTCGTGCGCGAGAGCCGCTTCGCGCGGAGGGACGCCCCCGCGGCGTTGAGATAGCTTCGAGCAAACAGGAGGTTCGCTTGCCCAAGCCCGCACCGGAGACCTTCGATCAGTACACCCGCCGCATCCTGTCGTACGCCGACGGCGACGATCCCCGCGAGATCATCCGGCGGACGCCCGCGCGCCTGTCGCGCCGGGTCAACGCGGCGACCCGCCGCCGCCTCACCGCGCGGCCCGCTCCGGGGAAGTGGTCGGTCGGGGAGATCCTGTCCCACCTGTCCGAGGTCGAGATGCTCTGGGGATACCGGATTCGCGCCGTGTACGAGCGGAGCGGCATTCCACTCGTCGGTATGGATCAGGACGCGTGGGCGAAGAACTCGAGGTATCGCCGCATCGATCCTCGCCGCGCGCTCGAGACGTTCGTCGCGATCCGCCGGGCCAACGTCGAGTTCATCGACGGTATCCGGCGAACGGAGCTGAAGCGCTGGGGCCGCCACTCGCAGTTCGGGCGGCTGACGCTCGCGAAGATGATCGCGCTCATGGCCGGGCACGACCTGAACCACACGCGGCAGGTCGAGGCGCGTCTGTCGGGAAGGCGAAGGGGAGCCGCGCGTGGATAGCCGCGCTCTCGCGAAGGCGTTCGCGGCGCTCTCGACGCCGCTCGCCGCCGACGCGTGTCTCCGACTCGGCCTGCCGCTCCGCGTCGCGCCGCCGGGCCTCGCCCCCGTGGTCCCGGGCGCGCGCGTCGCCGGCCGCGTCGTTCCGGCGCGCCACTTCGGCAGCGTCGACGTCTTCCTCGAGGCCATGCAGACGGCGTCGCCGGGCGACGTCCTCGTCGTCGACAACGGCGGCCGCACGGACGAGGCGTGCGTCGGCGATCTGACCGCGCTCGAGGCGGCGGCGTCCGGGATGTCCGCCATGCTCGTCTGGGGCCTCCACCGCGACACGCCGGAGCTGCGAGAGATCGGCCTGCCGGTCTTCAGCTATGGCCGCTGCGCGCCCGGACCCTCGCGGCTCGATCCGCGCGACCCCGACGCGCTCCAGTCCGCGCGCTTCGGCGCGTTCCCGGTCGACCGCTCGTTCGCCGTCTTCGCGGACGACGACGGCGCCGTGTTCGCGCCGCTGGATCGCGCCGGCGACCTGCTGGCCACGGCGGAGGACATTCGCCGCCGCGAGCGCGCGCAGGCGGACCGCATCCGCGCGGGAGAAACGCTGCGCCGTCAGCTCCGTTTCGACGACTATCTCGCGCGGCGCGCGAAGGACCCGGATTACACTCTGCGCCGGCACCTCCGGGAGATCGGCGGCGCCATCGAGGTGTAACGGCATGATGCGTCCGTCGGTCTCGCCCGTTCGCGCGCTGCTCCTCGCCCTCGCGGCCTCGAGCGTCGGCGCTCTCGTTCCCTTGTGCGCCCAGACGATGTCGATCGAGGAGTACGACCCGAAGTCGACTCTCGTGGTCCCCGAGCATCACCCGCAGCACTCGAAGTTTCCGTTCATCGACGTGCACAACCACCAGGACCGCGACCAGTCCGCGGCCGACGTCAAGAAGCTCGTCGCCGACATGGATCGGCTCAACATGCGGGTGATGGTGAACCTGTCCGGCAGCCAGGCCGCGGAGTTCGAGAAGGGGTACGCAAACCTCGCGGGCCGCTACCCGGGCCGCTTCATGGTCTTCGCGAACCTCGACTTCAACGGCATCGAGCAGCCCGGCTGGGGTCAGAAGGCCGTCGAGCAGCTCGCCCTCGACTACAAGCACGGCGCGCGCGGGCTGAAGATCTTCAAGAACCTCGGAATGACCGTCACCGAGGCGAACGGCAAGCGCGTCGCCGTCGACGACCCGCGCCTCGACCCGGTCTGGGACAAGGCCGGCGAGCTCGGGATCCCCGTCCTCATTCACACCGCGGAGCCGCGGTCGTTCTTCGAGCCGCAGGACGTGCACAACGAACGCTGGCTCGAGCTGAAGCAGTTCCCGCAGCGCGCGCGGCCGCCCGACAAGTTCCCGCCGTGGGAGCAGCTCATCGGCGAGCAGCACCACATGTTCGCGAAGCACCCGAAGACGAAGTTCATCGACGCGCACCTCGGCTGGCTCGGGGGAGACCTCGCGCGGCTCGGGCAGCTCTTCGACCGGCTCCCGAACGTCTACACGGAGATCGGCGCGGTGCTCGCGGAGCTCGGACGCCAGCCGCGATTCGCGCGAGAGTTCTTCCTCAAGTATGGCGACCGCGTCATGTTCGGAAAGGACACGTGGGCGCCGGACGAGTACCTCGTCTACTTCCGCGTGCTCGAGACCGACGACGAGTACTTCGACTACTACCGCAAGCGCCACGCGTTCTGGAAGATGTACGGCCTGAACCTGCCGGACGCGGTGCTGCGCAAGATCTACTACGAGAACGCGCTCAAGGTCATCCCCGGCATTGACCCGGCCCCGTTTCAGCAGTCCGGGAAGTAGCCTGGACGAACGGTGGGTCCGTGGACGTCCGTAACCGCGCCGGACTCTCCGACTCCGAGCTCGCGGGCCTCGCCGCAGAGCTCGAATCGCTCGAATCCCTGTCCGACGTCATCCGATGGGGTCGGAGTCAGCCTGCCGGATCGGTCGTACCGGCCGTCATTCGCGACGTCGTAATCCAGGACGAGTTCACGCACGATGCGATCGTGCCGTGGCGCGACCGTGCGCTCGTATTCGGAGCAACTTGACTCGGGGCGATCACGGCGGTCGCCGTTTGGGACCACCTGCCGAATGCCGATGAAATCCTGCGTGCGCGCGTCGCCGAGGGATGGAAACCGACGCCGTCGTCGCTGCGGGATGGCGACCGGGTCCTCGGGCATGCCGCGTGCCTCGTCGAGGAGCTTCAGGATCGGCCGAGGCCGGGCCCCGATCAGACCCCGCCCAGGCGCGGAAGCTGACCCGCGAGCGGCGCTCGAATCCGCGATGGGCTCCACGAAGTACGTCATCCGCGGCGGGAGCGAGGGACGCGAGCGGCTGCGGCTGCTGGCGTCGGTCATGGGCCCGACGACGGGGGCGCTCCTCGCCGAGATCGGCGTGCCAAGCGGCGCGATCTGCCTGGATCTCGGCTGCGGCGGCGACGTCACCCGCGAGCTCGCGCGCCTGGCCGGCCCGGCGGGCGGGCGTTCGGCGTGGACTTCGACCCGGTGACGGTGGAGATCGCGCGGAGCGAATCCGCGGAGCAGGGCGTTCGGAACGCCTCGTTCGAGGCGCGCGACGTGACGCGGTGGAATCCGGAGGAGTCGTTCGATTTCGTCTACGCGCGGTTTCTGCTCACGCACCTGACCCGGCCCGCGGATTGCTCTCCTTGGTGCGCCGACGCATTCGGCCGGGCGGCGTGATGGTCGTCGAGGACATCGACTTCCGGGGACACTTCGCGGAGCCGCCATGCCCCGCGCTGGATCGATACGTCGCGCTCTACTCGCGCTGCATGCGCGCGCGGGGAGCGGACCCGGAGATCGGCCCCAAGCTCCCCGTCCTTCTCCGCGAGGCGGGCTTCGAAGACGTCCGGATGCAGCTCGTTCATACGGCCGGGATGGATCTCGACGTCAAGCGGCTCGCATGCGTGACGCTGGAGGTCATCTCTGAGGCGGTCATCCAGGATGGGCTGGCGAGCGAGCGGGAGCTCGGCGAGACGATCCACGAGCTCGACGCCTTCGCCCGCGATCCGCGCACGCTCATCGGAGGTCCCCGCGTGTTCCAGGTGTGGGGCCGCGCGTGAGCGCGCCGGCGTGATCGTCCTCGAGACCGAACGGCTGATCCTTCGCGAGCATCGCGCCGAGGACTTCGACGCCTTCTTCGCGATGGAGTCCGATCCCGAGGTGCGGCGCTTCGTCGGCGGCGCGCCGCGGCCGCAGGCGGAGGCTCGGCGCCGCTTTCGCGGGCGGTTCCTCCGCGCGCGGCGCGGCCGGCTCGGTCTGTGGGCGACGGCGCTGCGGTCGACCGGCGAGTACGCCGGCTACTCGGGCGTCTACCCGTACTACCGGGCGCCGGGCCGGCTGAGCGCGGGGGAGGGCTGTCTCGGCTTCACCCTGGCCCGTCCGTTCTGGCGCCGCGGCCTGGCGACCGAAGCCGCGAGCGCGCTCGTGCGCTACGGATTCGACGAGCTCGGCCTGGACCGGATCCTCGCCTCGGTGGAGGCCGGCAACGCGGCCTCGATCCACATCCTCGAGAAGCTGGGATTCCGGCTGCGGCGGCTCGAGCGCGTGGGGAGGCGGTGCCTGTACCACCTCGAGCTCCCGCGTCCGCAGAAATGAAACGGGGCTCGCTGAGCGCGAGCCCCGGTCCGAAGCGGAGACCGGCGGGGCCTAGTCGCTCTGGTTTTCGCCGTCGCGCTCTTTGTCGCGCGCGATCGACAGCGCCTTGCGGAAGCGCGCGTCGCCGCGGAGGTTGTCGAGGTCCTCGTCGTTGCGGATCGTGCCCGTCGAGTCGAAGCCCGCTTCGAGCGCCTTGAACAGCCACTCGAACGCCGGGTCCTTCTGATCGAGGCGCGCGTACGCGCACGCGATGTTGTACATGGTCGTCGGCTTGCGGTAGCCGAGCGCCAGGGCCTTCTGGAAGGCCTCGACGGACGCCTCGGGCCGTTCGCCCGCGAGCTCGGCGAAGCCGAGGCTGTACCAGCCGCGGCCGCTGTTCGGATTCTTCTGGACGTACTCCTCGAAGCGCTTGGCTGCGTTCCGCCACTTCGCGCGCTCCGAGGCGCGATGGCCCCAGTAGCCGTTGCTGTAGCCCGGCAGCTCGAGCTCGCGCGCGTCCTTCTTCAGCGCGCTGAACCGCGGGTCGCCGTGGAGGTTCTCGAGGTCGTCGTCCTTCGCGAGGGTATCCGGCTGGTCGAAGCCGGCGTCGAGCGCCTTCCGGAGCGAGTCGAACGCCCGGTCCTTGTCGCCGTTCTGCGCATACGCGCACGCCTGGTTGTAGTAGGCGGTGGCCGTCCGATAGTTGCGGTCGATCGCCTGCTGGTACGACTTCGCCGCGAGGTCGTACTCGTCGGCGCGCAGCAGCTCGAGGCCGTTCTCGAAGAACGCCTCGCCGCTCTTGGGGTTCTTCGCGACGAGCCGCTCGTAGCGGCTGCTGGCCGCCTTCGCCTCGCGCGCCGACTTCGAGCCCTCCTGCGCGCGGGCCTCCTTCTTCGTCTGCGCCCAGCGCGGGTCCGACTTGAGCGAGTCGAGGTCGTCGTCGCGGCCCAGGTAGCTCGCGACGTCGAAGCCGGCGTCCATCGCCTTCTTCAGCCACTCGAACGCGGCGTCGCTGTTGCCGAGCCGCGCGTAGCCGCAGGCGATGTTGTAGCTCGCGGCGTCCTCCCGATAGCCGTCCTCGATGGACTTCTTGAAGGCCTCGATGGCGGCCTCGTAGTTCTCGTCATTGTGGAGGTCCATGCCGCGGCCGTACCAGTCGTTGCCGGAGTGCTTGCGGTTGGAGGCGGTCACGAAGCCGAGCGCCTTCGGAGCGACCGGCGCCTTCCCGCCGTTCTGGAGGACCGCGGGGACGCTCGCGGGCGCGGACTCGGAGTCGGGTCCGGCCTCGGGCGCCTCCGCGGACTTCGCCTCCGAGGAATCCGGCGCCGCGTCAGCGTCGAGCGCGGGCTCGTCCTCGACCTTCACCTGCTCCTTCTTCAGCGGGCAGGCCGTCTTCTCGACCCGAGTCTCGGTCCGCTGCCTGGTCTGTGTCTTCTGCTCGAAGCGATACGACTCGATCTTCTTCTCCGCCTTCCGGAAGAGGACGGCGACGAAGCCGGGGACGTCCTCCTTCGACTCCGTCTTCACCTTCGCGTGCGCGTGCGAGGGGCACGACGAGGCTGCGATCGACGGCGAGGACGGGACGTCCGTCGCGGCGGGCTTCCAGGGCTCGACGGCGGAGAACGAGACGGCCGCCGCGAAGAGGCCGGCCGCGGCGAGGCGCGCCGTGACCCCGGAGGCGGCGCCGCGCGCGCAGACCGGGTCGAGGATCGCGCGGAGCCTCTCCTCGAAGTGGTTCGGACGCACGATCGCGAGCGCGGGCGCGACGGGATGCGCCGGCGAGTGGAGCGCGCGGAAGATGCCGAGGAGGTGTCCCGCGTAGACGGACGGCTTCGTGCCGGACGCGATGACGAGGTCGTCGCAGGCCTGCTCGGCGTCGCGGCGCACGCGGCGCCCGAGGTACCACGCGGCCGGGTGGAACCAGTAGACTGCCACGGCCATCTCGGCGACGAGCAGCGCGGGCCAGTCCGCGCGCTTGACGTGCGCGAGCTCGTGGAGGAGGACGACGCGCTTGCGCTCGACCGCCCAGGTGCGGGCGGCCCGTCCGATCAGCAGCAGGGGCCGGCGCCAGCCCGACGTGACGGCGACGGGGACGGCCTCCGACTCGACGAGCGGGACGTCGCGCGAGAGCTCGAGCCGGGCGGCCGCGGCGTCGCGCTCCTCGAGCCACTCGGCGTCGCTGACGGGAGAGGAGTCGCGCGCGATCTGACGCACGCGGACCCAGCCGACGGCCAGGCGCACGACGAACGCGATCGCACCGAGCGCCCACGCGGCGCCCGCCACGGCGAGGAGCAGTCCGGCCGACGGGATACGCAGCGGACGCGGCGCGGGAGAGGGAGTCGCGGGGGAGTCCGCGGCAGGCATGTCGCGCTCGGGGACGGCGCGCGCGAGACGGCGCCATACCCGAGGAGAATCGGGCGCGGCCGCGACGGCCGGCATCGCGGGCGCGACGACCTCGACTTCGATCGGCTGGCCGGCGGGCGCAGCGATCTGCTTCCGCGCCGGCGACGCCTTCGCGATCCGATGGGCGGGAGCCGGCGCGGCCGCGTGCATCGCCGTCGCCGGAACCGGCCGGAAGTCCGGAATCACTCCGAGCCGGACGCGCGGCAGCGCGAGCGTCAGCACGGGGACGAGCAGCGCCGCGGCGAGGCCGAAGGTCCCGACGAGGTGTCGCGTCGCCGCGCTCGCGCGCCGCAGCGCGAAGAGCAGGGCCGCCGTGACGGCGAAGACGAGGGTCGCCTTCATGGCGACGTCGAGCGCGAACGAGACGGTCTGCGCGAGTGTCGGGTTCATGTCAGCGTCCCTCCTGACGGGCCTGTTCGATCAGACGCGAGAGCCGGTCCAGGTCCTCCTCGGAGAGGTCCTGGCGCGAGAGGTCGAGGAGCGCGGCGACGGCCTTCTCGGTCGAGCCGTCGAAGAAGGTCTCGAGGACGTTCGCGAGCGCCGGGCCGCCGGCGCGCTCGCGCGGAAGGGTCGGCGTGTAGACGTACCGCGTGCCGTCCGCGACGTGGCGGGCGTGGCCCTTGTTCTCGAGCACGCGCAGCATCGCGCGCACGGCGGAGTAGCTCGGCGGGTCCGGGATCCGCGCCAGCACCTCGGTGGCGGTGAGGCTGCCGTCCCGGTATAGCACCTCCATGATCTGGCGCTCGCGGCGGGACATGTTGGAGAAGGATCGGCGGGACTTCATCGGTGGGCGCCTCCGGTTGAACCGGAGTGTAATGCTAAAAATTTAGCATGTGCTGTTTTTTTAGCGTTCATGCCAACAGGTACGCCAATGGGCTCGGAAGGTTTTCCGATGGTGGAAAACATTCGAGTCGGGATCCTCGGAGCCCTGCATCGCGAACCGGTCGAGCTTCTTTCGCATCAATGATTTGAGGGAGAATGACCCAGATGGCGGGCGTCACCCTGCGCGGGGTCTCCAAGCGGTTCGGCGACGCGACGGTTTTGGACCGCATCGACCTGGACGTCGTAGACCGCGAGTTCATGGTCCTGGTCGGACCGTCCGGCTGCGGCAAGTCGACGGCCCTCCGGCTGATCGCCGGCCTCGAGGACGCGACCGAAGGGGAGATTGCGATCGGCGGCCGCTCCGTCGACGGCGTCGCGCCACGGGAGCGCAACATCGCAATGGTGTTCCAGAGCTACGCGCTCTACCCGCACATGACGATCCGCGAGAACCTCGAGTTCGGCCTGAGGATGCGGAAGACACCGCGGGCGGAGATGGACCGGCTCGTCGCGGAGGCGGGCGAGATCCTTGGGCTCGTCCCTCTCTTCGACCGCCTGCCAAAACAGCTCTCCGGAGGCCAGCGGCAGAGGGTCGCCCTCGGCCGCGCGATCGTCCGCAAACCGGCGGTCTTCCTCTTCGACGAACCTCTGTCGAACCTCGACGCGCGGCTGCGGGTCCAGATGCGCGCCGAGATCAAGACGCTGCAGCAGAGGCTCGAGACGACGACGATCTACGTGACGCACGATCAGGTCGAGGCGATGACGATGGGGACGCGGATCGCCGTCATGAAGGATGGCCGCATCCAGCAGGTCGGTCCGCCGCTCGACGTCTACGACCGGCCCGTGAACGTGTTCGTCGCGGGCTTCCTGGGGACGCCGCCGATGAATTTGTTTCACGCGCGAATCGCGGCGGATGGCGGGTCGCTCGCCGCGAACGGGCTCCGCCTCACTCTGCCGCCCGGGACAGCCGCAACGGCGAAGACCGCGGCCGGAGGCGAGCTGATCGCGGGCATCCGCCCGGAGCACCTGAGCGAGGCGTCCGATTCTGGCGGAGGCGCGGCAATCGACGCGGTCGTCGACTTCGTCGAGCAGCTCGGCGACGAGGGCATCGTCCATGCGCGCGCGGGCGACGTGGCTCTTCTCGGCAAGCTCGACGCCCACGTGGCGCCACGCGCCGGCGATCGGATCGCGCTTCACTTCGATCCGTCGCGGCTCCACCTCTTCGACCCCGGGACCGAGCGTCGGCTCGCGGACTGACCGCGTGGGCCAGCCGTTCCCGCCCGGCTTCCTCTGGGGCGCCTCGACCGCCGCGTACCAGATCGAGGGCTCTCCGCTCGCGGACGGGGCGGGACCCTCGAACTGGCACCGCTTCGCGCACACGCCCGGCCTCGTCCGGGGTGGCGAGACAGGAGACGTCGCGTGCGACCACTACCGGCGCTGGAGAGACGACGTCGCGCTCATGCGCGAGATCGGCCTGAAGGCGTACCGCTTCTCGATCTCCTGGTCGCGTGTGATGCCGGAGGGCGCGCGGCTCGTCAACGAGCGTGGCCTGGACTTCTACCGCCGGCTCGTCGACGCTCTCGTCGAGGCCGGCATCGTTCCGATGGCGACGCTGTTCCACTGGGACCTTCCGGCCGCGCTCGAGGACCGCGGCGGCTGGCTCAACCGCGACTCAGCGGACTGGTTCGCGGACTACGCCTCCGTCGTCTTCGACGCGCTGGACGGGGGAGTGCGCCTCTGGGCGACGCTCAACGAGCCGTGGGTCGTCACCGACGGCGGCTACTACCACGGCGTCCTGGCGCCGGGGCATCGCAACGCGTTCGAGGCGCCGATCGCGGCGCACAACCTGCTGCGCGCCCACGGCGCGGCGGTCGCGGCGTACCGGGCGCGGGCGCCCGTCCGGAGCGCGATCGGCATCGTCGTGAACCTCGCGCCGAAGCACCCGGCGTCCGACTCGGACGCGGACCGCGCCGCCGCCCGCCGTGGAGACGCGTACATGAACCGCCAGTTCCTCGACCCGGTCTTCCTCGGGCGCTACCCGCCGGAGCTCCCCGAGATCTTCGGCCGGGCGTGGCCGCAACTCCCGGACGCGGACTTCAACGCGATCCGAGTCCCCCTGGACTTCGTGGGCGTCAACTACTACACGCGCAACGTCGTACGCGGCGACGCGAAGGCGCGGCCCGACGGCGCGCGCGCCGTGCGCCAGCCCGCCCTCCACACCGATATGAAGTGGGAGGTGTATCCGGACGGCCTCACCGAGACGCTTCGCATGGTGCGGGACCGGTACGGGCCGGTTCCGCTCTACGTGACCGAGAACGGCGCCGCGTTCGCCGACGCGAAACCCTCGGAAGGGATCGTCGACGATCCGCTCCGTGTCGCGTACCTCCGCGAGCACGTCGCCGCCTCGCGCCGGGCGATCGACGCGGGCGTCGACCTCCGCGGCTACTTCGCCTGGTCGCTGCTCGACAACTTCGAGTGGGCGGAGGGCTACTCGAAGCGCTTCGGCATCGTGCGCGTGGACTACAGGACGCAGAAGCGGACGCTCAAGAGGAGCGCGCTGGCTTACAGAGACATCATTCAGAGCAACGGAGCCGCGGTTTAGGAGCGGGGCGCGGCACCCGCAAGTCCGCGGCGCTTCGAGGCTCTGACCTCTAACGGTCCGCTTCGCCCACCGTGGAAACGAGAGGAGAAGGCGCGAACGTTCCCTTTCGCAACAGCCGACGAGCGAGTGAGGTCAGACACCTGACCTCGAGCACGTTATCCGGGGATCGATAGCGACGGCATCCCGCTTCGCGGCGTCAGGAAATTCGTACAGCCACGCGAACCGTGCGTCCCTTCTCCGGCGGCGCCAGCAGGTTCCCTTCGATCACCTTCCCGTCCACCTCGAGTCCGGGGCGGCCGCCGCGCTCGATCTCGATCTCGCACACCGCGCCGCGGAACGGCCGCCTCATCCGCGCCGAACTCCAGCCCGGCGGCAGGCACGGGTCGAAGCGGAGGCCGTCCCACTCGGGGCGGACGCCGAGCACCCACTCCGCGACGATGCGGTGAAGCCACGCCGCCGAGCCGGTGTACCAGGTCCAACCGCCGCGTCCGCCGTGCGGCGAGTCCGGTCCGTCCACGTTGCCCGGAAGGACGTAGGGCTCGGCCCAGTACGCCTCGGGGTCCTTGGTCGACGGGTTCATCGCGTCGAGCAGGCGCCCGACGAGCTCGCCGTCGCGCGCCTTCGCCGCCGCGGCGATCGCCCAGACCGCCGCGTGCGTGTACACGCCGCCGTTCTCGCGCAGCCCCGGCGCGTACCGCGTGATGTAGCCGATCTCCGGCGCCGGCCGGTCGAACGCCGGCGCGAGGAGGAGCGCGCCGGCACCGCTGACGAGGTGCTCGCGCACCGCCCTCATGCACGCCGCCGCGCGGTCGGGCGGCGCGGTGTCCGAGAGGATCGCCCACGTCTGCGCATTCAGGAAGATCCGCCCGACGCGATCCCTCGAAGACCCGAGCGGCGTGCCGTCGTCGAGCGTGCCGCGCAGGTACCACGCGCCGTCCCACCCGTGTGCGTTCACCGCCGCGGCGAGCGTCTCGCGGCGGCCGGCGAACTCTCGCGACAACTCCGGGCGGCCGGCCCGCTCCCAGATCCCCGACCACTCGCCGAGGAGGCCCGCGAGGAAGTGGCCGAGCCAGAAGGACTCGCCCCGTCCCTCGAGGCCCATCGCCGACAACCCGTCGTTCCAGTCGCCCGCGCCGATGATCGGGATTCCGCGCGGGCTCGTCTTGCCGAAGCTCACGCGGAACGCGCGGAGGACGTGCTCCGCGAGAGGGGCCGGGCCCGCGTCGAGGAACGGCGCGGGGTCGTCGAGGATCGAGAGGTCGCGCGTTTCGCGCAGGTAGCTCGCGGCGACGAACGGCAGCCACAGGCGATCGTCGGTCATCTTCGTGACGAGCCCCTGTTCGGTGAGTGGGTGCCACCAGTGGTATGCGGACCCGTCGGCGAACTGGTGCGACGCGTGCAGCGCGATCTGCGTGCGCGTCTTGGCGGGGTCGATCGTCAGCCAGACCTGGGAGTCCTGGAGCTGGTCGCGGAAGCCGAACGCTCCGCTCTGCTGGTAGTAGCCGCACCGGCCCCAGAGGCGGGCCGAGATCGCCTGGTAGCGGACCCAGTCGTTGACGAGAACATCGACCGAGGCGTCGGGGGTCTCGATGCGGTGCGCGGCGAGACGATCGAGCCAGCCGGCGCGCACTCGCTCGATCGCCGCGTCGGCGGCGGCCGCGGTCGCGAAGCGCGCGAGCAAGGCTGCGGCTTCCTCGGGCGAGGCACCCGTCGCCAGCACGAACCCCGTGCGCGCCGAGCCACCCGCGGGCAGCGCCATCGGAACCCGAAGGGCGGCGACGGCGTCCTCGTGGCGGCCGAAGCGCGCCCTCCAGCGCGGCTCGCCCAGGCCCGCCGGCGCGGACCAGACTCCGTAGCGGCCGAGGAGCTCCGCCTTGTCCCCCTGCATGTCCGAAACCGCGTCGCTGGCCGCGAACGCAGACACATACGGGAAGCTCGTGTTCCAATGTCCCCAGCGGGCCGAGGGGACGTCCCACATGTGCGAACGCGCGAAGACCGCGCGGCGGCTCTCGTCGGGCCAGGTCTCGAGGAACAGTCGCGCGAACTCGCGGCGCGGCGACGGTGAGATGCCCATGCACCACTCGAGCGCGGCCGTGAGCTCGAGCCGCTTCGGGTGCGGAGAGTCGTTCCGGACCGAGACGATCCAGATCTCCGCCGCCTCCTCCGCGTCGACGAACAGGGTCCACTCCGCGGAGACGCCCTCGTGCGCCGACTCGAAGACCGTGTAGCCGAGGCCGTGCCGGCACGCGTAACGCTCGAGCGGCGCCCAGGTCGGCGACGGCGACAGCGACCACGCGGCTCCGGAGTCGGCGTCGCGGACGTAGAGAAACTTACCGGACCGGTCGGAGACGAGGTCCTGCTGCCAACGAGTGATCGTGGCGAGCTGCGAGTTGTCGATCCACGAGAAGCCGCTCCCGGTGTGCGATACGGCGAGCCCGGCGCGCGGATTCGCGACGACGTTGGACCAAGGACGCGGAGCGCGGGGGTCGGTCACCAGGTACTCGCGGCCGTCCTCCGAGAAGTGGCCGTAGCGGTTGGAGGGAAGCGCGCGGTCTCTCACGGCGCCGGCGCCTCGATCTCCGCCGGGACCTCTCGCACGACGATCTCTCCTCTCTCCGTGGCGAACACGGTCCGTCCGTTGATTCGCGCCGATGCGGCGCGGCCGGCGAGCGGCCACGGGATCGCGAAGCCCCCCGGCGGGACGCGGATCGCGCCGCCGATCTTCGCGCGCAGCCGGCGTGCGTCGGCCCGCATCCACAGGTCGAGCGTGCCCCAAGGCGTCCGGAGGCCCGACACGCCCGCGCCGGATTCCGTCACGAGCCACTCGGGCGGCAGCCCGGCGCCGAGCACGAGCGCCTCGTCCTCGACTCGCTCGTACGCGAACAGGTCCAGGAACGCGCGGATGAAGTCCGAGCCGACCCAGCCGTGCGGCATGTCGCCCATCGACTTCGGGTCGCGTACGCCAGGAAACACGACCTCGGCCCAGTGGTTCCACTCCGACGGCCGGCGGTCGGACATGAAGAAGTCGAAGAGCGCTTTCACGCGATCCCGGCGGCCGAGCCGGACCATCGAGCCCGCGACGCGCCACTCGTAGGGCGTGTATGCGCGGGACGTCGCGGGGTCCCTGCGGCGCGCGACGAAGTCCCTCCAGTAACGCTCGAAGGTCCCCTCGAGCTGCTCGCGCGGCAGTCGGGACGCCTCCGCGCAGGGATCGAGCGCGATCGTCGTGGACGTCGCGTCGAAGTCGCCGAGGTCGGCGGAGCCGGGAATGAAATCCAGTTTCCTCTCGGCGATGACCCGGCGGATCGAGGCGTGCACGTCCTCGCGCATCTCGTCGCGCCAGCCGCGGATCCGCGCGGCGTACTCCGCATGGCCGAGCGCGGCCGCAAGCTCCGCCGCGTCGGAGAGCCCGCGCAGTCCCCAGAAGTCGTCCCAGTAGGAGTGGACCGGTTTGTCCGAGTAGCCCTCGTGGCTGATCGACTCGGGCAGCAGGCCGAAGAAGGCTCGCTTCGGTCCCGAGCGGTACTCGTCGGTGCGGCGCGAGCGGCGAAGCGCATCGATGTGCGCGGCGGCGCGCGCGACGCGGGGCCAGACCGTCTCGGCCGTGGAGCGGTCACCCGTGTAGCGGAAGTACGTGTTCGCGAGGTAGCAGAGCTCGCCGTGGCTGTCGTGCTCGGGGACGGGATCCGCGCCGCGGCGGTCGACGCAGCAGGGCACGGCGCCGTCGGAGAGCTCGTACGGCGCGAACCACTTCAGGAAGTCGCGTGCGGCCTCCGGGCGTCCCATTCGCAGCAGCGCAGTGGACGTCAGCGAGCCGTCGCGGATCCAGGACCGCGCGTACGCGCGCGATCCCGGCTGGATCGCCGGGCCGTCCCGCTGCATGAGGATCCAGCCGAGGTTTGTGCGCGCCGCCCGCGCGATCTCGCGAGCCTCCGGCGGCAGGGTGAACGTGACGCCTCCGAGCGCGTCACGCCATCCGCGCGCCGCGGCTTCCAGCCCCGCGGCGAACTCGGATGCGGGATCGGCCGTCGCGGGGACCGCGACCGGACCGGAGAGCGGGACCATCAGCACGGCGTCGCGCGCCGCCGCCGGGTCCAGGCTCCAGACGAACGCCGCGGAGGCGAGCCCGTCCGCGTCCTCGGCCGGCGCCGCCGGGGGGAAGTCTTTCGCCGCGAGCCGCGAGACGATCTCGCCCTGGTCGAAGCGGGTCGCGCCGAAAGAGTCGGCGGTGGTCAGGGCCCATACCGCGCGCGTGCTGTTCGCGTCGGCGCGATCGGCGGAACCGGAGATCGACGTCAGCGGCGCGAATCCCCCCGGCACGTTCAGCCACTGCCACGGCGGGTTGACCTGCATCGGACGAAAGCAGACCGCGAGGGTCACTCTTCGCGGCTCACCCGTGTTGCCGACTCGGTACCGGACGCGAGCGATCGAAGAGTCCGGCGCGCCCTCCGCGAACGCGGCGACCTCGAGCGAGAGGCCGTCCGCGTACGAGCGCTTCACCGACGGCAAAGGAATTTCGCCGTCCACGAGCGCGTGGGTCGTCTGCGCAGCGTCCCACCCGAGGACCCTGCCGTCCGCGATGAGGAACGGCTCGAGCGTGAACGCGCCGCGGCCGACCTCGAGGATGCCGTCCTCGGAGAGCAGGGCCTTGTCGCGGCCGCCCGAGACGCCGACGATCGACCAGTAGACCTGCTCGCCGACGAGCTGGCGCGGCCACTGCCCGCGCGGCGATGCGCGCGCGACGGCCTCGAGGAACTTCGTCGGCGTGTCGGAGAACGACGGCGGCTCGACTCGGATCTCGGCCAGCCGGTAGCGGCCCCCGCGGTTGCCGACGAGGGTCCGGAGGCGGACGAAGGCGGCCTCCGCGTCGTGCAGCGCGATCCACGCCCGGCCTCCGCGGCCCGTCGCCACCGTGCGCCGCGTCTCCCACGTCGTCCCGTCCTGAGACAACGCGACCTCGTACCGCCGCGGGAAGTCGCGGGTGTCCCACTCGAGGGAGAGGCCGCCGAGCTCGCGGCGTCCGCCGAGATCCACCACGAGATCCTGCCGCTCTCCCTTCGCGGCGTCGCCGGTCCACGACCGCGTCGGCGGAAGCGGAGCGCCCTCGGGCGGCAGGGCCTCGAGCTCGAGGCGATCGATCCAGAGAGTGCCCTTCCCGCCGGAGGCGGCGGTCACGGTGATCTCGACGAAGCCGAGCTGTCGAAGTGGCGCATTGCGATCGCCGGGCCCCCACGCGAACTCGACGCGCCGCTTCGGATAGCGCAGCGTCGTCCACTCGCGCGGTAAGGCGAGGTTGCGCTTCACGGACCACCAGACGTTCTCGCCGGAGGCGTCGAGCAGCTTGAACTCGAGCGTCTGCGGCGAGGCCTCGCCGCGAAGGCGCACGGCGAACGACCAGTTCTCGGGCAGCGCGGCGGGGAAGCGCTTGCGCGACGCCGCCCAGCCCGCGCGGCCGCGGAAGTCGAAGTCGACCCGAAGCGCGCCCCCCGACTCGCCGCGATCCGGCGCCAGGCTCATCGAGACGCCGTCCGATGGCGCTGCGGTCCAGCCGGAGATGCCGTCGAACGCGTCGAGGATTCGCCGACCCGGTTCGGCATCCGGCGAGGCGAGCGCGAGAACGGCGGCCGCCGCCGCGACGGCGTAGCCCCTCACTCCTTGACGCCTCCCAGCGTGATGCCCTCGATGTACTGCTTCTGGAGCGCTAGGAAGAGCGCGAGCACCGGGAGGACCGTCAGAACCGCGCCCGCCATCATCAGCTCGACGTCGGCGGAGTGCTCACCGACCAAAGCCGCGAGTGCGACCGGGAGCGTGTACTTCGACTGGTCCGTCAGCGCGACGAGCGGCCAGACGAAGTCGTTCCACGTCCCGAGGAACGTGATGATCGCGAGCGTCGCGAGTACCGGCCGCAGCACCGGCAGCACGATCGACCAGTAGATGCGGAGCTCGCCCGCTCCCTCGAGCCGGGCCGCGTCGAGGAGGTCGTCGGGGATCCCACGCGCGAACTGGCGCACGAGGAAGATGCCGAGGATGCCGGCCGTGGCGGGCAGCGCGGCGCCGACGTAGGTGTTGACGAGCCCCGCCTCGCGCAGCATCAGGAAGAGGGGGAGCATGGCGACCGGCGCGGGGATGACGAGCGCGGCCATGAGGAGCGCAAACACGCGGTCGCGGCCCGCGAAGCGGAGCTTGGCGAAGGCGTAGCCGGCCATCGAGTTCAGGAGGAGGACGCCGAGCGTCGCGCCGACCGAGATGATCAGGCTGTTGACGGCCGCGCGGCCGAGCGAGAGCCGGGTGAAGAGGTCGCGGTAGTGCTCGAGCGTCGGGCGCGACGGGAAGAACGGCGGCGGGAACTCGCTCGCCTCGCCGGGCCGCATCAGCGACGCCGAGAGCATCCAGACGAGCGGCGTCAGCGCGACCACCGCGCCGGCGACGAGCGCCGCCTGCACCAGAGCCGCTCTCCAGCCGCGCGCCCTCACGGCTCGCTCCTTCGCTGGATCGCGAACTGGATGGACGTCAATCCGAGGACGACCGCGAAGAGGACGAACGCGACGGACGCGCCGTAGCCCATGCTCCACCAGCGGAAGCCGGCCTTGTACATGAGGAGCCCGACCGAGAGGGTCGCATTGAGAGGCTTCCCGCCGTCGGTCATGACGTAGGGCTCGGCGAAGAACTGGAAGTAGCCGATCGTCGTAATGACGCCCAGGAAGAGCAGCGTCGGCGAGAGAAGCGGCAACGTGATCTTGCGGAGCTGCTGCCAGGCGCTCGCGCCGTCGATCCGCGCGGCCTCGTAGAGCGACTCGGGAATGGCCTGCAGCCCGGCGACGAGCAGGATCGTTGCGTAGCCGAAGTTCTTCCAGACGGCGAGCAGGATGATCGCCGGCATCGCCCACCTCGGGTCGCCGAGCCAGTCGATCGGCGAGACGCCGAGGAGTGCGAGGCCGCGATCGATCAGGCCGAAGCGCGGGTGATAGAGGTAGCGGAACACGACCGCGACCGCGACGAGCGTCGTCACGTACGGCGCGAAGAAGATCGTGCGGAAGAGGCCCTTGAGCCGCGCGGCCTTCGACTGCAGCAGCAGCGCCGCGGCGAGCGCGACGCCGAGCGTGAGCGGGCCGCCGACGAAGAGGAAGAGCGCCGTGTTGCGCATCGCCTTCCACAGCAGCGGGTCGTGGAGCAGGTTCGTGTAGTTGCGCAGGCCCACGAAGCGGACCGTGTCGAGGCTGCCGAGCGCGTAGATGTCGAAGTCCGTCAGCGACAGAAGGAAGGCCGCCGCGATCGGAACGAGGAAGAGGACGAGGATCGCCGTCAGCCCCGGCGCGAGCAGCATCCACGCGGCGCGGGCCTCCTGCGGGAGGGGCCCGCGCTCAGCGGCCACGGCGGGCCTCCGCGCGGGCGAGGATCCAGCGGCGCTTCTCGAGGATCCGGTCCACGTCCTGGTCGAGCGCCGCCAGCGCGGCGGGTACAGCCTGGCGTCCGCGGATCGCGGCCTCCAGGTCCTCGGGGAGCTTCTGCGCGATTTGCTCCCACTCGGGCACGCGCGGCAGGGGCTCCACGTGAGTGAGCTGCACGCGGAACGCGCGCGCCCGCGGGTCGCCGGCGAGAGGCTCCGCGTCCCACGTCTCGCGCCGCGCGGGGAGGTCGCCGGAGAGCTCGTAGAATTTCCGCTGGACGTCCGGTTCGGAGAGGTACTCGGCCAACAGCCAGGCGGCGTCCTTGTGTTTCGACGCCCGGAAGATCGCGATCGAGGAGCCGCCCGCGAACGACACCCCCGGCCACGGCGCGCCGTCGGGCGCCGGCAGCGGGCACGTCATCCACAGGGACTGGCGGTCCGCGGGCAGGCGCCGGCGGAACTCCCCGAGATTCCACGGGCCCGTCATCCACATCGCGAAGTAGCCCCGGTCGAACTCCTGGTACGGGTTCCCGAGCTGGGTATAGCTGACGACCGGCGCGAGCCGGTCGCGGAAGAGCGCGGCGTACCACTCGGCGGCCGCCGCGAACGGCGGCGCGGAGAATGCGCCCCGCGTCCCGCCGTCCGCGAGGAGCGTCGCGCCGCGCTGGAGGCCCAGGATCGTCAGCTGCTCCCACTCGTTGGTCGGGAGCAGCATCGCGTACGCGGAGCCTCCCTCGCGGGCGCGGACTCTCTCCATCGCCGCGCGCCACGCGGACCACGTCCGCGGCGGCTCGGGGAAACCGGCGTTGCGCAGAAGATCGGGGCGGTAGAAGAGAACGCGGGTGTCGACGTACCAGGGCACGCCGTACGTCGCGCCGTCGAACTCGTTGCCGGCCCAGACGCCCCCGAAGTAGGCGGCCGGCGCGAGCGCGCGGGACGCGGCGATGCGGGTATCGAGCGGTTCGATGGCGCCGATCGCCGCAAACTCGGGAATCCAGGTGTTTCCGAGCTGCGCGAGATCCGGCGACGAGCCGCCGACGCAGGCGGTGAGGAGCTTCTCGTGCGCCGCGGTCCAGGGGATCTGCTGGACGACGACGCGCACGCCGGGATGGCGGCGCTCGAACTCCGGTACGAGGTCGCGCACGACCTCCCCCTCGCGGCCGAGACCCCAGAAGCGGACGACCTGCGCCGACGTGCGTGCATCGGACACCGCGCAGCGGCCGATCGCGGCCGCCACGAGGACGAGCAGGAGCGTCAGCGCGAGCCTTCTGCGAGCCATCCGCCCGTGAACCCGGCCCGCTTCAGGCCGGCGACGAAGTAGGGATTCTTCTTCATCATCCGCCAGACGAGACCGCTGCGGTGATTCTCGATCATGGCGACGATCGGGCCCTGGTCGATGCCGAGCTGGTCCCGGTCGAACCAGCCCGCGCCCTCGACGACCGTTCCCGTTTGCGCGCCGTGATCGCCGCGGTCGAGCGTGGGGTTGAACGCGTCCACGAAGCCGTACTGGTTCCACGCGTGCGCGCCCCAGCGGCGCTTCATCTCGAGGAGCGCCGGGATCGCGATCTCCGGCGCGAACGGGACCGAGCCCGCCGCCGCCGCGGGCGTCAGAGTGCCGTCGTCGATCACGTGGAGCAGCGACGCGCCGCGCGCGGCGTAGCCCTGGAACCTGCGCCGCTTCCCGCCGATCAGGATCTCTCCGTCGAACGGCCCGTCGCACGCGGAGAGGCCCCAGGCCTCCGGCCCGTAGCCGGCGAACGCGCCCGGGTTCTCGGCCGCGTACGCGCGCTGCGAATACGTCGCTCGGCGCGAGTTCTCGAAGTAGTCGATTCCCTTCTCGCGCATGTACGGATCGCGAATGCCGCGGAAGTCGATCCAGACGTGCGAGTACTGGTGCCCGAAGAGGGGCGAGAAGTTGACGTGCGTCTGGCCATAGAACTCCCCCCACTGGTAAGTCTTCGTCCACTCCTTCCACGCGGCCGCCGGGATCGCGTGCGTCGGCGAGCCGAGCGCGAGCACGTACAGGATCATCGCCTCATCGTAGCCGTGCCAGTTCCAGCCATGAAAGCCCGCCTCGGGCGTCCAGCCCATCGAGACGCCCGGCGGGCGCGGCGACGCCCAGTCCCACTCCATGCGCCGGTAGAGCGTGTCCGCGTCGGCGCGGATCGCGGCTTCGACGGGATCGTCGCGGTCGAAGTAGCTCTGACAGGCGAGCGCGCCGGCGGCGAGCAGCGCCGAGTCGATCGTCGAGAGCTCGACGTCCTTGAATCGTTCGCCGGTCTCCATGACGAGGAAGTGGTAGTAGAAGCCGCGATGGCGGGTCTTCCCGCGCGACGTATCGCCGTCGGGAGCGTTCACGAGGAAGCGGAGCGTCTTCGCCGCGCGCTCCGCGGCCTCAGCGCGCGTGACCCAGCCGCGCTCGGCGCCGACCGTGTAGGCGGTCAGTCCGAAGCCGACGGCCGCGACACTCGAGAAAGATTTCGTCGGCGCACGGTCCGGGATGAGCCCGGTCGTCGGGTCGGCGAGGTCCCAGAACCAGCGGAACGCTCTTCTCGAGAGGTCCTCGAGGAAGGCGTCTGCCTGCGGGGCCGCGACGGACGGGGGGGGCGGAACCGCGACGGGGGCGCGGCGCGGACTGCGGCAGGCCGCCGACGTGGTCGTGGCGAGCGCGATCAAGACGGCGATCAGCGCCGCGGGGAGAGCCGGGGGCGGACGGAGAGAATGGGCGGGCCGGGTTCGGCCCGCCGCAGTCCTCTCCGCCGCATCGTCTGCGAGACTCAACAAGAGACGGGGTAGACCCTCAGAATCCGACCTGCATGCCGAACTGGAACCGCCGCGGCTGCGTGATCAGGCAGTCCGGCTGGCCGAAGGTGGGGTTCGGCGCGCCGCTCGCCGGCGCGATGAAACCGTCGTAGCAGCCGTAGTTGTTGTGGTTCGTCACGTTGAAGACCCCCGCCCTCGCTCCCACATAGGCGCCCTGCCCGACGTAGAAGTTCTTCTGGAGAGAGAGGTCCCACTGCACGAAGTTGAGCGTGCCAGCGGGCTGCCCGTCGCCGATCTTGACCTTGAACTGGTCGGGACCGAAGCCTAGCGTCGCGTCGGCGATGGTGAATCCGACGCCCGTGCCGAGCTGAAGAAGCGTGCTCAGCATGATGTCGTACGGCAGGCCGAAAATCCCCGAGAGCACGACGCGGTGCCGCTCGTCCGCCGGCGTGCGGTGCCGCGGATAGGCGTTCACGTCGACGTAGTCGAGGCTGAAGAAGTCGCCGCCGTTCGCCGTCGCGTGCCCGTACGTGTACGCGAGCGTTCCGCCCCAGTGAGAGGCCGGGGTGTACTGCTTCGTGGCCTGGACGAACAGGGCGTCGTACCACGCTCTCTTCGACGCATCCGAGAGCAGGACGTTGCCGAAGTCCGGCGCGAGCTGCTGGCAGCAGCTGCCGTCCGGGTTGCGGTTGCCGAAGATCCACGTGAAGCCGTTGACCGATCGGACGCCCGCGTAAGAGATCGAGACGCCGACGTCACCGAACTGCTGGCGGACGCCCGCGGTGAACTGGTCGGAGCGGGGCGGCTCCACGTTGTTGTTGAGGAGGTAGACCTCGGGCTTGGGCCCGTTGCCGCTGTTGATGATCGCCTGGAGACCGGCCTGGGTCAGGTACGCGTCGTTCCAGATGATCGTCGGCTGGCCGTTGCGCGGCAGGCCGTCATCCGAGAACTCAAACGTCAGAGTCGTGTACTGGAGCCGGAACTGCTCATCGAGGATTGCGTTGTACTCGATGCGATCGATGTAGCGGCCCCAGCCGCCGAAGGCCACGGTCTTTCCGGTGCCGAAGATGTCGTACGCGAAGCCGATGCGGGGCTGCCACGCGTTCTTGTACGTCGGACGGTTCGTGCCGTCGGTGAAGTAGTCGGGCGAAAAGAACTGGGAGAGCTCCTGCCGCACGAGCGGGGGCGTCACGTAGCTGTTGTTCAGGCCGTTCGTCTCGTAGTCCCAGCGCAGGCCGAGGTTCACGGTCAGTCTCGGAGTGATGGTCCAGTCGTCCTGGGCGTAGATGCCGAACTGGTTGTTGTGGAGGGACAGGTCCGGATCACCGAAGCCCAGCGCCGCCTCGAACGGGAATCCGTAGGGCTGGCTGGCCGGGATGTCCGGACGATAGCGGTAGATCGGAATCCCGTTGAAGTTCTTCTGGACGTCGTAGTCGTTCGAGTTGAAGATGATTCCGCCCTTCAGGACGTGGTTGCCCCATCCCTGCAGGTCGACCCACGTGAAGTCGTCGCGGGCGTAGAAGCGCTTCTGGTTGAAGTTCTGCAGGTTGTCGCTCGATCCGATCCGAAGCGCCTGCTGGTAGTCCTGTCCGATGACGCCCGGGACGACCGAGCTCGGGTTCCACTTGTAATCCTGGTAGCCGAGTGTCGTCTCGTTGAGGAACTTGTTGGTGAGCCACGAGTTCTTGCCCTGCGCGTTCCAGACGCCGTTGATGATGTCCGTGCCGGCCTGGAAGGACCGCTGCTGGCCCACGTCCTTGACCTCGTCCTCGTGACGGTAGAAGCCGGTGAAGTCGACGACGTCGCTCGGCGCAGCCTGCCAGTTGATCTTGCCGAACGCGAGATTTTCCTTGAACGGCGTCGGGAAGTTTCCGGTGAAGGGCTCGAGCTGTGAGAAGACGGCCGGAGGCAGCTGGCCCGCTTGCGGTCCGAACGAGACCGTCTGGTCGCGATTCTGGTCGTTGTACTCCCAGGACCCGAAGAAGTGGAGCTTGTCCTTGATGAGTGGCCCACCCAGGGAGACGCCAGCCTGCCAGCGCGTGTAGTCCGGCTTCACGAAGGTGTCGCTGCGCGGCGCGCCTGTGCAGCGGGTGAACTCGGCGCAGTCGTCCGTCGCGACGAGCGACTTGTTCTGGTAGTCCGCGAAGCCGTCGGCGTGGAAGTCGTTGCCTCCGGACTTCGTGACCGCGGAGATGATTGCGCTGGAGGACTTCTCGTACTCGGCCTTGAAGTTCTGCGTGACGACGCGGAACTCCTGGACGGCATTCTGGGGAAACGGGTTGCCGCGGCTCGAATCCTGGCCGACGACGCCGCCGTTCAGGACGTCGTTCTTGTAGCTCGTGCCGTCGACGAAGACGTTCGTGTTGAACCCCGGAACGGCGCCCGCGATGACCTCCTTGTTGTTCTCGTCGGTCGACGTGCGCACGCCAGGCGCGAGCGCCGCGAAGTTGAGGAAGTTGCGGCTGTCCTGCGGAAGCACCTTGAGTTGCTGCTCGGTGACGTTCGTGGAGATCTCGCTCTGCCGCGTCTCGATGACCGGCGTCGCCGCGATGACGATCAGCTCCTGCGACGCGCGTGCGGAGAGGAGGAAATCCTGTCCCTGCGTCTGACCGACGAGCACGACGACCTTCCTCGTGTCCTCGGCGAGGTTGGTGAGGCTCGCTTTGATCGTGTAGTTCCCGGGCGGGACCTGGATGTTGTAGAAGCCGTCCGCGCCGGTGACGGCGGTGCGGGTCACGCCCGAGGCGTCGTTGGTCGCCTCGATCGTCACCCCGGGGAGCGGTGCGCCCGACTCGTCCTTGACGACGCCGCGGACCGTTCCGCTGGCCGTCTGGGCGAGCGCCGGAAGCGCCGCCAGGGAGATCATCAAACCGAGCAGGGGAATCCATGCCTTTGGCCCTCGCCGCAGGGTTTCGCCGTGTCGCCAGTACGTGACCTTCATGCGTCCCTCCTCCTTCCATTGATCCCATTCGATGGGTCCCGGTTTTCTCGCGGAGTCGGCGCGGACCCGCAGGACTCGCGCACGACCAAAGTGGTCGGCAAGGTCAGGTGCATCCGCTTGTGCGCGTTCTCGAGGCGGATTCCGTGGAGGACGCGGTCGGCGGCGGATCCGCCGAGCTCAGCGATGGAGACGTGCACGGACGTCAGCGGTGGAGCGGTGAAGATACCGATCGGGATGTCGTCGAAGCCGGCGAGAGCGAAGTCCTCCGGCACGGAGCGACCCGCATCGCGAAGCGCGGCGAGGCAGCCGATCGCCATGGCGTCGTTCGCCGCGAAGATCGCGGTCGGGGCGCCCGAGGACATGTTCGCGATGCGCTGGCCGGCACCGTAGCCGCCGTCCTCGCGGAAGTTGCCCGGGAACTCGACATCGTCGAACGGCGCGATACCCAGCGCACGCAGAGCCTCGCGATATCCGCGAAGCCGCTCGGCCGCGTCCACGTTCGGCGAGGGTCCGCGGACGAACGCGATTCTCTGGTGTCCCAGCGAGTGCAGGTGCCGGACCATGGTGAACGCGCCGTTGTAGTTGTCGATGTTGATGAGGTCGAACGGGCTCGTCGCGTCGGACGGGGAGTTGACCAGGACGACCGGGATGGACTCGGGGATGGACGCCCGCAGGACGGGAACGGAGAGGTCCGGAGACAGCACGATGAGCCCGTCGACGCGCCCGCGCATCGCGCGGAAGACGGCGCCCGTTTCGCCGCGCTCGCCGTGCGAGCTCGAAACGAGCAGATGAAAGCCCACGCGGCGGACCGCGGCGTCGATGCCGCGGATCAGCTCGGAGAAGAACTCTCCGTAGATATCCGGAAGGAGGACGCCGATCGTGTTGGTCCGCCGCGTGATGAGGCTGCGCGCCGCGCCGTGGGGAACGTAGCCGAGCGATTCGACCGTGGACTGGATCCGCGCACGGGTGGTCTCGAGGACGGGCCCCTTTCCGTTCAGAACACGGGACACCGTCGCGACGGAGACCCTCGCGGTACGTGCGACATCCTTGATCGTTACGCTCATCGGATTCCGGTTGGTTCCTCCGACGGTGTAAACGGTTACTGAAAACGTTTACATAGATTCGCCCAACGCCAATGTCAAGAGGGTATTGAGGGCGAAAGCGCCGCGGGTCGAGCCGGGCCGGGCGCGACACGCATCCGGATGGGACGTCGTCGCGATCCCAGCGGGCGATTTCATGTCGGGGCCGTCAAGCTCTCTCCGAAAACGCGTTCCGCTCGCGCCGCAGCGTCGAAACGCCGAGCCGCGCCATGACGTCCGTCGTGGCCACCCAATACTCCGCACGTTCCCCAACCCGAAGCCGGGCCGGCCGCGCCGCGACGGCTTCTGCGTCAAGCCGCTATCTCTCTGCGCGCATTTGAGTTATCCTATGCCGCACCAGGCTTCACATGTCAGGCCAACCTCCCAACCCGGAGCTCCAGGAGGCACTCCTCGAGCTCAGTCAATATTTGTCCGACAGCGTTCCGCCCCTGGTCGTCGCGGACTCGATCCAGGTGCTCATGAAGTATCCGCCGCAGGCGGTCGTGCCGACGATCCGGACGTGGACGGCGGCGCAGTACCGCGGCGGCGCGGGCAGTACGGTCCCGATCTCGGACTATCTCTTTCACGCGCTGAAGAAGATCCACATGATGGGCGAGTTCCGGCTCGTGCCGCGCGAGCCGCTCGACGCCTATCTCGCGACGCTGAAGCCCGCGGTCCTCCCGATGTGCCCGGAGGAGGACCGCGCGAATCTCATGGAGAACCTCTCGCACCTCGGGGAGCAGGCGAGCACGTCGGTTTCCGCGGTCCAGACGATCTATCACCAGTCGCAGGGCGAATCGGCGCCGCGGGCGACGCGCACGCGCTCGGCGCCGTCGGGTGGGGAGGCGGGAGGCGGCGCGCCGGCGCCATCCGGCGGCGGCGCCGCCGCGGAATCCGGCGGGAGCCAGGCCGAGGCCCTCCAGGGATTCCGTCGGTTCTCGCTCCTGCTCGAGCGACTCGAGGCGTCCGGCGCGCTGCGCGCCGCGCCCGGCGCGGCTTCGGCCGGCGGCCTCGGAGTCGTTCCAGTGGGCGCTCCGGGCGCGGCCTCGTCGGAGGGCGTGCCCGTTGCCCCCGCCGCGCCTCCACCCAGCCCGGCCGCGGTCGAGGCGCTCGCCTTCGCGGCGCGCAGCTCACACTCCGCTCGAGAGCTCGACGAGTACCTCGAACGCCTGAAGTCCATGGGAGTTCAGGCGGGCACCGACAACGTGTTTCGCGCGCTCGCGCAGACTCTGCCCGGCTGGACGGTCCCGATCTACTCGGGCGCCGTCGCCCCCGTGCCGGAGACCGGCGCGCTCGGCGCGATGCGGCGGATCATCACGGAGGCGGAGGATCCGGCGGAGGGCGCGAAGCGCTTCCAGGAGATGGTCAAGGCGGGCATCGACCGCTTCAACGAGGGGTCGCTGCCGCAGGCCGTGCAGATGTTCGAGCTCGCCGACCGGCTCGTCGCCGAGAGGAGGGTCGACTCCGGCAACGCGGAGATCGTGCGGCGGAAGTTCGGCGAGACGCTCGGCTTCGAGCCGCTCCGCAAGGCGTCGGAGAAACCCGAGCAGCACGCGCTGCTGCGGAAGGTGCTCAACTTCTTCAACGACTACATGCCGAAGGGGCTGCTCGAGGAGCTGCCGCGCGAGCAGAAGCGCGACCGGCGGCGCCTGCTGCTCGCACTGCTCGAGGTCCACGGCGCGCCGGCGCGGGCCGCGGCCTACGAGGCGCTGTCGCGAACTCCCGCCACGGCGGTGGGCGAGGAGGAGTGGTTCTTCCGCCGCAACCTGCTGTACGTGATCCGCCGCGTGCCGCGGACGCCCGAGGCCTCGTTCGACGACGAGAGCGAGGTCGTGATGCGGCACGCGCAGCTCGGGCTGCCGCTGCTCGTCGTCAAGGAGGCCGTCACGGCGCTCGGCCAGTACAAGGACGAGCTGACCGAGCAGGGCCTCGGCGACATGGTGCGTCAGCTCGAGGAGCTTCTCTCGCAGCCGGACGGCGCGCCCTACGAGGCGAAGGACATGCGCGGGCTGCTCGACCGCGTCGCCGCCACGCTCGCGCGCCTGCCGTCGTCGCGCGCGCGGAGCGTCGTGATCGAGCACGCGGGACGCAAGCAGACCTCGCTCGGCGACGCCATGGCCCGGCTCGCCGAGCTCGGCACGCAGAACCTGTCGGAGGACGCGGAGACCGTCGACCAGCTCCTCGCGCTGCTGAAGGCAAACATGCCGTTCAAGCTGCTCGGCATGACGCTGAAGCAGAACGACCAGAACCTGATCCACGTGATCGAGGCGCTCTCCGGTACGCCGTCGCCGACGGTCCGCCGGGCGCTCCAGGACGTCGCGACGCGTTTCCGGGGCCAGGAAGCGGGTCGCCTCGCGTCGCGATCGCTTGCGGCGTTCGACAAGCCGGCGCCGCCGGTCGCGCCGCCGGCCGCCGCCTCCACGGGCGAGTTCCCGGCCGTCACGCCCGCCGCGATCGCGGCCGCCGCCGAGGCGGCGCCGGCCGCGAGCCTGCAAGGTGACCTCGAGGTCTTCGGGCTTCCCGCGCTCCTTCAGAGCCTCGCGGACTCGACCGCGTCGGGCATGCTCACGCTTCGCGAGCCGAAGAGCGGCACCGCCTTCGCGATGCTCACGCTGCGCGAGGGCAAGCTCGAGGAGATCCAGCGCGGGCGGCTGCGCGACGCCGAGGCGTTCTATCAGCTGCTCGAGCGGCCGACGCCCGGCCAGTTCGCGTTCGTCAAGGGCGCGCCGGCGGCGAAGGCGGGAGCGGTGACCCGCGAGATCCTGCCCCTCACGCTCGAGGCGATGCGTCGTTACGACGAGTTCCAGGAGGCCGCGGCGGTCCTGCCGGACGCGGCCGCGCTCGAGTCCACCGGCGAGAAGCCGACGGCGCACCCGGGGGAGAAGGACGGCAGTTTCCTGCAGGCCCTCTGGGAGCGCGCCAGCCAGGGCGGCACGCCGAAGGACATCGAGGACGCGCTCGCGTGGGACTCGTATCGGATCCGCCGCGTGCTCGTCCACTGGGTCGAGCAGGGCGCGCTCAAGACGAAGA
>DATBBK010000095.1:0-2953 GCA_036271035.1 Thermoanaerobaculia bacterium | reverse complement strand
CGAAGCGAAGAGCCCGCCCGCGAACAGGATCGTGAATCCGATCAGTGTCATCGGCTCCTCAATGCTCGCGCCGAGTCTATCGCTGCCATGCCGCAACTCCGGTCCGCGTGATAGAAACGAAGCCGCGCCGTCACACGTTTTTCTCCGGCGGGAGGAGCGAATGCAGCTCGGAATGATCGGACTCGGCCGCATGGGCGCCAACATGGTGCGGCGTCTCATGCGCGCGGGGCACGAATGCGTGGTCTGGGACCGCAGCCCGGAGAGCGTCGGCGGGCTCGCGAAGGAGGGCGCCGTCGGCGCGTCTTCGCTCGACGAGTTCGTCGCCAAGTTGAAGCCGCCGCGCTCCGTCTGGCTGATGGTTCCCGCCGCGGCCGTCGACGCGTCCGTCGACCAGCTCGCGGCGAACCTCCAGAAGGACGACACGATCGTCGACGGCGGCAACTCGTATTACATCGACGACATCCGCCGGCAGAACGCGCTGCGCCCGAAGGGCATCCACTACGTGGACGTCGGCACGTCCGGCGGCGTCTGGGGCCTCGAGCGGGGCTACTGCATGATGATCGGCGGCGACGACGAGGCGGTGAAGCGCCTCGACCCGGTCTTCGAGGCGCTCGCCCCGGGCCGCGGCGACATCCCGCGCACGCCGGGCCGCGACAAGGCGGCCGCGAGCACCGCCGAGGACGGCTACCTCCACTGCGGTCCGTCCGGAGCGGGACACTTCGTCAAGATGGTCCACAACGGGATCGAGTACGGAATCATGGCCGCGTACGCCGAGGGCCTGAACGTCCTGAAGAAGGCGAACGTCGGAAAGTCGCACCGCGAGGTCGACGCCGAAACGACGCCGCTGCGCAATCCAGAGCACTATCAGTACGACCTCGACCTGCCCGACGTCGCCGAGGTATGGCGCCGCGGAAGCGTCATCGCGTCATGGTTGCTGGACCTGACGGCGATCGCGCTTTTGAAGTCGCCCGAGCTCGCGAACTTCTCCGGCCGCGTCTCCGACTCCGGCGAGGGGCGCTGGACGGTCCTCGCCGCGATCGACGAGGGCGCGCCCGTCCACGTGCTCACCGCGGCGCTCTACGAGCGCTTCGAGTCGCGCGGCGAGGCCGACTTCGCGAACAAGCTGCTCTCCGCGATGCGCTTCGAGTTCGGCGGCCACGTCGAGAAGAAGGGCTGAGGCCGTGTCAACGGCGCAATCGGAGTGGGGACGTCCTCCGGAGAAGAGCCGATTCGACTCCGACGCGCTGGTGTTCTTCGGCGCGACCGGCGATCTCGCATACAAGAAGATCTTCCCGACGCTGCAGAGCATGGTCCGGCGGGGCACGCTGAACGTGCCTGTGATCGGCGTGGCGAAATCGGGCTGGACGGTGGAACAGCTCCGCGAGCGCGCGCGCAGCAGCATCCAGGAGCACGGCGGCGGCGTCGACGAGGCCGCGTTCGGAAAGCTCTCGGCGCTTCTCCAGTACATCGACGGCGATTACGGCGATCCCGACACGTTTGCCCGGCTGCGGAAGGCGCTCGGCAAGGCCGCGCACCCGACGCACTACCTCGCGATTCCGCCCTCGCTCTTCGCGACGGTGATCGAGCAGCTCGGCAAGTCGGGCGCCGCGGACGGAGCGCGGGTCGTCATCGAGAAGCCGTTCGGGCACGACCTCGCGAGCGCGGGCGAGCTCAACCGCGTTCTCCACACCGTCTTCCCGGAGGACCGCGTCTTTCGCATCGACCACTACCTCGGAAAGGAGACGGTCGAGAATCTGATCTTCTTCCGCTTCGCGAACACGTTCGTCGAGCCGATCTGGAACCGGAACACGGTCGACTGCGTCCAGATCACGATGGCCGAGTCGTTCGGCGTCGAGGGGCGCGGGAAGTTCTACGACGAGACGGGCGCGATTCGCGACGTCATCCAGAACCACCTCCTCCAGGTCGTCGCGCTGCTGGCGATGGAGCCGCCGACCTCCCTCTACCCCGACTCGGTCCGCGACGAGCAGGTGAAGGTCTTCCGCTCCATCGAGCCGCTCAAGCCGTCCGACGTCGTGCGCGGCCAGTTCGAGGGATACACGAAGGAGCCGGGCGTGAAGCCGGGCTCGACCGTCGAGACCTTCGCCGCCGTGCGCCTCCGCATCGACTCCTGGCGCTGGTGGGACGTGCCGTTCCTCATCCGCGCCGGCAAGGAGATGGCCGTGACCGCGACGGAGGTGCTCGTCGACCTCAAGCGGCCGCCCATGTCCAAGCTGTCGCCGAAGGAGAGCAACACCTTCCGGTTCCGGCTGGGGCCGCAGACCTCGATCTCGATCGGGGCGCGGATCAAGAAGCCCGGACCCGAGATGATTTCGATGCCGACGGAGCTCGTGGCGATGAAGAGCGACCGCAACGACGAGGTCGACGCCTATGAGAGGCTGCTGACGGACGCGATGGAGGGAGACCCGATCCTCTTCGTGCGCGAGGACGCGGTCGAGGCGGCGTGGGGCGTCGTCGAGAACGTGCTCGACGACGCGACGCCCGTCCATCCGTACGCGCCCGGCACGTGGGGACCCAGGGAGGCGGACGCGCTGGCCTCGGACCTCGAAGGCTGGTACGACCCGCCCGCGACTCCGTGAGCGCCGGCGACACGGCGGAGGGACGGCGCCTCGCCGACAACGACCGCCGCGCAGCGCACTGGAACCGCTGGGGGCCCTACCTCTCGGACCGCGCCTGGGGCACGGTCCGTGAGGACTACACCCGGGACGGAACGGCCTGGGACTATTTCCCCCACGACCATGCGCGCTCCCGCGCGTACCGCTGGAACGAGGACGGGATCCTCGGCATCTCGGACCGCCACCAGCGCATCTGCTTCGCGCTCGCGCTGTGGAACGGACGGGATCCGATTCTCAAGGAGCGATTCTTCGGCCTCACGAACTCCGAGGGCAACCACGGCGAGGACGTCAAGGAGTACTGGTTCTACCTCGACGCGACG
>DATBBK010000094.1:0-3258 GCA_036271035.1 Thermoanaerobaculia bacterium | reverse complement strand
AGGTAGCCCACGTTCCCCGCGAACGCGCCCGTGTCCTGCCGCTGGCCGACGGTCTCGAGCTCGAACGGGTGATACAGGCCGCGGCTCTGGAGCACCGCGACCGCCGCGTTGACGAACGACGCGCCCAGGAAGGCGCACGTCAGCAGCCCTCGGAAGCGGGACGCCGTGCGCGACGCGCCCAGCGGCAGGAACAGGGCGAGGAGCACGGCGCCGCGGAGCCCGTCGAGCGCGATCGTCCGGCGCGGCGAGGCGAGCGCGGACACGACCGACAGGACCAGAGCCGCGGCGAGCAGGACCGCCGCCGCTCTACGCGCGCCGCGGCCCAGGATCTTGCGAACCTCGCGGGCTCCCTGCGGCGCGGACGGCCACAGGAAGGCCGCCGCGGCCGCGAGCGCGGCCCCGAGCATCGCGGCGAGACGCTTGGGTGCGTCGAACGACGCCGCCGCGGAGGTGTCCACCGCGAGCGCCGTCGCGGCGAGGACCGCGGCGAGACACAGCGCCGCCGCGAGCGCGCCGGGATCCGCCCCGACTCGCCGTGTCCGCTGCGAAATCGCGGCTGCGTCGGCGCCGGGTCGCCTCCGCGCCGGCCCGGCCGGACGCTTCTTCTTCGCCACGCGCGGCGGATGTTATGACGGTATGCTCCGCGCCGGTGAGTCCCCGCAAGGCGTCCCGCTCCCGGATCGTCTCCCTTCCGCTCTGGGTCTACAGGCACCGGGTCGCGATCCTCGTCTCGATCGGGACGCTGCTCCTCGCCGTCGTCGTCGTCGCGGGCCAGTTCATCGTGCGCATCTCTTCACGCTTCGACGGGCGCCGCTGGAACCTGCCGTCGCGCATCTACTCGGACCTCTACGTGCTCCGCACCGGCGAGAGCGGCAGCGCCGACACGCTCGCCGCGAAGCTCGCGCGCCTCTACTACCAGGAGACCGACTCGGCGCCGGAGCGGCCCGGGCGATTCCGGCGCGTCAAGGACGGGATCGAGGTACGCACGCGCCCGTTCCGCTATCCGGGACGGTTCTTCTCGTCCGAACGGGTCCGGGTCGCGTTCGAGAAGGGGAAGGCTCGCACGATCGCGGACGAATCCGGCCAGGCGGTGCCTGCGCTCATCCTCGAGCCGGAGCTCCTCGGCTCGGTCTTCTCCGCGGAGCTCGAGGACCGCACCGTCATCCGCCTCTCGGACGCGCCTCGCTCGCTCATCGACGCCGTGCTCGTCACCGAGGACCGCGACTTCTATCGCCACAGCGGCGTCTCGGTCCGCCGGCTGTTCGCCGCTGCGGTGGCGACCGCCCGCGGGGGGATGAAGCAGGGCGGGTCCACGCTGACGCAGCAGCTCGTGAAGAACTTCTACCTCACGCCGGAGCGCACGATCCGCCGCAAGGCGATCGAGGCGCTGATCGCGACCGTGCTCGACGCGCGCTACTCGAAGGACGAGATCCTCGAGGCGTATCTCAACGAGATCTACCTGGGGCGCCGGGGGAGCATCGCGCTCACCGGCGTCGGCGAGGCGGCGCGGTACTACTTCGGCAAGGAGGTCTCGGACCTCGATCTCGCCGAGTCCGCGACCCTCGCCGGGATGATCCGCGCGCCGAACGCCTACTCGCCGTTCCGGAGCCCGGAGCGCACGAGGCAGCGGCGCGACCTCGTCCTCCGCCTCATGCGGGAGGAGGGCGTGATCGACGAGAAGGCGCTCAAGGCCGCCGTGGCCGAGCCGCTGACGCCGAGCACGCGGACCGAGGAACGCACGCGCGCTCCGCACTTCGTCGACTTCGTGAAGGCGGAGCTCGCCGAGCAGTACGGGGGGCAGCTCCAGACCGAGGGCCTGCAGGTCTACACGACGCTCGACGTCGACCTCCAGCAGGCGGCGCAGCGCTCGATCACGCGCGGCCTCGAGGGTCTCGAGAAGACGTACAAGCGGCTCGCGTCCGCGTCGAAGCAGGCGCCGCTCCAGGGCGCGCTGATCGTGGTCGAGCCCCAGACGGGAGGCGTCCGCGCTCTCGTCGGCGGCCGGGACTACAGCGTGTCCCAGTTCAACCGCGTCACGCAGGCGCACCGGCAGCCCGGGAGCCTCTTCAAGCCGTTCGTCTACCTGGCCGCCTTCACGAGGCGCGACCTGGACCCGCTGATCACGCCCGCGACGATCCTCATCGACTCGCCGATCACGGTCGAGTGGGGCCAGCTCACCGACGAGGAGCAGTGGACGCCCCGCAACTACGACAACGACTATCGCGGGCCGATGACGGCGCGCGACGCGCTCGAGAAGTCCATCAATATCCCGACGGTGCGTGTCTCCCTCCGTGCCGGCCTGAACTTCGTGCTCGCCGCGGCGCGCGACGCCGGCATCGGCTCCCGCCTGAGGGGATTCCCGTCGGTCGCGCTCGGCGCCTTCGAGGCCTCGCCCATGGAGATGGCGGGTGCGTACGGCGCCTTCGCGAACAGCGGCGTCCGGGTCGCGCCGAACGCGATCGTCTGCGTCACGACGGGGGACGGACGCGTGCTCGATCGCAAGGCGGTGGCGCTCGAGCCCGCGCTGCCGGCGGATGGAGTCTTCCTGATCAACTCGATTCTGCGCGGCGCGGTCGACCGCGGCACCGGCGCGGGCGCGAGGTCGAAGGGCCTGACCGGCGTGCTGGCGGGCAAGACCGGCACGACGAACGACGGCCGCGACGCCTGGTTCGTCGGGTACTCGCCGCGCTTTCTGGCTGTCGTATGGGTCGGCTACGACGACAACCGCGGCCTGAATCTCTCGGGCTCGCAGGCCGCCGTGCCGATCTTCGCGGACTTCTCGCGCTCGGTGCCGTCGCAGTACTTCGCCGACAACTTCCCGGTCCCGTCGGACATCGTCACGGCGGAGATCGACCCGGATACGGGGTTCCTCGCGACCCCGTCCTGCCCGCGGCGGATCACCGAGGTGTTCATCGAGGGGACGGCGCCGGCCAGCTCCTGCTACGTGCACGGGGGAGGGCAGGGATTCTGAGGCTCACGTCGAAGGATTGGCCACCTCGGACTCTCGAACGTGGCGCGTGTCCAGAGAGTTCGGCCACGGTGACTCAGGTTCGGAGGACCGGCCCGCGAGTCCCGCGGCTGCTAAGTTGCCTATGAAACGCCGCACTCCGCAAGTCCGGCCTGTGCGCTTCGATGGGGTCAGGTCTTCGGTTTTCGGAGCTCAGGTCGAATCGGGTTAAGTCGACTTCGCGTCGTCGCTCCGAAAACGCGAACACCTGACCCCGAGTACGGCATCCGGGAATCGCCGGAGTGGCGGGT
>DATBBK010000093.1:0-14334 GCA_036271035.1 Thermoanaerobaculia bacterium | reverse complement strand
CCGTCGCGCAGCCGGTGGGCCCCGCCGGCTTCGGAGGCGACGCGCTCGCCGGGCTCGCCGGCATCCTCGTCAGCCCCGCCCGCGGACTGTTCGTGTTCAGTCCGGTCCTTCTGTTCGCGATCCCCGCCGCGGTCAGCGCGTTCGGCCGCGCGAGCCGAAACGACCCGGACGCGCCCCTGATGCGGGCGCTCGTGGCCGGCGCGGTCCTGACGATCACGCTGTACGCGAGCTGGCGCATCTGGTGGGGCGGCTACTCCTTCGGCTACCGACTCCTGTCCGAGGTCGCCCTGCCGCTGGTCGTTCTCGTCGCGTGGGACTGGCCGCGCATCCGCGCGAGCCGGATCGGGATGCCGCTCTTCGCGGTCGCGGCCGCGCTCTCGATCTTCGTCCACGCCCTCGGCGCGTACCAGTATCCGAACAAGTTCGACGCCTCCGTCGCGGCCGACCCGGTGCGCCTCTGGGACCCGATCGACACGGAGCTCACGCTCCGCGTGCGCCGGATCCTGGGACCGCTCGAGGACCGCGCCGATGCCCGCCTCGTTCCGTGGCTCCGCGACGCGCCCGTGCCGGACGAGCGATGGTGGAGCGGGGAGACGCGCGACGACGCGATGCCGCACGCGCTCGATACCCCGCACGACCGCGAGATCGTGCGCGGCCCGCTGCGCGTGACCGGATGGGCCCGGCCATCGGCGTCCGACCCGGGCGAGGTGCTCGTCTCCGTCGATCCCGGCGATCGGCGCCTCATCGCGCCGCGCGTCCCGAGGCCGGACCTCGACCCGGGCCCCGACTCCCGCTCGTTCGGCTTCGAGGTCGAGCTCGCGCCGCGGCCGCGCCTCGAGGCGGCGACGGTCCTCGTCGAGATTCGCGACGCGCACGGCCGTGTCGGGCGGCTGGGTCCGGTGCGGGTGCTGTGGGGTCCCGCCCGCTGACGTCCGCGCGTCAGGACGGCGAGCGCGTCGGGGACGACACGACGACCACGGCGCGCGTCACGACCGTGACTCCGCCGTCGTTCGCCGTGACCGTGAACGTCAGCGTGTGGCGCCCGGGGGACAGCGCGGGAATCGCGAAGCCGAAGCCGCCGCGGTCCTCGACCGCCTCGGAGAAGTCGGGAAAGGCGCGCGCGAGGCTCGGGAACCTCATGTGGAGCAGCGCGGGCTGGACGCCTCGCTCCGATTCGATCCGAATCGTGGCGACTCCGGATCGGGCGAGCGCCCAGCCGCCCTGCCAGGCGCCGGGCGCGACCGGTCCCGCGAACTCGATGCCGACGATGGGAGGGTCGAGCTGCGGCTCCGGGATCGCGAAGAAGGCGTCGAGCTCAGCCCGCGACGCTGCGTCGGGCGCCGAACGCGGGACCGAGGGATCCGCGAGCCGGAATGCGAAGTCGGTTCCGGAGACGCCGCGGAAGGCACGAGCGAGGGAGAGCCACTTCCCGTCCAGGCCGCCCCGCAGCGCATGCCGGTAGAGGGCGCGCCGCGAAGGCTCCAGATCGCCGGAGTGGTAGATCAGCATGCTCGTTCCGACGCGAAGCAGCTCGCGCCAGATGCCGTCGGGGACCGGCTGCAGCCGCACGAGCGCCTGCAGGCGCAGGTAGTCGGGCGGGAAGAATCCGGAGTAGCCGTTGACGAGCGGCTGCCGGTGATCCGCCTGGCGCACGACGTATTCCGCGTCGACCGGACCGATCGGCCACTCGACGACCGCGCCGCCGCCGAGGAGGGGGCCGGAACCGCGGAGCCACCCGTATACCGGCGCCGGCCAGGGCTCGTACGGATAGATCGTCAGCGGAAACCCGCGATATTCGAAGCCGAGCGCCGCGACGGCGCCCGCGACGATCGCAAGCCGCGACCAGCGGGCCTTCCACCGCGTCCAGGCGGCGAGCCCCCATGCCGCCAGCACGGCGAGCGCGAGATCGAAGAGCACGATGCCGCGCGAGGGAGCCCGGATCGCGCCGAAGATCCGCGAGACCGACACGAACAGGAACCGGTAGTAGGGCGTGTTCGCTCCCAGCGCGACGACGACCCCCGCCGCCGCGAGAAGCACGAGCATGAGGAGGGACGGCTCGGTCCGGGACCGCCGGATCCAGTCCGGGACGCTCGCGAATCCGCTTGCGCCCGGCAGCGCGATCCACAGTCGGATCGCGGCGAGCGCCGTCCAGACGACGAGGATGCGTCCGGGGTCGCCGAGCCGCAGCGGGCCGATCTGGAGTCCGGGGCGCGCGAGCGACGCCAGCCACAGCAGGCAGCCGATCGCACAGGCGGCGTCGAGCGCCCGGACGACGCCGCGCGCCGGCCGCGCGGCCTGCGGCGCCGCCGCCGCGGGTCCCGCCGGTCGGTCCCGCCGCACGCGGACGAGGGCGACCCCCGCGAGCGCCAGCGCGGTGAGCCCCGGGAAGAAGTCGCCCTCGGGACGGAACCAGCGCGCCGTCAGCGCGCCCCATGTCCGATTGCGTTCGCCCGCGGACAGGAAATCGGTCCACTGGCCCGAGAAGACGCGCATCTCGCCGAGGCGCCGCACCATCCCGTAGAGCTCGGAGGCTCGCGCGTATGCGAGCGCGAACGGCGCGAACACGAGCGCACCGGCCAGCGTCGCGATCAGCGCCCCCCGGAGGCGGGCGGCGCGCTCGGGCCCCGGAGTCGCGGCCGCGGACTCCACGAGGAGCGCGGCGCCGACCACGAACGCCGAGAAGATCGCGTAGTGCACGTTCGTTAAGGCGTTCCAGGCGAACGCGATTCCGTAGAGGACGAGATCCCGTCGGACGCCGCCGCGCAGATAACGAATCAGGAATAGAAGGGCGAGGCAGAGAAACGCGCCCCACTGAAACTGAAAGTGCGGCATCTGCGAGAGCCGCCACGGCGGGAAGGCGTAGACGAGACCGGCCACGAGCGACGCGGCCGGATCGCCCGTCACCTCCCGCGCGAGAGCCCAGGCGGCGAGCGCCGACAGGAACATTCCGAGCAGGAGGAGCGCGTTGTAGTTGAGAAGCGTCGAGGCGCCGAGCGCGAGCAGTGGGACGCCGAACACGGCGGCGCCGACGAGGTTCTCGGAGAACGCGAGCACGTAGCGCGCGGGATGAAAGAACGGCGCCTGGAAGAGCTCGAGGGGATGCCGGAGCCCCTGGTAGACGTCCCACTGGACGATCCACGCGTTGAGCTTCGCGTCCCAGAGGTCCGTCATCCCGTCGTTCAGCCGCGGCGCCTGCGGCCACGTCATCACGACGGTGGCGCCCAGAAAGAAGAGAGACGCGAGGAGGACTTCGCGGCCGGGGCGACCTGTGGCGCCGCCCCCGCGGCTCACCGCTGCCGCGAACGGACGTTATTCGCGATCGTCAGGCACTGCTGGAGCCGCTGCATCTTCCGGTGGCGCTTCTGCGTCGCCTCGACGTCGCCGGTCGGAGGGACGTTGCCGCGGATCTCGCGCAGCAGCTTGTCCGCCTCGAGCAGGAACGACTGGAAGTCGGGCAGCAGGAACTTCTTGAACGTCAGCTCGCTCGGAATGACGTAGCCCTCCGCGATGTCGCGCACCATCGTGTAGGCCGATCCCCCGAGAAAGTTGGCCATGAGCTCTCCGAAAAGTGTACCGCGTGGATGAGGGAGGCCCCGGTGATGCGCGACATATTAGCCGCAGCTAATGCGTTCGGCTCCCGGCCTTCCGGCTGACGGCTTACGAGAGGCGGTCCCCTGCGATAGGATGCCCGCCTTTCGAGCGGAGGTCAGCGTGGCTGCCAGCACGGACTATCTGGATTGCGACTCCCTCCTGACGGAGGAGCAGCGGCTCGTCCGCGACACCGTCGGCGCGTGGGTGGACGACAAGGTCCTCCCGATCATCGAGGAGGCGGCCTGGGAGGGGCGGTTCCCGAAGGAGCTCATCCCGGAGATGGCCCAGATGCACATCTTCGGCTCCACGATCGCCGAGTACGGCCTGCCCGGCCTCGACAACATCGCCTACGGCCTGATCATGCAGGAGCTCGAGCGCGGCGACTCCGGCCTGCGCTCCTTCGTCTCCGTGCAGTCCGCCCTCGTGATGTATCCGATCTACGCGTTCGGCTCGAAGGAACAGAAGGACAAGTGGATCCCCAGGCTCGGGAAGGCGGAGGCGATCGGCTGCTTCGGGCTGACCGAGCCGGACTTCGGCTCGAACCCCGCCGGCATGCGCACCGTCGCGAAGAAGGACGGCGACTCGTTCGTCCTGAACGGCGCGAAGGCTTGGATCACCAACGGCTCGATCGCCGACGTCGCGGTCGTGTGGGCGAAGCTCGACGGCGTCGTCCGCGGCTTCCTCGTCGAGAAGGGCACGAAGGGGTTCTCGACGTTCGAGCACAAGGGCAAGATGTCGCTGCGCGCGTCCGTGACCTCGCAGCTCGCGTTCGAGGACTGCCGGATCCCCGCGTCGAGCATCCTGCCCGGCGTGGAGGGCCTGAAGGGTCCCCTCTCGTGCCTGACACAGGCGCGCTACGGCATCGCCTGGGGCGCGCTCGGCAGCGCGATGGCGACCTACGGCGCGGCGCTCGAGTACTCGAAGACCCGCAAGCAGTGGAAGGACCGCCCGATCGCGGCGCACCAGCTCGTCCAGGAGCGGCTCGCGTGGATGATCACCGAGATCACGAAGGGTCAGCTCCTCGCCTGGAAGCTCGGGAAGATGAAGGACGACAAGACCATGAAGCCGCACCACGTCTCCATGGCCAAGCGCAACAACGTCTGGGTCGCCCGCGAGTCCGCGAAGCTCGCGCGCGAGACGCTCGGCGCGAACGGCGTCGTCAACGAGTACCCCGTCTTCCGCCACCTCGCCAACATCGAGAGCGTGTACACCTACGAGGGGACGCACGACATCCACACGCTGATCATTGGCGAGGCGGTGACGGGCGTCGCGGCGTACAACCCGCCGATGGAGTGACCGGGCCGCCATCCGTGCGCCGCCGGCCCTAGGCCGGCAGTCGGGCCCGAACGCGATCTTTCACGCCGAAGCGCCGCCTTCACTGCGCTTTCCGGCCGGCGCACGCGCCTTCCGGTCACTCTCAACTCTCGGCGTCTCAGGCGCTTAAGTTAAAATAGGCGCCTCGAGACACCCTTGGGAATCACCGGCAATCTGAAGACGATGCAGCTGGGAGAGCTGTTTCAATGGCTCTCCCTCGGCTCGAAGACCGGCACCCTGCTGATCGACGGCCACGGCGTTGAGAAGCGGATCTACTTCGTGGACGGCCGGATCGCCTCGACCTCCTCCTCCGACCAGCGCGAGTACCTCGGCCACTTCCTGGTCTCCCACGGGTACATCACGGAGGAGGAGCTCAAGATGGCGATGGAGGTCCAGGAGGAGTCGCAGATCCTCCTCGGCCGCATCCTCGTCATGATCAACGCGATCGCGGAGCCCGACCTGCTCCGACTGATGAAGAAGAAGGCGGAGGAGTCGATCTACGACGTCTTCCTCTGGAGCGAGGGGAACTTCGAGTTCGTCGACGGCGACCTCCCCGACCAGAAGATGGTTCCACTTTCGCTCGACGTCACCGGAATCATCATGGAGGGGATGCGCCGCTACGACGAGTGGCAGCTCATCCGGCAGCGCGTCCCCGACTCCGGGGTCATCCCCGAGATCGTGCGCCCGCTCGACATGAACGCGCTCGCCGACCGAGAGAAGCTGATGGTCCCCTACATCGACGGCCAGCGGACGATCGAGGCCATCGCGCTCCAGACCCACAACGCCGAGTTCAACGTCTCGAAGCTCATCTGCGACGGGCTGCGCTCGGGGACGATGCGCCTCGCGGAGCGGCGGCCTCAGGCCTCGGCCTCGTCGGCGCCGCCCACGGGCACCGAGATCGACCACTTCCTCCAGCGCGGTCGCGCGCAGCTGAAGGACGATCCGCAGGGGGCGTATCGCCTGTTCAAGGCGGCGTACGAGCTCGATCCTTCCGACGGGCGCACGGCGGAGGCCATGCGGGAGGCGGAGCGGGAGATCAAGGGCGGCCTCGCGCGCGACGGGGTCTCGGTCGAGAAGGTCCCCGAGCTCTCGATTCCGCTCCAGGCCCTGACGCAGCGCGCCTTCTCGCCGCAGGAGGGGTTCGTGCTGTCGCGGATCAACGGGCAATGGGACGTCAAGGCGATCATGAAGATCTCGCCGATGAAGGAGCTCGACGTCCTGATGATCTTCCAGAAGCTCAACCGCGACGGGGTGGTCCGGTGGAAGTGATCGACCGCCGCACCGCCGCGTTCCGCGCGCTGCAGCTCGGCGTCTGCAGCGCCGTCGCACTGATCCTGGGCGTCCTCTCGCCGGGCATCCCGTGGCAGCGGTGGCCGGAGCTCGTGTTCTTCACCGCGCTGACGGCGCTCGCCCTCCGCCTGCGGATCCGGTACGCCGGCAACTTCGTGGGCGTCGAAGCGGCCGCGCTCGTGCCCGCCATCCTGCTCCTCGGCTCCCCCGGCGCGGCGATCCTGATCTGCCTCGCGGCCGACGGCCTCGCGAAGGCGCTCCAGCGGCCGCGCCGGTTCTCGCTATCCAACGCGTTCGACGTCGCCCAGCTCGCGCTCGCCTACGGCGCGGCGGCCCTCTTCGCGCGGGCGCTGAACGCCGCCGGCGCGGGATGGATCACCGTGGCGGCGCTCGCGACGGGCGTCCTCCTCGTCTTCTACTTCGTCAACACGGCGCTCGTGTTCGCCTACCTGGAGCTCGGCCGGGTCGCCGCCCGCGAGCGGATGCTGGAGATCGCCGTCTTCCAGCTCGTGGCCCTCCTCCTGCTCGCTCCGATCGTCATCCTCGAGATCCTCGTCTACCTCCAGCAGGGCGTCCCGGGGATGCTGCTCGCCTTCTTTCCCGTCGTGCTCGCCTCCTTCGTCATGCGCAGCCTCTCGTCCATGGAGCGCCGCGTCCAGGAGGTCTCGCGCCGCAACCTCGAGCTCGACGCGATGCGGGACATCTCGACGACCTTCGGCGTGAGCGCCCGCGTCGACCGCTACGAGCGCGTGTTCGCGGCGATCGCGCGGCTGCTGCCCGTCCAGGCCGCGGCGGTCCTCGAGTGGTCCGGAGACGGCGACGAGCCGTCCGTCCACGTCTCGGACGGCGCCGCCGAGAGCCGACGCGACGTCCTCGCGTGGGCGCGCCGCGAGCGCTTCGACGAGCGGCGGGTGGACCGCTGGAGCGCGCCCGACGAGCTGGCGACGGGCGACGCGCGGCCGGTCCGGCTCGCACCGGAGCTGCCGTACCAGATCCGCACGCGCCTCTCCACGTACGAGATGCACACCGGCATGCTGATCGTCGAGAGCGCGTCTCCCTCGCTCCACGCGCCGGAGACGATCGCCTCGCTGCGCGCCGTCGCCTCGCACATCGCGCTCGTGCTGCAGGACCGCTCGGTCCGCGCGCAGGTCGAGGAGCTCTCGCAGCGCAACCGGCAGCGCGCGGAGACCCTCAACCAGATCCTCGAGGTCTCCAACGACCTCAAGCGGCACCGCACGCTCGACGACCTGTTCCAGTCGATCACCACGGCCGTGGCGAAGAGCCTCGGCTTCCAGCGCGTCGTGCTCTCGACGTACGAGCGGGAGCGCAACGTGTTCGTCCCCCGCGCGCACATCGGCGCCGAGGAGGAGTGGGGCGCTCTGCGTTCGCGCGACGTGCCCGCGGAGGAGATCACGCGCTGGTGGACCGAGCGCCACCGCGTCTCGAAGTCCTTCCACGTCCGCGACCGACGCGGAAACGACACCGATCCGTCCTCCGGAGGCGCCGCCCCGCGGCGGGTCCTGGCCGCCGGCGACGACGCCTGGCGCGCTGAGGAGCTCATCTGGATCCCGCTCTATTCCGACGACCGGCTCCTCGGCTGCCTCTCCGTCGACGACCCGCGCGATGGGCGCTCCCCCTCGGTCGATACGATCCGCGCGCTCGAGATCTTCGCGAACCAGGCCGTGGTCGCGATCGAGAACGCGCGCTCCTACGCCGAGGCGCGCGAGCAGTCGATCCGCGACTCGCTGACGGGCGCATACAACCACCGCCACTTCCAGGAGGTCCTCCAGCGGGAGCTCGGCCGCTCCGAGCGCACCGGACGCCCGCTCGCCGTCCTGATGCTCGACATCGACGACTTCAAGTCCATCAACGACCGCTTCGGGCATCCCGTCGGCGACGCGATCCTCCAGGGAATCGTCGGCGAGATCCGGAACGAGGTCCGCGGCGACATGGACCTGCTCGCGCGCTACGGCGGCGACGAGTTCGCGCTCGTGCTGCCCGAGACGCCGATGAGCGAGGCCGTGCTCGTGGCCGAACGCGTCCGGCGGCGTATCGACGAGCGCCTGTTCCGGATGCCGGATTCCCGCGAGGTGCTGCGCGCGACGGTGTCGATCGGCCTCGCCTCATACCCCGAGGACGCGGCCGAGAAGCGGAACCTCGTCGAGAAGGCGGACGCCGCGCTCTATCGCGCGAAGCACGGCGGCAAGAACGCGGTGGTCGCGACGGGCGAGGCGGGGCCGGGGCAGCTGCCGCTTCTGCCGCACTGACCGGGCGGCGCCCGCGGCCGGGCTAACCCCTCGGAGCCTTGCGGCCCGAAACCGCCGGGCTGTCCAGATCGAAGAACCTGAGCGGCCAGTCCTTCGCCTCTCCCGCGTAGTCCACGCCGATCCGCGGCGAAACGCCCACGCGCGGCCGACGTCCCCGCCCGCGAATGATCGCGATCGGGCCGCCGTCGAGCAGGTCGCGGCCCGAATCCGCGCGCGTGATCCCGAGCGCCGCGCAGAGCCGGCCCGGGCCGGACAACAGCCGCGCCGGCGCGGCGGCGGGTCCCTCCGCGGCGCGCAGCAGGACCGCCTCGGGCACGCCCTCCCTTCGCGTCACGACGTTCGCGCAGAAGTGCATCCCGTACACGAGGAACACGTAGAGATGGCCGCCATCGAGATACATGGGCGCGACGCGCTCGGTCCTGCGGACTCCCCACGAGTGCGCCGCGCGGTCCCCGACGCCCAGGTAGGCCTCGGTCTCGACGATGCGCGCGCCGTACCACCGTCCTCGCCAGCGGCGCGCGACGTGCATCCCGAGGAGACCGCGGGCCACGGCCTCCGTGTCCCGACGGAAGAAGCTCCGCGACGGCGGCGCCAGTCCGAGCGCCTCGGGGTTGAAGGCGAGCCGCGGGTCGGGACGGTTGTTGGCTATCATCCGGTCGCTTCGCGCGGCGGCCCGCGTCGGGCGGCTCGCTGGAAGGAAGGAATTCTATGAACATCCTCGTGACCGGCGGCGCCGGGTTCATCGGCTCTCAGATGGCGAAGCGGCACCTCGCCGACGGCCACCGGGTCGTCATCGTCGATAACCTCTCGTCCGGCCGGCGGGAGCGGCTCCCATCGCAGGCGCGGTTCGTCGACGCGGACATCGCCGACGCCGACCTCGCTCCCCTGCTGAAGGAGGAGAAGATCGAGTTCGTCTCGCATCACGCGGCGCAGATCGACCTGCGCCACAGCGTCTCCGATCCGGTCGGCGACGCGCGCTCCAACATCGTGGGGTCGCTCAAGCTGCTCGAGGCCTGCCGCGCGACCGGAGTGCGCCACGTCCTGTTCGCGTCCACCGGCGGCGCCCTCTACGGCGAGCCGGAGGGCGGCCGCCCGGCGCCGGAGAGCCACCCGACGAACCCGATATCGCCGTACGGCTGCGCGAAGCTGTCGATCGAGAAGTACCTCCACTACTACCGCGTCATCCACGGATTCCAGACCCAGATCTTCCGTTACGCGAACGTCTACGGGCCGTGGCAGGACGGCACCGGCGAGGCGGGGGTGGTCGCGATTTTCTCGGAGGCGATGCTCGCCAACCGGCCCGTCAAGATCAACGGCGACGGCGCGCAGACGCGCGACTACGTCTATGTCGGCGACCTCGTGGAGGCGGGGGCGCGCGCCGCCCTGTCCGACGCGGCGGGGACGTGGAACCTGGGGACCGGCGTCGAGACGTCGGTCAACGAGCTCTTCGGGGTCCTCGCGAAGGAGTACGGCTACACGAAGGAGCCGGTGCACGTTCCCGCCCCCGCGGGCGAGCAGAAGCGGAGCGTGCTCGACTCGACGAAGGTCCGGAGCGACTTCGACCTGCCGCCGTGGACGCCGTTCCCGCAGGGGGTGAAGCCGACCGCGGAGTTCTTCCGGAGGAAGGCGGCGGGGACGCCGAGCTAGGCGCTCACGTGCACCGCGAGTGCGTTTTCTCTCGAACGCGGCGCCGCTATGCGTCGGGCTTCTTCTTTACGCCGTTCCGCTACGCGTCAGGCTTGGTCAGAGCCCCCGACGAGCCCGTCTTGCCGCCGTCCGAGACGACGCCGTTCTCGTGGCGCTTCAACACGACCACGGTCCGGTCGTCCTCCGGCTCGCCGCCGCCGGCCCACTCGCCCACGCGCTCGATCAGCGCCCTCGAGATCTCGTCGCCCGGCTTCTCGCGCAGATCCTCGAACGCCTTGACGAGCCGACCCACGCCGAACTCCTCGTCGTCCTCCCCGTGCGCCTCGACCATCCCGTCCGTATAGAGGAGCAGCGCGTCGCCCGGCTCGATCCGCCGGTAGCCCCGCGAATACGTCGCGTTGGCGGTCGGGCCCAGCACGAGTCCGGTCTGCACGAGCGGCGTGACGCTCGTGCCGTGGAAGTGCAGCGGGTGGGGGTGCCCCGCGTTCACGTACATCAGGTTGCCGTCGTCCTCGATCTCCCCGTAGAAGAGCGAGACGAAGCGCGTCGTGAGCCGGGACTCGTGGATGATCCGGTTCAGGCGCTCGACCGTGCGGACGATCTTGAAGTCGCGCTCGACGGCCATGCGCAGACCCGTATAGACGTCGCGCACCTGGAGCGCCGCGGGCAGCCCGTGGCCCGAGGCATCGGCGATCGCCACGCCGAGCAGGCGGTCGGATACCTGGATGAAGTCGAAGTAGTCGCCGCCGACGAGCTCGGCCGGGCTCGTGAACCCGGACACCTCGATCGAGCCGCGCCGGAGCGCGCGCTTCGGCAGAATTGACATCTGGATCCGGCGCGCCTCCTGCAGCGCCGAGACGTAGCGGTCCTGCCGCAGCTTCTGGTCGACTGCGAGGCGCAGGATTCCGAGCGAGGCGAGCAGGTCGTCCTCCGAAGCCGCGGGATCGACAGAGAACGACAGGATGTACGCGTCGTCTCCCACGGCGATCGCCGCGAAGCGTTCGGCGCCGAGCCGCCGCTCGAGCTCGGCGTCCACGCCCGGAGCGGAGAGATCCATGACCACGACGCCGTCGTCGATGACCTTCTCGATCGGCGCGTAATCCTCGGGGATGAAGAGGCCGGGCTCGACGGCGGGCACCCCGCCGAAGGTGCGGACGAGCTCGTAGCCGCCGTCGCGACGGACGTAGAGGCGGCCGCCGCGGACGCCGAGCACGTCCGAGAAGTGCTCGATGACCGTCGAGGCGGTCTGCATGATCGTCGCGGACGGGTCCCCCGCGCGATCGATGGACTGGATCGCCTTCTCGACTTTGCGAAAGAGGAACTTGCCGGTTGCCATTGGAAAGGGAGGGGATTCTAACCTGCTCATCGTTCAGGACGTAGAATCCGCGCGTGCCTCCGCGACGTCGCGCCGGCCTCGCCGCGCTCGCCCTGTGCGGCGCGGCGCTGATCGCGGGCCTGGTGGCCCTCGTCGCGTGCCGCGGCGGGTCGCCCGGCCGCGTCCTCGTGCTCGGCCTCGACGGCGCCGACCCGGTGACCATCGACCTGCTCATGTCGGAGGGCAAGCTTCCCAACTTCGCGAAGCTGCGCCGCGAGGGGGCCTACGGCCCGCTCGAGTCCCGAAAGCCGCTGCTCTCCCCCGTCATCTGGACGACCATCGCGACAGGCAAGACGGCCGACCGGCACCGCATCGGCCACTTCGTCGCGGTCAATCCGACCACCGGCGAGCAGCTGCCGGTCACGAGCCGGATGCGGCACGCGCAGGCGATCTGGAACATCCTCTCGGCGAAGGGCCGCTCCATCGACGTGGTCGGCTGGTGGGCGACCTGGCCCGCCGAGAAGGTCCGCGGATCGATCGTCTCCGACCACTTCGCCTACCACTTCCTCATGGAGGAGGGCGCCGCGGCGGGGGCGGGAGACACGGGTCGGGTGTCGCCGCCCGAGCTCGAGGCGCGGATCGCGCCGCTCCGCAAACGTCCGCAGGACGTGACTCCGGCCGAGCTCGCGCCGTTCGTCACCGTGAGCGCCGAGGAGGCCGCGCGGCCCTTCGACTTCGCGGACGACCTCTCGCACTTCAAGTGGGCGTACGCGACGGCCGAGACGTACACCCGGATCGGCTTGAAGCTCTGGAAGGAGGACCGGCCGGACAACCTGCTCGTCTACGTCGAGGGTGTCGACACCTCGTCGCACCTCTTCGGCCACCTCTTCCGCGCGACCGGCCTGTCCGGCGAGCTCGCCGCGCAGCAGGCGAAGTACGGCCACGCGGTGGAGGAGATGTACGCGTACGCGGACCGGCTGGTCGGCCGGATGCTCGACGCGATGGACTCGCGGACGACGCTGATCGTCCTCTCCGACCACGGCTTTGAGCTCGGCCGCCTCCAGGACGACCCGTCGAAGACGCGCGACATGCGCCGCGTCAGCGAGCAGTACCACCGGATGCAGGGCATCCTCTACATGTACGGCAACCGCGTGAAGACGCGCACCCGGCTGAACCGTCCGTCGATCCTCGACGTCGCGCCGACCGTGCTCGCGCTGAACGGCCTGCCGAAGGCCGAGGACATGCCCGGCCGGGTCCTCGTCGAGGGCCTCGACGTCACCCCGGCGACGCCGGTGAAGACGTACGAGACCGCGACGGAGAGCGCGGCCGCCGGGCCGAGCTCCGCGGGCGCGGACGGCGGCGGCGCGTCCGACTCGCAGGTCGATCCCGAGGTCGTGAAGAAACTCACGAGCCTCGGCTACATCGGAGCGAAGTCGTCCACCGGCGATCGCAATCTCGCGGGCATCGCGTTCGAGGAGGGGCGCTACGACGAGGCGGCCCGGCAGTACGCGAAGCTGGTCGCGGACTCCCCGTCCGACGGGTCGCTGCGCGCGAGCTACGCGGGTGCGCTCGGGGCGCTCGGCCGGTACGACGCCGCGATCGAGCAGCTCACGAACGCGATCGAGCTCGAGCCGCTCAACGTCGAGGCGTACCACAACCGCGCCGTCATCCACGAGCGGCGGGGGGAGAAAGACGCCGCCGTCGCGGACTACCAGACTGCGGTCAAGTACAACCCGCAGTACGAGCCGTCGCGGCGCGCGCTCGAGCGGCTCGGCGCGCCGTTGCCGCAGCAGCCGCACTCGGATGCGGAGACGCGCGCGGCGGCCCTCGCCGAGGAGGCGGCCGGGGCCGCGCGTCGGGGCGACTACGCGGGGGCGGAGCGGCGCCTGGACGAGGCGGCGCGGATCGCGCCGAAGCTCGCGCTCGTGTACCAGTACCGCGCGAACGTCGCGTACCTGAAGGGCGACCGCAAGGCGGCGATCGCCGCGCTCCAGGAGGGTCTGAAGGTCGACCCCGGCAACGCGCTCTTCCGCGAGAACCTCAAGCGCCTCGAGCAGCCGGCCTCTCGCTGAGCGAAGGCGGCGCGGTCTCCGGATGATCCCGAGGAGCGAGACGGCGCGCTCCGCTGCCGTCGCCGCCGTCCCGTTCGCCGTGTACGCCGCCGGTGCGTGCCGCACGGTGTACGTCGGCGACAGCGGCGACCTCTTGACCGCGGTCGCCGTCATGGGCATCCCGCACCCGTCCGGGTACCCGCTGTACGTGCTCCTCGCGCGCGCCTGGTCGATGCTCATGTTCTTCCTGCCGCTGCCGTGGAGCGCGAGCCTGTTCTCGGCGGTGTGCGCCGCCGCCGCCGTCGCCTTCCTCTACCTCGCGGCCCGGGCGTCCGGCGTTTCGCCTGTACCCGCCGCCGGCGCCGCGTGGCTCTTCGCGTTCTCACGAAGCCTCTGGGGCGAGGCGAACGTCCAGCGCGTGTACGCGCTGAACGCCCTCTTCCTCGCGGCCGCGCTCCTGCTCGTCCTGCGCTGGCTCCGGACGGACCGGGACCGCGAACTCGTCCTGGGCGCGCTCGCGTGCGGGCTGGGCGCCTCGAACCATCTCGAGATGGCGGTCTCGGGCCTCGCGATCGGAACGTTCGCGGTCGTCGCGCGGCCCGCGCTGCTCCGCCGCTTCCGGCTCGCCGCCGCGTGCGTCGGCGCCGCCCTGATCGGACTGCTTCCCTACCTGTATCTGCCCCTGCGCGCCCGCGTCCATCCACTCCTCGAATGGGGCGACGCGGCGACGCCGGGCGGCTTCGCGGCCGTCGTGCTGCGCTCGTCCTTCTGGGAGCGGCGATGGCTGACCGGGCCGGCCGATCTGTGGCCGATCCTCGAGGACTGGGGACGGAGCCTGCTTGACGAATCGGCGTGGATC
>DATBBK010000092.1:0-14059 GCA_036271035.1 Thermoanaerobaculia bacterium | reverse complement strand
CGCGCGGCGAAGTGGCGTCAGGATCTCGCGATCAAGAACGTCGACTTCACGATCACGCCGAAGATGTTCCGGCCGTGCGGCGACACGTGCTTCACGCTGGGAATCGAGTTCACCGCCGAGAAGAAGGCGCAGAAGGGACTGAAGCGGCTCTTCTACCAGTACTGCGCGCCCGTCGGCAAAGCGAACCTCTTCGTCGACAAGGCCAATCGTGCGTTCATCTTGAAGGACCTCAAGATCGAAACGCACTGCAAGGGCATCGTCGGATGGGTCGTCAACTTCCTCTCGCCCTTCCTCACGAAGACGTACGGCGACATGAAGCTCTTCCAGATGCCGCCGAATCTGCCGCTCACGGTGGACTCGGTGCGCGGCGGCGCACAGCTCGTGGAGATCGCCGGGACCGTCGACTGGCACGCGGGGCAGCCGAAGCCCGAGGTGCCGCCGAAGCCGCAGCCGGTCGAGGTGCCGCCGGGGCCGTAGAGGCCTGGGACGTAGGGCGGCCCTCGCGGCCGCCCCCTTGGACGGGACTGATGCGGCCGAGGTTTGCGTCGTGAAGGGGCGGGGACGAGCCCGCCCCTACGAACCGGGCCCGACGCGAACGCCCTACTGCGCCGGCGGGTACTCCCGCTTGTAGCGCTTCAGCATTCCCTCTTCCTTCATCACCTTCTCGATCGCGTCGATGTCCCACGGCGCCTCGGTCGAGATGACCTCCGCGCCCTTGTCCGTGATGAAGATCATGTCCTCGAGGCGCACGTAGATCTTCTCGTCGGGCACGGTCAGCGCGGGCTCGATCGTGAACACCATGCCGGGCTTCAGCGGCCCCGTGTGCGACCCCACGTCGTGGGTCGCCATGCCGACCCAGTGGCCGAGATAGGGGTACTCGCTCTCGCTGCTCTTCTTGTACTTCGCGACGAAGTCCTCGGCGGCCTTGCGGTGCGACTCCTTGGAGAACTTCGCCGACGCGAGGATCCCGTCCATCGCGGCGCCCGCCTCCTGCATGCACTGCTGGCTCGTCTTGCCCGGAGCGATCGACTTCAGGATCGCGCGGTAGCACGCGAGATAGAAACCGTAGAGCTCACGCTGCCACTGCGAGAACTTCCCGTTGACGGGGAACATGCGCGTGACGTCCGCCTCGTAGTTGCCGACGTCGGGCGCGTAGTCCATGAGGAGGAAGTCGCCGTCCTCCATCTTCCGCTTGCCCGCGTTGTAGTGCGGCCAGTACGCGTTGTGGCCGCTGCCGATCAGGGAGAAGTACGCGTCGCCCTGCGCGCCGTTGCGCCAGAAGACGAACTTCGCGACGCCGTCGAGCTCGCGCTCGTACTGTCCGGGCCGAACGGAGCGCATCGCCTCGAGGATGGCGACCCCGGCCAGGTGCGTCGCCTTGCGGAGCAGAACGAGCTCGCGCTCGCTCTTGATCAGGCGCAGCGCGTCGAGCGTCGGAGAGAGGTCCTTCACCTCGAGGACGGGGAACCGCTCGTGGATCTTCGCGACGAACGCGCCCTCGCGCGACGGGCGCCCGTCGAAGGGGTCGGCCGACGTGTCCGCGATGAAGCGCGTCGCGAGGTCGCGGCTCATGGACGCGTTCTCGGCCGCCTCGAGCGGCGTGTAGAGCACCTTCATGCCGCGCCGCAGCTGCAGTCCCATGATCTGCTCGCCGAGCAGGTCGGTGGCGTAGACGTTGTCGACGCCGGTGAGCTTCTTCACCTCCTCGGCGTCCTCCGAGGAGAGCGTCTTGCCCTCGCCGCGCTCGCGGCCCTCGTTGCGGTGAGGAAGGAGGAGCGTGGTCTTCTTCGTCGCCCCGTCGAGGATCAGGTACGCGTGCGGGACCTCGACGCCGCAGAGATAGTAGAAGTCGTTGTTCTGCCGGAACCGGATGTAATCGGGCCTCGCGGGTGCGCCCTGCAGGACCGCGAACGCCTGGTTGCCGATCGCCTCGTAGACCTTGGCGCGGCGCGCGGCGAACTCCTCGGGCGGGAAGTCGGTGGTGAAGAGCGGGAAGCCCTCCTGGGCGGCGAGCCCCGACGCAGCGAGGCAGAGCACGGCGACGGATGCGAAACGCGCGAGACGCATGTAACCCTCCGTGAAAGTGCGGAGGATCGTATCAGCGGGCGCGGACGGGACCGGGCCAGCCTGACATATTAGTGATCGCTAATATGTCCGCGCGGATCAGCTTGACCGAGCATCCCTGGGAATCCGGTAGCGCGCCAGCACGACGGTGACGTTGTCCTTGCCGCCCGCCTCGAGCGAGTAGTCGACGAGGCTGCGGCAGCCCTCGGCCGACGATCCCGCCTTCGAGAGGATGCGTGCGATCTCCGGATCCGGGATCATGTCCGTGAGGCCGTCGGAGCAGAGCAGGACCCGGTCGCCGTCCTCGAGCCGTGCGCGCTTGAGCTCGACCTGGACGAAGGTCCCGCGCGTCGCGAGCGCGCTCGTCAGGACGTGCCGGTACGGGCTCTTCTCGACCTCGTCCTGGCGGATCGCGCCGGAGTCCGCGAGCGACTGCGCCATCGTCTGGTCGCGCGTCAGCCGCTCGAGCCGTCCGTCGCGCCGCAGCACGTACGCCCGCGAGTCGCCGACGTGCGCGGTGAGAAGCTCGGGGCCGATCGTGCCGGCCACCGTCATCGTCGTGCCCATGCCCTTGAGGGACGGATCCGCGTTGGCGCGAGCGATCAGCGTGTCGCGAACCTTCTGGAAGCGCCGCTCCATCCGGTGCAGCGCCTCGTCGGCGAGCCGGTCGTCGATGAGCATGATCCAGTCCGGCGTCTCGAGGACGAGGTCCACGAGGGCCTGGACCGCGGTGCGGCTCGCGATCTCGCCGGCGGCCGAGCCGCCCACGCCGTCGGCGACGAGCATCGCGTAGACGGTCTCCTCGTAGGAGCGGGGCATCGCCTCCTGCGGGACGTTCGTCGCGAGCGTGCGCATGCCGCGGTGGAAGCTTCCGACGAAGAAGTGGTCCTCGTTGTTGGCGCGCACGCGTCCGGGATCCGAGAGTCCGGCGATGTCGACCTCCACCAGGGCGGACGCGCCCGAGGGAAGGCGCGTTTCCGCGGAGGGAGACGAGGGCAAGGCGGCGTGCTCAGCGTCCTGGGTCATGGAGAAACCGGGAGAATGCTATCGCGATCTCCCTCTGCCCCCGCGGCGCGGAGAGGGTCGGGGTGAGGGGGGCGTCGAACCGGATCTTCATTCTGGGGAAAGGGATCCCTCGCTTCGCTCGGGATGACAATTCGCAGCGACGCTGCGCGTGCGCTGCGAATTGATCATTTGAGCCGTAGCAGCGCCGTCTCCGTCGCCGTCAGCAGCGCCTTCGGTCCGACCGGCGAGCCGGTCGCCTCCTTCATCCAGATGTCCGGCGCGATGTTGCCCTGCTTCGCCATGCGCTCGAACTCGCCGCCGAGATCGCGCGCCTTCTGGATCTGCTGCTCGATCTGGAACGCGATGAGGTGCCCGAGCGGATAGTCCGGCAGGTACAAGAACGAGTGGATCATGTGGGAGTAGATCCCGACCGTGTACACGACGTCCTTCTTCTTGAACACCGGCTCGTAGTACTTGTTCCACACGTCCTTGCAGAGCTGGAGCGTCGCCTCCTTGACCTGCGCCGCGGTCGCGTTCGGGTGGTCGTACATCCAGTGCCAGACGCCCATGTCGACGAGCGCGGGGCCCGCGATCTCGTACGTCGCCCAGAAGTCGTTCAGCGCGCGCAGCGCCTCGCTCTCCTTGTCCGGCTTCGCGAGGCCGAGCAGCTCGAGGTCGTGCGCCTGGAAGACGAACGCGAGCGCCTCGGTGAACGCGGTGTTCGGGACGCCCTGGAGCAGCGTCGAGTCGACCTCGTTCAGCGAGAACGTCTGCTCGACGTTGTGGCCCATCTCGTGGACGGCGATGTTGAACCCCTTGTAGTTCATGCCGTCCTTCTCGACGCGCGTGCGCAGGTGCGACTTGTCGGCGCGCCGCGCGGCGCCGAGCGCGTGGCCGGAGCCGCGCGCCGGATCGACGACGATGTGCTCCGCGAGGTACTTCGCCTTGTCCGGCGTGAACCCGAGCTGCGTCAGAAGCCGCGGGATGTCGTCCTCGTACGCCTTGGCGGTGGGGTACTTCTTGCGGACGGCCTCGTCGAGCTGCTCCTCGGTGTACTTCCCGCGCGGCCGGAAGCCGTTGTACCAGATGTCGAACGGCTCGAGCGGGCGGCCGAGCCGCTTCTCGACGAGCGCAGCGACGCGCGGCACGAGCGGCGAGGAGAGCACCTCCTCGAGCATCGCGCGCACGCGGTCCTCGGGGATCTGGCGGTTCTCGTTGAAGCGGCGTGCGATCAGCGTCGGCGCCGTCGGCGAGTAGGGATCGGCCCTGCGCTCCGCCTGGAAGCAGCCGAGCAGTACGGCGTAGCGCGTGTCCGGCTCCGGCGCGTTCGAGGCCGCCGCGTCCCTGGCGGTCGTCGCGTCCGCGTCCTGCGAGTTCGTGCGCTTGACCGTGTTCGTGAACGGGTTCCAGTCGAGGTGCGGGTTGTTGACGACGGCGCCGGGAATCGTCTGCGTGACGATCCGGTCCATGACCTGCGCGATCCAGCGCTGCTTCTCCAGACCCTCCTTGCCCTCGGAGTAGTCCGCCTTGATCTCGTCGCGCAGGTTCCAGTGCGACAGAAGCCGCATCTTCGGCGGGAACAGGCGCTGGCCCTTGTCGTCGACCAGGTGGTGCATCCAGATGTTGTACTCGGCGATGTAACGCTCGGCCTCGGCTCTCGCCTGGCCGACGGCGCGCTGGACGTCGGCCGGGATGCGCTTCGAGAAGCGCTCCGCGAGGCGCGCCTCCGCCCACTGCCGCCGCGTCCAGTGCTCGCCCTCGTCGAGCCGCTGCTGGAGCGTCGTCGTCGGGAAGTTGAGCAGCACGGCGAACGCGAGGCGGTTCTGGAAGAAGTCGTCGTTGACGTGCGCGGACGGCTCGTAGCCCGCCATCGCCTGGTCGAACGGGTAGATCTCGCCGAGGTCCAGGTCCGACTGGCGCCTCAGGTCGCGCGAGATCTCGAGCATGTGCCCGTCGATCGACTCGAGCGCGAACTCCATCCGCGAGAAGAGAGCGTTCCGCGCCTCGGAGTCCGACGCGACGTACTGACGCACGACGTCCTCGAACGCCGAGGCGGCGCCGTCGGCCGGCCGCCAGAACTCGGCCGCCTGGTCGATGCCGCGACGGATGCGCGGCCGTTCCGCCTCGCCGTACTTGGCGGCGAGCTCGTTCTCGAGCTTCACGATGGTGTCTTTCATGGCCTCACGCGATCCCGCTCCGGTCGGAGCGGTTGAAGTCGTCTGGGAAGCCTGAGCGGGTTGAGCCTTTGGAGCGGTCTGAGCGATCACGAATCCCGCGGCGAGGGCGCCCGCAGCGAGCAGGGCCGCGCTCCGTCCGACGGGGAAGTCTCGAAGCATGGAGCCACCTCCGGCCGGGCAATATATCCGGGCGCGGCCGGTCCGTCGCGCCGGGGACTTCCCGATCCCGACCCGATGGGTTTCTCAGGCATTCGGACGCCTTTTCCGAAACCTTTGCTCGCGGTCTTCGGATGAAAAGCCAGATTCCCGACTTTCAGACAGGAGTCCGCATGCGCGTGCGCCTCGCGATCGCCGTCCTCGCTCCGTCCCTCTTCGCCGCTTTTCTGGGAGCGGCGGCCCCGGGATCCACGGATCCCGAGCCGCCGAAGATGAGGCTCTCCGGCGCCGCGGCCCCCGTCTCGTACGCCGTGCGCCTGGCGGTCGACCCGGCGTCGCCGGCGTTCCGCGGAGTCGTCGACGTCGAGGTGCGCCTGGAGGAGAAGACGAGCGTCCTGTGGATGCACGGCGCGGACCTCGATGGAATCACCGCGAGCGCGCGGGCGGACGGGAAGACCGTTGCGGCGCGTCCCGTCCCGGGCAAGGACGAGTTCCTCGGCTTCGCGTTCGCGCAGCCGGTCGGGCCGGGCGCGATCACGCTCCACGTCGAGTACTCCGGCAAGCTCTTCGAGAACTCCACCCAGGGTCTGTTCCGACAGAAGGACGGCGGCGCCTGGTACGCCTTCTCGCAGCTCGAGTCGACGGACGCGCGGCGCGCGTTCCCGTGCTTCGACGAGCCGTCCTACAAGGTGCCCTGGCAGCTCACGCTCGAGATCCCGAAGGGGACGACCGCCGTCTCCAATACGCCGATCGAGTCGGAGTCGGAGGGTCCCGCCGGACACCGCGTCGTGAAGTTCCGGCGGACGGAGCCGATCCCCGCGTATCTCGTCGCGCTCGCGGTGGGACCGTTCGACTACGTCGACGCGGGCCGCGCCGGACGCAACCAGACGCCCATCCGCATCGTGACCACGCGCGGGAAGGCCGCGCAGGCGCGGTACGCCGCCGAGACGACGCGCCCGATTCTCGAGCTGCTCGAGAACTACTTCGGCTCGCCGTTCCCGTACTCCAAGCTCGACCAGCTCGCGATCCCGCAGACCGTGTCGTTCGCCGCGATGGAGAACGCCGGACTGATCACCTGGGGCGAGTCGGTGCTCCTCGCGACGCCCGACGAGGAGACCGTCAACTTCCGGCGCGTGCAGGCGTCAATCAACGCGCACGAGATGGCACACCAGTGGTTCGGCGATCTGGTGACGCTCGCCTGGTGGGACGACGTCTGGCTGAACGAGTCCTTCGCGACGTGGATGGCCGACCGCACGATGGAGGAGTGGAAGCCGGAGTGGCGCGTGGACGTCGATCGCGTCGTCGACCGCTCGAATGTGATGGGCGGGGACACGCTCGTCTCGGCGCGCAAGATCCGCCAGGAGATCGCGACCGCCGACGACATCGCGAACGCGTTCGACTCGATCTCGTACCAGAAGGGCGCCGCGATCCTGACCATGTTCGAGTCGTGGATCGGACCGGATCCGTTCCGCAAGGGCGTGCGCGACTACATCGCCGCGCACCGGTTCGGCAACGCGACGGTGAAGGACTTCCTCGGCGCGCTCGAGGCGGCCAGCCATCCCGGCGTCGCGAAGGCCTTCTCGACGTTTCTGGACCAGGCCGGCGTGCCGCTGCTCGACGTCACCGTCGACTGCAAGGCGGGCGCGCCGCCGAAGCTCTCGCTCACGCAATCGCGGCTGCTCCCCGTCGGATCGCCGGGCGCGCCGCCTCAGATCTGGGACGTCCCCGTCTGCTCCCGCACGGCCGACGGACGCGGCTGCACGCTCTTCTCCGAGAAGACGGGCGCCGCGCCGGCGCCGGCGGCCGCCGGCCAGGGGAGCGCGAGCTGCCCGTCGTGGGTCCTCGCGAACGACGGCGAGAAGGGCTACTACCGCGTCCTCTACCGGGGCGGCGTCGCGAAGCTCCTGTCGGCGCCCGACGCGAAGCTCACGCTGCCGGAGCGGGTCGGCATCCTCCGCGACGTCGACGCGCTCGCCGAGGCGGGATCGATGCCGATGGGCGACGCGCTCGCGCTCGCCCCGCCGTATGCGAAGGATCCGTCGCGCTTCCTCGTGCAGGCGAGCGTCCGCATCGTCGACGACGCGCGCCGCCTGGTCCCGCGCGAGCTCGAGCCGAACTACTCGCGCCTGCTCTCGAAGGTGTACGGAGAGAAGGCTCGTGCACTGGGATTCTTGCCCGGCGCGTCGGACGACGAGGACACGCGGATCCTCCGCACGTATCTCGTGCCATGGGTGACGGAGTACGGACAGGAGCCGCAGCTGCGGGCGGAGGCAAGGCGCCTCGCGATCGCATGGCTCGACGACCGGCACGCGATTCCGCCCGAGCTCGCGAGGGACGCGCTCGACGTGGCGGCGCACTTCGGCGATCGCGCGCTCTTCGACCGCTACCTCGCCGCGTTGAAGAAAGCGCCGGACCGCCGCGACCGGCGCCGGATCTACTCCGCCCTCGGCAGCTTCGAGGATCCGGCGCTGCTTCGAGAGGCGCTCGCCCTCTATCTGTCGCCCGAGCACGACGCGCGGGAGACGCAGTCCACCCTCGTCGCGGCCCTGGACAGCGAGGTTGGACGCCGGACCGTGTGGGAGTTCGTGAAGGCGCACTACGATGCGATCGTCGCGCGCGTGCCGCGCGAGTCCCAGGGCCAGATCCCGTCGCTCGCGTCGGGCTTCTGCGACCGGGAGCACCGTGCCGACGTCGCCGCGTTCTTCAAGGATCGCGCGGGCAAGCTGCTCGGCGGCTCACGGACGCTCGCTCAGAGCCTCGAGGAGATCGACCTGTGCGTCGCGCTGCGGCAGGCCCAGGAGCCGAGCATCGCGGGATTCCTGCGAGCCTGGTAGGGTCACAGCGCGCCCGCGTTGCATTCGTAGGGGCGGCCCTTGCGGCCGCCCGACCCCGGAACGAATCAACGCGCCGGCGTCCACGCCCTAAGGGGGCGGGGGCAAGCCCCGCCCCTACGAAGACCGCGTAGCGATCCGAACCTCTACGTCTTCTCCGCCTTCGTGATCGACTTGATCAGCTCCTCGATGTCCTTCTGGGCGGCCTGCATCGTCACCGCGGGGCCGACGGCCTTGAAGAACACCAGTCCCTCCGGCGCCTCGACGATCGCGCCCGTGAGGCGCCAGTTCGGCTTCTTTCCCTGCGACTGCATCATCGGCCCGCCCGGCGCGAGGTAGGTGCCGGAGACGTCGATCCGGTGGACCGCCAGCCCGTGCACCGTCGTCTGCGACTTCTTCGGAGTGCCGGCGCCCTCGAACTGCGCGACCCAGCGGCTCAGGTTCTCGTCGACCGAGCCGCCCTGGCCCTTGCCGAAGAAGAAGACGCCGCACTCGCCGGCCTCGGCGCCGGGCGCGGGCGGGATGGTGTACGTCGCCTTGCGCATCGGGCGCGGCTCGCCGACCGTCCACCCGGACGGCGTGTTCCAGCGGATGCCGCCCGCGGCACCCTCGGCCGCGAGCAGGAGAAGCGACGAGGCGACGAACGTCAGCGTGGCGGCGAGGACGATGTTGCGGGATCTCATGCGTCGAGCATAACTCGCGGGTCCCCCTCCGCCGTCCGTCGAACGGGCCGCCCGCCGCCTCTCCAGGGGCATAGAATTTGCCGCGAAAAGGGGGTTCCATGAGAAATCGACTGTTCGCCGCGGCTCTCGCTTTCGCTTTCGGCGCCACGGTCGCGATGGCGCAGCAGGGCCCTCCGAAGCCGACTGCCGAGACGAAGAAGCTCGACGCATTCGCGGGCAAATGGCAGGGCGAGGGCGAGATGAAGCCGGGCCCGTGGGGTCCGGGCGGCAAGATGACCAACGTGGACGACTGCTCCTGGTTCGAGGGCGGCTTCCAGCTCGTTTGCCACTCGAGCGGCAGCGGCGCGATGGGAAGCGTCAAGGGCGAGGGCGTCATGTCGTGGAGCCCCGAGGACAAGGCCTACAAGTACATGGGCTACGACAGCATGGGAATGTCGATGAGCGCGACCGGAACGAACTCCGGCAACACTTGGAACTGGAAATCGACCGACAAGATGGGCGGCAAGACGATCCACTCGCGTTACACCGTCACGCTGACCTCGCCGACGACGCAGGTCTACAAGTACGAGACGTCCGAGGACGGCAAGACCTGGAGCACGATGGCCGAGGGCAAGTCCTCGAAGAAGTAGCGCGGTGGGGTCTCTGCTTTTCGCTTTGCAGGGGGACGCGATGAAGATTCGAATCGCACTCGCGGCCGCGGCGCTGTTCGCGGGGCGCATCCTCGTAGCCGCTCCGGAGCCCGCCGCGACGCCGCCGAGCCCGGAGGTCCAGAAGCTCTCGTACTTCGTCGGCGAGTGGACGTCCGAGTCCGACATCCATCCCGGCCCGATGGGCTCCGGCGGCAAGGCGACCGGCACCTCGAAGTGCCGCTGGCTCGATGGGAACTACTTCGTCTCGTGCCAGGACGAATCCTCGACGCCGATGGGCAGGATGTCGGGCCTCGGAGTGCTCGGATACGACAAGGCGAAGAGGGTCTACACGTGGTCCGGCTTCAACAACATGGGCCAGGCACAGGTCGCGACCGGCACGGTGTCGGGCAACACGTGGACCTTCGCGAGCCAGGACGACGTCGGCGGCAAGACGATGAAGACGCGCTACACGCTCGTGGAGACGTCGCCGACCGCGTACACGTTCAAGTTCGAGGCGTCGACGGACGGCATGACGTGGACGCCGGTGATCGACGGGACGGTGACGAAGAAGTAGCGCTCGCCCTGTCATCCCGGCGGCGAGGGATCCTTTCTCCGCCACGGCGCGGTTCGCAAAGGCCCTGATTTCCTGTCATCCCGAGCGCAGCGAGGGATCCCTTTCGCGTCATAGCGCGGCTCGCGAATATCGGTGGCCGTGCTGCTCGGGGTGACGAACCAACCGGGCGCTAGAATCCCCCCACCGTGACGCCCTGTCCGAGGTGCGGCTCCGCGGCTCCCGAGTCTGCGCACTTCTGCCCGGACTGCGGCGAGCCCGTCTCCTCCGTCTCGCAGCTTCCGACCAACATGGCGTCTCCCTCGGTCGCCGAAGCGGCGCGCCGGCGGAATCCGGCGTCGTCGAAGGTCGGCCGGCTGGCGTCGTCGGACTCGATCCAGGTCGGCGGCTTCACGCCCGGCGTCGTGCTCGCGGAGCGCTATCGCATCATCGGCCTGCTGGGCCGCGGCGGGATGGGCGAGGTCTATCGCGCGGACGATCTGAAGCTGGGCCAGCCCGTCGCGTTGAAGTTTCTGCCGGCCCACCTCGCCGACGAGCGCGATCGGCTCGATCGCTTCTACTCCGAGGTCCGCATCGCACGTCAGGTCTCGCATCCCAACGTGTGCCGCGTGTACGACGTCGGCGAGATCGATGGCGCGCACTACCTCTCGATGGAATACGTGGACGGCGAGGATCTCGCGTCGCTTCTGAAGCGGATCGGCCGGCTTCCCGCCGACAAGGCGCTCGACATCTCGAGGGAGCTATGCGCGGGCCTCGCCGCGGCGCACGACCGAGGCGTTCTGCATCGGGACCTGAAGCCCTCGAACGTGATGGTGGACGGGCGCGGGCGCGCGCGGATCACGGACTTCGGCCTCGCCGCCGCAGCCGATGCGCAGCCCGACGGCGAGCTCTCAGGCACTCCGGCCTATATGGCGCCGGAGCAGCTCGTGGGGAGAGGCGCGTCGGTCCGGAGCGACGTCTACGCTCTGGGACTCGTGCTGTACGAGCTGTACACCGGCCGCCGTGCTTTCGACGGCGCGACGCTGCAGGAGCTGCGGCGCCAGCACGCGGAGGATCCGCCGACGGCGCCATCGGCGCTTTCGCCGGGGTTCGACCCCGCCGTGGAGCGCGTGATCCTGCGCTGTCTCGAGAAGGATCCGGCGTCGCGTCCGGCCTCGGCGGTGCAGGTGGCGAAGGCGTTGCCGGGCGGAGACCCGCTGGCGGCCGCGCTCGCCGCGGGCGAGACGCCATCTCCCGAGATGGTCGCGGCGGGAAGCGAAGAGGCGATTTCTCCTCGGGTCGCGCGGGCCTTGCTGGCGACGGTCGTTCTGGGCTTGATCGCTCTGCTCGGGCTCGTCGGTCGGACGCACCTCCTCGCCGCGGTCGATTCGCAGAAGTCGCCGGATGTCCTGCGCGCCCGCGCGCGCGAAATCCTCGCGACTATCGGAATGACCGACCGGCCCGGGGACTGGGCAGCGGATATCTACGAGGACAAACCATTCGTCGATTGGGTGACAGATCACGACCGGTCCTCGAATCGATGGAGTCGAGGTGTCGCCCGCGACGCGCTCGACTATCGCTACCGCGAAAGCCCGACGTTCCTGATCCCTTCGGACGTCGTGTCCTCGCCGTTCCCCGGACCCCGCGTCAATGCATTCGACCCGGCGCCGTCGTTGCAATCCGGGGATACCACGCTGCTTCTCGACGCCGAGGGGCGGCTGAAGTCGCTATCGATTCAGCCGATCGAGCTGGAGAAGGCCGCGGGCTCCCCGCGGGAGCCGGATTGGGCCGCGCTCTTTCGGGCCGCGGGCCTCGACATGAGTCGATTCACACCGGTCGCGCCCGCCTGGACCCCTGAGGTCTTCGCGGACGCGCGGGCGGCCTGGCAGGGTCCACATCCGGACCGGACGGACGTGACCATGCGCGTCGAGGCCGCCGCGTACCGCGGTCGCCCCGTCGGCTTTCGCTGGATCGGTCCGTGGACCCTGCCGGCTCGCGACCTCTTCGATGTTCGGAGCGCCGCCACCCGGACTGCGGATCTCGTCTGGGCTCTCATCTGCCTGACGCTCTTGTTCGGAGGGCTCTGGCTCGTGCGCGGAAATCTTCGCAGCGGCCGGGGCGACCGCCGCGGCGCGTTGCGCCTGGGAGGCGCCGTCATTCTCTGCGAGCTCGGGGCGTGGGCGTTCGGCGCGCACCACACATCCTCCAGTGCGGAGTTCGAGACCAACCTCGCGAACGGGCTTTCCAACGCTTTCCTGTTCGGCGTGTTCATCTGCATCATCTACCTGGCGGTCGAGCCGTTTGCCCGGCGGAACTGGCCTCGGATGCTGATCTCCTGGGCGCGGCTGCTCGGCGGCCGGGTGCGGGACCCGATCGTCGGCCGAGACGCTCTCGTCGGCTCCGCAACCGCCGTCCTGATCGAGCTCGTTCAGACTCCGGGCGTCCGATGGACGGCCACCGCGCTCGGATTTCCGCCCGCCGCGCCCCGGCGGCCGCATTACGCCGCGAGCGCGCGCGAGGCGCTCGCTTATGCCATCAGTCTGCCGGTGGGCACGCTGGTCTGGACTTTGGGTCTCGTGTTTTTTCTTGCTTTCGTGCGCCGATGGGTCCGGTCGGAATGGCTCGCGGCGGTGATCGTGATCGGACTCTTTTCGCTGAACTTCGTCGGAGCGGCGCCGCCGTTTCTCGCGAGCGGCGTGTTCTACGTCGCGGCCGTCGTCGCCGTCGCGATGCGTTTCGGTCTGCTCGCGGCGTTGGCCGCGGATCTCTTCTTCACCGGCTTGCACGAGTTCGTGCGCACCGCGGACCCGTCGGACTGGTACTTCTATGCGACTCCGATCACGATCGCGGTCGTCCTCGGCGTGGCGGTCTGGGGCTATCGCATGGCCGTGCCTGTTCGCGCGGTCGTGGTCGCGGAGGCATAGGAAACCGGTGGGGTCGCCGACGACTCGGTGTCCCTCCTGTTCCGCCGACGTACCGGCTTCGGCGCGCTTCTGCGCATCCTGCGGCGAGTCGCTGTCGTCGGTGTCGCAGCTTCCGACGAACGTCGCGTCGCCGTCGATGGCGCGGAGGGCGCGGCGGCCGCCGTCCTCCTCGCGCGTGGGGCGGCTCGCGTCGTCCGACTCGATCCAGGCGGGCGGGTTCACGCCGGGCTCGATCCTCGGCGAGCGCTATCGGATCATCGGGCTGCTGGGCCGCGGCGGGATGGGCGAGGTCTATCGCGCCGACGACCTGAAGCTGGGCCAGCCCGTCGCGCTGAAGTTTCTGCCGCGGCGATTCGCGGAGGAGAAGGACCGGCTCGACCGCTTCTACGCCGAGGTGCGCATTGCGCGGCAGGTGTCCCATCCGAACGTCTGCCGCGTCTACGACGTCGGCGAGATCGACGGCCAGCACTACCTCTCGATGGAGTACGTGGACGGCGAGGATCTCGCGTCGCTCCTGAAGCGCATCGGACGCCTGCCGCCCGACAAGGCGCTCGACATCTCGCGCGAGCTGTGCGCGGGTCTCGCCGCCGCGCACGACCGGGGCGTGTTGCATCGCGACCTGAAGCCGTCGAACGTGATGGTGGACGGGCGCGGGCGCGCGCGGATCACGGACTTCGGGCTCGCGGTCGCCGCCGACGCCCAGCCGGACGGCGAGGTGTCGGGAACGCCCGCGTACATGGCGCCGGAGCAGCTCGCCGGCAAGGGCGCGTCTGTGCGCAGCGATGTCTACGCGCTGGGGCTCGTCCTGTACGAGTTATCCACGGGAAAGAAGGCGTTCGACGCGCCGACCTTCGACGAGCTCCGTCGTAAGCACGCGGAGGATCCCCCGTCGGCGCCGTCGCAGGTGTCGCCGGGCTTCGATCCGGCGGTCGAGCGGGTGATCCTGAGGTGCCTCGAGAAAGACCCGGCGGCGCGGCCCGCCTCCGCGGCTCAGGTGGCGGCGGCGCTTCCCGGCGGCGATCCGCTCGCGGCGGCGATCG
>DATBBK010000091.1:0-13456 GCA_036271035.1 Thermoanaerobaculia bacterium | reverse complement strand
TTGCCACAAGGCGTACGAGCGGGGCGACCGGCGGGGCTGTGCGGCTCTCGTCGGGGCGGGCCTCGAGAAGATCTCGCGCGACGGGCTACCGCGTCACCTGGCCGACTTCGCGGACCGCCTCGACCGGCTGGCCGCGCTGATGCGCCTGCGCGAGAGCGGCCCGACCGAGCTGACGGCGGCACCCCCTCTCCCTTCGGCGCCGCCCGATTCCGCGCCTCCGGAGAGCGGCGGCCCCCGCGAGGGCTTCACCTCGGCGTAAAATCTCGGAGAGCCGGAACCGGCCTGTATGCCCGTCCCCAACCTTCCCTGGAACTGTCCCAATCCTTACTGCGAGGATCCGCACAACCCGTCGACCGCCGCCGTCGACGGCGTGATCCGCTGTCACTCGTGCGGGTGGGAGCGGCGCGTGGTCCAGCCGAAGCCCGAGTCGCTCGACGACTTTCCCGAGCTGTTCCAGCCGAAGGAAGCGCCGAAGAAGGAAGAGCCGAAGAAAGACGAGCCGAAGAAGGACTGAGTCGACGTATTAGCCGCGGCTAATACGTCGCCGGCCGGCGAGCGCCTGCGCCGTCGGGTCGGAGGATAGACTCCGCGCGTGATTCCGCGCGATTCCGACATTCTGGACAGCCTGCGCCGCAAGGGATCGCGGATCCTGTCGTTCCGCGACCTCGCCTCCGGCCTCGGCGTGTCGGACGACGAGCACGACGAGCTCCGCGAGAGGCTCGACGCCCTCGAGCGGCGCGGCGAGATCGTGAAGGTCCGCGGCGAGAAGTACTCCGCGATCGAGCACTCGAACCTCGTCGCGGGCCGGATCACGGTGCGGCCGGAGGGCTTCGGGTTCGTCCTCGCCGACGAGGGAGAGGACCTCTTCGTTCCGCGCCCCGGGATGCACGGCGCGCTCGACGGCGACACCGTGCTGGCCCGCGAGGAGCGCAGCCGCGGCCGCGGGCGCGACTCCGAGAGGAGGAGCGGCGTCGTCGTGCGCGTGCTCGAGCGGGCGCGCGACCGCGTCGTCGGCCGCTTCGAGACCCGCGACGGCCGCGCCGTCGTCGTGCCCTACGACCCGAAGCTCGACGCGACCGTGCGGATCGCCGACGGCAAGACGAAGCGCGCGCGCGAGGGCGAGATCGTCGAGGCGCGCCTGACGGCGTTCCCGGACGCGCGGCGGGTCGCGCACGGCGAAGTCGAGGAGCGTCTCGGCTTCCTCGGCGAGCCGGGCGTCGACGTCGAGATCGTGCTCCGCTCGCACGGCCTGCCGCCGCGCTTCCCGCAGCCGGTCGTCGAGGCGTCGGAGCGGTTCCCGGTCGAGGTCCGTGAGGACGACCTCCTCGGCCGCCGCGACTTCCGGGAGCGGCGCATCGTGACGATCGACGGCGAGACGGCGCGCGATTTCGACGACGCCGTGGAGGTCGAGCGCCGCGGCGACGGCTGGCGCCTCGGCGTCCACATCGCCGACGTCTCGCACTACGTGACCGAGGACTCGGTCCTCGACGACGAGGCGCGCTCGCGCGGCACCTCGGTCTACTTCCCGGGCCGCGTGCTGCCGATGCTCCCGGAGCGGCTCTCGAACGGGCTCTGCTCGCTGAACCCGCGCGTCGACCGGCTCGTCCTCTCCGCCGTGCTCGATCTCGACGCGAAGGGACGTGTCACGCACGCGGACTTCGCCAAGGGCGTGATCCGGAGCGCCCACCGAATGACGTACACCGAGATCGCCCGGCTGGTCGAGACGAAGCCGACGGACGCGGACGCGCTCCGCTTCGGCCCGTTCCTCGAGGACTTCCGCAACATGGCCGAGCTCGCCGCGCTCCTGCGCAAGCGGCGCGAGGCGCGCGGCTCGATCGACTTCGACCTGCCCGACGCGGACGTGGTTCTCGACGACGAGGGGCTCGTGGTCGGGATCGTTCCGGAGTCGCGCAACGTCGCGCACCGGCTCATCGAGGAGTTCATGCTCGCCGCGAACGAGGCGGTCGCGAAGAAGCTCGTGTTCGCGAAGCAGCCCGCGATGTACCGCGTCCACGACCGTCCGGACAAAGACCGCCTCGTCGACCTGCGCGAGGTCCTCGAGAGCTTCGGCTACGAGATCAAGGGCGACCTCGACGAGATGCCTCCGTCCGCGTTTCAGAAGCTGCTCACGCAGATCGAGGGCAAGCCGGAGGAGCGCCTGCTCCATGACCTCCTCCTGCGCGCGCAGCGCAAGGCGGTCTACAGCGAGGAGTGCCGCGGGCACTACGCGCTCGCCGCGCCGTACTACTGCCACTTCACCTCGCCGATCCGCCGCTACCCCGACCTCGTCGTCCACCGGCAGCTCTCGCGCCTGATCGCCGACGGACGGGCCTTGCCGGCTCGCGACTTCGATGCGTGGCAGGACCGCCTCCGCGAGGTCGCCGACTTCTCCTCGCAGCGCGAGCGGCGCGCCGAGCAGGCGGAGCGCGAGAGCCTGCTCTGGAAGAAGATCGTCTTCATGCGCGACAAGGTCGGCCGCGACTTCGACGCGTTCGTGACCGGTGTGGCATCGTTCGGCGTGTTCGTGACGCTGCAGGACTTCTTCGTCGAGGGGCTCGTCCCGATCCAGACCCTCGGGAACGACTTCTTCGTCTACGAGGAGAAGCAGCATCGACTGCGCGGCCGCAGCTCCGGCGCGACGTTTCGCCTCGGCGACGCGATGCGGGTGAAGCTGCTCGAGATCGACGAGATACGGCGCAGGCTGAACTTCCGGCTCGCGGAGGCGGCGCCGGCTGCGGCTCCGCGGAAGGCCGCCGCGCGGACGCCCGCGCCCGCGAAGGCCGAGCCGTCCTCGTTCGGCCGCGATCGATCCCGCCGCCGGAGGCCGCGGTGAGCCGGCGGCTCCCGCTCGCGGCGAGCGTCGCGGCGCTTGCCGTCGCCGTCGCCGTGGCGCCCGCGTGCCGCGAGCGCTCGCGCCCGGACCCGGAGATCCGCATGGCGATCTCCCACGAGCCGGAGGAGCAGACCGCATCGGCCTCTCCCCACGCACCGGGCGGCCCGGCCGCCGGTGACGGCGGCGCCGAGCCCCAGGGCGGCGCCCCGACCGTGCCGACGCGCCTGGAGGTCCCGCCGGAGGTCGCGCAGGCGTGGTCCGGGATCAAGCTCCGGTGGAAGGACCTCGGCACCGGCAAGGAGGGGACGATCGACGTGCCGCTCGGCGGCGCGACACCGCTGCCCGATCCGACGATCGTCGTGCGCGCGGACGTGTTCCTCCCGGCGTTCACGATGACGGGAGGCACGATCACGTCGGAGGGCGCGGAGGCGCAGAACCCGGCCGCGCGGATCACCGTCTTCGAGAAGTCCAAGGAGATCTTCGGCGGCTGGATCTTCACGCGCTTCCCGGACGTCCATCCGTTTTCGCACCCCAAGTACCAGCTCCATCTCGAGGGAGGCGTCCCCAGGAAGCAGACGTGAGCCGGGGAGAGTTTCGCGTCGTCGTCGCCGGCCGGCCGAACGTCGGCAAGTCCGCGCTCTTCAACCGGCTGCTGCGGCGCCGCCAGTCGCTCGTCCACAACCTGCCCGGCATGACACGCGACGTGCTCGAGGTCGAGGCCGAGCTGCCGGACGGCCGCACGTACCGCCTGCTCGACACGGGCGGCTACGACCCGGAGGGGAAGGAGGCGATCCCGGCGGCGGTCCGCGAGCGGGCGATCCGAGCCATCGAGGGCGCGGACCTCGTGCTGCTCGTCATGGACTCCTCAGCGGGCGTCCTGCCCGGCGACCGCGCCGCCGCTCGCCTCGTGCGCGAGGCCGGGCGCGAGGGCATCATCGTCGCGAACAAGATCGACCGGCGCGAGGGCGCGGAGGGGGAGTCGGAGGCGTGGGCGCTCGGCTTCCCGGAGATGTACGGCGTCTCCGCGGAGCACGGCATCGGCGTCGACGATATTCAGGCCGCGATCGCGGAGCGGATGGGTCCGATTCCGACGGCCGGCGCCGGGTCACCGGGCGCGGACGAGACGGCGACCCCCGCGGATGACGCTGAGCCCGAGGGAGAGGGGGATGGCCGAGCCGGGGAGACCGAGATCGCCATCGCCGTCGTCGGCCGGCCCAACGTCGGCAAGTCGTCGCTCGTGAACGCGCTGCTCGGTGAGGAGCGGGCGATCGTGTCCGAGGTCCCCGGCACGACGCGCGATCCCGTGGACGCCGCGCTCGCGTTCGGCGGCCGCCGGTTCCGCCTCGTGGACACGGCGGGAATCCGGCGGCGCGGCCGGACGGAAAAGGGGCCCGAGGTCCTCTCGGTCATCCAGTCGAAGAAGCGGATCGCCGAGTGCGACGTCGCGCTGCTCGTCGTGGACGCGAGCGAGGGGCCCACGGGACAGGACGCGGCCATCGCCTCCGAGGCGGACTCCGAGGGCAAGGGGCTCGTCCTGCTGGGCAACAAGTGGGACGTCGCCGGCCAGCGCGAGGTCGGCACCGCGGACGACTTCCGCCGGGCGCTCGCCTCGCAGATCCCGTTCGCGCGGCACGCGCCGATCCTCCTGCTCTCGGCGAAGACGGGCCGCGGGGTGTCGCGCGTGCTCGCGGCCGCCGCGCGCGTCGCCGAGAACCGCCGGCGAAGGATCTCGACGGGGGAGCTCAACCGCGTCCTCGGGCGCGCGCTCCGCGACGCGCCGCCGCGCTCCGCCTCGGGGCGGCCCCTGAAGGTCTTCTACGTCGCGCAGACCGGGGTCGCGCCGCCCTCGTTCGCGATCGTCGCCAGCCGCGCCGAGCCGCTCCACTTCTCGGAGGAGCGGCGGATCGAGAACCTCATCCGCGAGGCGGCGGACTTCGAGGGCTCGCCGATCCGTCTCAAGGTGCGGGGCCGTTCGCGCGATGAGGACCACGTCACGAAGAGATCGACGAGATCCAGGAGGTCCAAGGGATCGAAAGGATCGAAAGGATCCAAAGGATCCAGGGGATCCAGCGGATCAAAGTCCTCCCGTTCGAGAACGGCTTCGGGGTAAATTAACGTCCGTGGCGTCCAAGGGAGAAGCCGAGGCGTACAGGCCCGCGGAGGCGTGTCGGATCGCGGAGGTGGCGCCCTACGTCCTGCGCTACTGGGAGACGGAGTTCACCGCGCTCTCGGAGGGTCGGGACAAGGGCACTGCGAAGCTCTACACCGCCCGGGACGTCCGCATCATCTCGCGCATCCGCGAGCTGCTCTACGACGAGGGCTTCACCGTCGCCGGAGCGAAGAAGCGCCTCGACGCCGAGATCGCGGAGGGACGCTTCGACGCGGGCCTCGCCGCCGCGCCGCCGATCGCGGCCCAGAAGGACGCGAAGATCCCTGGTCCGAAAGACGCGAGCAAGCGCGGAGCCGAGAGCGCCTCGCTCAAGGAAGCGGCGCCGTCCCGAGTCGAGTCGGCAAAACCGCAGGTCATCGAGAAGCCTGCGGCCGAGAAGCCGAAGCAGACGGCCGCTGCCGCCCCGGCCGTGCGAGCCGCGCCCGCGCCCGTTCCTTCTCCCGCTGCCGCTCACGCCGTCCCCGCGCCGCGAGGCGAAGCGAGCGCGCCGGCGAAGCCGGCCGAGCCGGGATTCGATCGGAAGATGGTCCTGCGAGAGCTCAAGGACATCGTCCGAATCCTCGGCCGCTAGCCGCTCGAACCTCGCCCCGGCGTCCACGCGTCTCGCGCCCCGCCTCACAACGTATTAGCCGCGCCTAATACGTTTGCGCCGAACGCATCACGAGTCTCATTCACGACGCGTCGAGGTTGCGCTTGACTCCGCGTTCACACCGAACATACCGTTGCCCCAGTTCTCTCAACGTCCGTACAAGGAGCGTGGCATGCGGAAACACGCGTTTGCCCACCTGGCGGTCATCCTCTCCGTCCTCTTCTTCGCCCGCATCGCCGGCGCACAGACGACCGGAACGCTGCAGGGCACGGTCGAGAACGCCGGGACGCCGCTGCCCGGAGTCTCGATCGAGGCGAAGAGCCCGAACCTGCTCGGCAGCCGCACGGCGATCACCGACGGGCAGGGCCGGTTCACGCTGACCGCGCTGCCGCCCGGGACCTACACGGTCAACGCGACGCTCGAGGGGATGGGCACGAAGAGCGAGACCGTGCAGCTCGGGCTGAGCCAGACGGCGACGATCAAGATCGAGCTCGTCGCGAAGACGTCGGCCGAGGTCACGGTCACCGCCGAGGCCGTGCAGGTCGAGACGGAATCCACGACGAACGGCCGCAACCTGACGGCGAAGCAGTTCCAGGCGCTTCCGACGGGGCGGAATTACGCGTCGATCGCGCAGCTCGCGTCCGGCGTGAACACGGATGAGTCGGACAGCCGCAACACCTCGATCACCGTCTACGGCTCGACCGGGCTCGAGAACAGCTACCTCGTCGACGGCGCGAACACGACCGGCGCCGAGATCGGCAACCAGGGCAAGACCCTCAACTTCGAGTTCATCCAGGAGGTCGAGTTCAAGTCGGGCGGCTACGAGGCCGAGTACGGCGGCGCGCAGGGCGGCATCCTGAACGTCGTCACGAAGTCGGGCGGCAACGAGTACCACGGGGACGTGTTCGGGTATCTCAACCAAAACGCGCTGCAGGCCGACAACAAGCACATCGACGAGCTGACCTCGAGCGGCGTGCCGACCGGCTTCTCGAAGGCGGACTTCGGCCTCGACGTCGGCGGGTTCATCCTGAAGGACCGCCTCTGGTTCTTCGGCGCGTACGACCACGTCAAGAACTCGCAGGACACGCAGATCACGCAGGGCCCGGACGAGGTCATCGGCACGAACACGACGATCGACACGAAGAGCAACCTCTACTCCGGCAAGCTGACGTGGCGCGTGACCGACTCGAGCACGGTCATCGGCACCGTCTTCGGCGACCCGACGGACGACAACGGCGCGGTCGGCCCGGTCATCGGCCCGCCGAGCACGTACGAGGGAACGGTGACCGTCGGCGGCACGGACTTCGGCGTGCGCTACGAGGGGATCCTGTCGTCGAAGTGGTTCCTCACCGGGCAGTTCGCGTATCACCGCGAGAACGTCTCGTCGCTGCCGGCTCCCGGCGGCGACCAGATCTACACGGTCGACACCAGCGTCGACCCCAACGTCGCGTCCGGCGGGTTCGGCGGCGTCAACGGCGACGGCATCTTCGACGACAAGACGTTCACGCGCTATGACTACCGGCTCAACTCGGAGCACTTCCTCGGCGCCCACGACGTGAAGGTCGGCGGCGAGTACGAGCGCGTCAACGCCGACGTCCTTCGGAACTACAGCGGCGGCAGCCTCGTGAACATCCTCTCGCCGTACGACACGGACCCGCTGCAGCGGCCCGTGTACTCCCACTCGTTCTACGCGTCGCCGGACTCCACGATCGACGACCCGACGGTGTCCCCGCTCGTCGCGACGCCGCACCACAACATCTTCGCGATCTACGCGCAGGACCGGTGGATGATCCTCAAGAACCTGACGCTCAACGCGGGGATCCGCTGGGAGAAGCAGGACATCTACGGCCTGAACGACGTCAAGTACATCGACATCAACCACTTCTCCCCGCGCGTCGGAGTCTCGTGGGACGTCCTGAACGATGGCACGACGAAGTTCTCCGCGTCGTACAGCCACTTCGTCCCGATCATCCCGCTCGACATGAACATCCGCTCGCTGAACGGCGAGCGCGACGGGCTCACGTACAACTTCAGCCCGACGGACCTGGCGTGCGATCCCGAGGCCCAGTCCGAGGACAATCAGTGCGTCATCCGCGGAAAGCTCGTCGACGCCGTGGACCCGAACATCCGCTCACCCTATGCCGACGAGATCGTGGTCGGCCTCGAGCGCCAGGTCTCCCAGAACTGGAGCGTGGGCGTGCGCGGGATCTACCGGAGCCTGCGCCGCATCATCGAGGACACGTGCGTGCCCTCCGACACGTGCGACAACTACGCGTTCTTCAACCCCGGCTTCTCGGAGACGGTCTGCCTCGGAAGCGACTGCCAGCCGGCGCCGCAGTTCTATCCCGCGCGGCGCTACTTCAAGGGCATCGAGCTCACCGTGCAGAAGCGGCTGTCCGACCACTGGCTCCTGTACGCGAGCTATCTCTACAGCTCACTGCAGGGCAACTACGACGGCGCGTTCCGCGCGATCGGCGGCTTCTTCGCGAAGGACCCGAACATCACGGACGACTTCGACTATCCCGAGTTCCAGACCAACGCCTACGGGCGCCTCTCGCTCGACCGGCGCCAGCAGGCGAAGATGCAGGCGGCGTACGTGTTCCCGTTCGGCCTGACGACGTCGCTGTCGGGCTTCTTCCAGACCGGCACGCCGATCTCGCGAATCGGATGGTGGAACAACTACGCCGGACCGGAGATCTTCATCACGCGCCGCGGCAGCGAGGGGCGCACGCCGGACACGTACGAGATCGACGCGCACCTCGACTACGGCCTGTTCATCCGGCCCGTCACGATCCACTTCCTGGTCGACGTCTTCAATCTGCTGAATCGCCAGCAGATCGAGACGGTGGACCAGGTCTGGGCGACGGATCAGGCGGACAACAACAACCCCGAACCGACGAACTCGCACTACGGACTCGCGAACACGTGGCAGCAGCCGCGAACGCTGCGCGTCGGGTTGAGGTTGAGCTTCTAGTTTCTTGTCATCCCGAGCGAAGCGAGGGATCCCTTTCTGAGACCTTTGGCGGCTTTCAAAGGGGTCCCTCGTCGCTGCGCTCCTCGGGATGACATGTGAAAGGACGGGCGAAGGCGCTCTCGGGCACAATGGCGCGCCGATGACCGCCTCCTCCGTCTCGATCCGCGCCGTCACCAAGCGGTTCGGCGACGTCGCCGCGGTCGACGGCGTATCGCTGGAGATCCGCCGCGGCGAGTTCTTCTCGCTCCTCGGTCCGTCCGGCTGCGGCAAGACGACGCTGCTGCGGATGATCGGCGGCTTCGAGCTGCCGACCGAAGGCTCGATCGCGATCGAGGGCGCGGACATGACGCGGACGCCGCCCTACGAGCGCCCCGTCAACATGGTCTTCCAGCAGTACGCGCTCTTCCCGCACCTCAACGTCACGGAGAACGTCGCGTTCGGGCTCCGCTACAGACCGCTCGACCGCGCCGCGCGGGAGCGCCGCGTGGCCGAGGTCCTCGCGCTGGTCCAGCTCGACGGGCTCGAGGCGCGCCGGCCGGACCAGCTGTCGGGCGGCCAGCGGCAGCGGGTCGCGCTCGCACGCGCGCTCGCGCTCGAGCCTCGCGTGCTGCTCCTCGACGAGCCGCTGGGCGCGCTCGACCAGAAGCTGCGCAAGGAGGTCCAGGTCCAGCTCAAGCACCTCCAGCGCGAGCTCGGCATCACGTTCGTCTTCGTCACGCACGACCAGGAGGAGGCGCTGACGATGAGCGACCGGATCGCCGTGATGAATCGAGGCCGCGTCGAGCAATCAGGCGACGCCGCGCGCGTCTTCGAGCGGCCCGCGACCGCGTTCGTCGCGAACTTCATGGGCGCCTCGAACTTCTTCGCGGCGACGGCGGCCGGGGCGAGCGGGGGAGAGGCGGAGCTCGCGCTGGCGGCCGGGGGACGGCTCCGCGTGCCGCTCGACGGCGCGCCGGCTCCGGCTCCGGGCGCCGCGGTCCGGTTCATCGTGCGGCCCGAGAAGCTCGACCTGCGCCGCCGCGACCTCTCCGAGCGCGGCGTGCCGAGCGTCCCCGTCTCGGTCGAGGACCGCGTCTACCAGGGCGTCGCGACGCTCTGGACCGTCAAGGACGCCGCCGGCGCGCGGTTCACCGTGTACGAGCAGAACGAGCGGCCCTTCGAGGAGTCGTCACGCTGGCAGCTGGGCGCCCGTCTCTTCTTGTGCTTCCACGCGCGCGATGCCGACCTGCTGGGAGGGGAGCCCGCGCCGTGAGCCGCGGCGACGAGCGCTCCCGCGCCGCCTACCCGCTGATCCTCCCGACGTGGGTCGTGCTCGGGGTGTTCTTCCTGCTGCCCCTCGGCGTCCTGCTCGTCATCAGCTTCGGGCAGCGCGGCACCTATGGCGGGCTGCGTCCGATCGGAGACCTCGGGGCCTACCTGCTGTCGGGCAAGTTCCTATCGCAGTACGCGCGCTCGCTCCATCCGATCTACCTCCAGATCTTCTGGCGCTCGCTGTGGATGGCCGTCGTGACTACGGGCGTGTGCCTGCTCGTGAGCTACCCGGTCGCGTACTACATCGCGCTGATCGCGGCGGCGCGGCGGCGGAACCTGCTGCTCGGGCTGGTGGTGATCCCGTTCTGGACGAGCTTCCTGATCCGGACCTACGCGTGGATGTTCATCCTGCGCACGGAGGGGCTCGCGAACCGGCTGCTCATGGCGGCCGGGCTCACGTCGCATCCGCTCGAGCTGCTCTACAACGACTTCTCGGTGCTGATCGGCCTCGTGTACGGCGAGCTGCCGTTCATGATCCTGCCGCTCTACGCGTCGCTCGAGAAGCTCGACCGCACGCTGCTCGAGGCGTCGGCGGACCTGGGTGCGTCGGCGCGAGAGACGTTCCGCCGCGTGACCGTGCCGCTGACCGCGCCGGGGATCGCGGCGGGCATCGTCCTCGTCTTCGTGCCGAGCCTCGGGCAGTTCATCGTGTCCGACCTGCTCGGCGGCGCGAAGACGATCCTCGCCGGGAACCTCGTCCAGAACCAGTTCGCGGTCGCGCGCAACAAGCCGTTCGGCTCGGCGATCGCGTTCGAGGTGACGGCCGCCGTCCTGCTCCTGCTGCTGGGCTACGCGGTCTGGACGCGCCGCCGCGGCGAGGACGTGCTCCTGTGAGCTCCGGCCGGCCGCGTCGGGCGGTCTGGCTGCGACTGCACACGCTGCTCGTCTTCCTCTTCCTCTACGCGCCGATCGCGATCCTCGTCGCCTTCTCGTTCAACCAGACGAGCCAGACCGCCGTGTGGCGCGGATTCACGCTCGAGTGGTACCGCAAGCTCCTCTCGAACGACGTGCTGCTCGGGACCGTGCGGAACAGCCTGATCGTCGGCGCGGCGGCGACAGTCCTCTCGACGGTGCTCGGCACGCTGGCGGCGCTCGCGCTCGGACGCCACCGCTTCCGAGGCGAGGGCGCGACGCGCAGCCTGCTGTACCTGCCGATCATCATCCCCGAGGTCGTCGTCGGCGCCGCGCTCGTGACCTTCTTCGGCGTCGCGGGGTTCAGGCTCTCGCTTCTGACGGTCGTCATCGCCCACGTCGTGTTCTCCATCTCGTACGTCGCGATCGTCGTGCGAGCACGGCTCTCGGGCTTCGACCGCTCGCTCGAGGAGGCGGCGCTCGACCTGGGCGCCCGCCCGGTGCAGACGTTCTTCCGCGTGACGCTGCCGCTCATCCTGCCGGGCGTCGTCGCGGGGGCGCTCCTCGTCTTCACGATCTCGATCGACGACTACGTCATCACGTCGTTCGTCGCGGGCGTCGGCGCCACGACGCTGCCGCTGCAGATCTACTCGATGCTCAAGGTCGGCGTGACGCCGGAGGTCAACGCCGTCTCGACGCTGCTGCTCGCGGCGACCGTCGTCCTGATCCTGCTCGCCCAGCGGCTGCAGCAGCCGCCGCCGGAGAGGCCGGAGGGATGAGGGCGAGCGCGCGGGCGGCCGCGTTTCTCGCCGCGGCCGTCGTGTGCCTCGCGGCGCTCTCGTGCGGCGAGCGCGCGGACGCTCCGCCGTATCCCGGGCCCGGCGAGAAGAAGCTCAACCTCTACATCTGGTCGGAGTACCTCCCGCAGGAGGTCATCGACGAGTTCGCGCGCCGCACCGGCATCGCCGTCCGGTACGACCTCTACGACTCGAACGAGTCGGTCCTCGAGAAGCTGCAGTCCGGCGTCGCCGACTACGACCTCGTCGTCCCGTCGGACTACATGGTCCGGATCCTGATCTACCTGAAGCTGCTGCGGCCGCTCGACCGCTCGAGGCTGCCGGCCTTCGCGAACCTCGATCCCCGCTTCCTCGACCAGGACTTCGACCCCGGGAACCGGTACTCGATCCCCTACGTGTGGGGGACCACCGGCTTCGGCTACGACAAGCGTCAGACCACTCGAACCGGCGCGCCGGACTCGTGGGCGCCCCTCTTCGACCCGGCGAACAAGGGCCAGATCCTGATGCTCGACGACATGCGGGAGTGCTTCGCGGTCGCGCTCAAGCACATGGGCCAGTCGCTGAACAGCACCGACCCGAAGGTCCTGCGCGCGGCGGCCGACCTGTTGAAGACGCAGAAGCCGCTCGTGAAGACGTACAACAGCGGCGACTACGAGAACATCCTCGCGGCCGGCGACGTCTGGTTCGCGCACGGCTACAACGGCCAGATCGCCAAGGTCGCCGCGCGCGAGCCGCAGCGGCTCGGCTACGTCCTGCCGAAGGAGGGGGCGACGCTCTGGATGGACAACGTCTGCCTGCCGCGCGGGGCGCGCAACGTCGCGTCGATCTACGCGTTCCTGAGCTACATCCTCGAGCCGGAGGTGGACGCGCGCATCATCAATGGGATCTCGTACGCGACGGCGAACGTCCCCGCGAAGAAGTTCATCAAGCCCGAGATCCTCAACGACCCGGCGATCTACCCGCCGGACTCGGCGCTGGAGAAGTGCGAGTTCATCAAGGACATCGGCGATGCGACGGAACTCATGGATGAGTACTGGACGGAAATCAAGGCGCAGTAACGGCAAGGGAGGACCATGAGGAAGATGGCGACGGGACTGGTGTCATGTTTCCTGGCGGCTGCGGGGCTGCGGGCGCAGACCCCTGAACGCGCGACGGTCATCCTGGGCGCCGGACGGGCCGGGTCGTGGGACACGCGGATCTCGGTCACGAACGCGGACTTCAACCCGATCCACGTCATCTTCACCGCGCAGCCCGACCGCAGCTCCTGCAGCGCTGCGCCGTGCAACGACTTTGCGGAGACGACGATTCCGGGGCACGGCACGTTCGTGCTGGAGTCGATTCCGGAACCGCTGCAGCCCGGCTTCTCAAACGCGCCCCAGGCCCTCTACGTGCTCTCGCCGTCGGATCAGAATGCACCGGCGGTCAGCGCGGCCGCGTTCGACTCGGCGTCCGACTGCGGGCGACAGACCACGCTCCAGGTCCTGGCGCTCGGCGACGCATTCAATCCGGGAGACATGTTTTTCCCTGGGATCCGTCGAGATGGCGGAAGCTACGCGAACCTGATCGTGACTCTCGACGCGAGCGCCGCCGCGCGAAGCTTCGTCGGTGTCGGGATCGTGACGCCCGAGGGAGATCTGATCAACGCCGGCGATTACGATCTGGATCCCGGGCAGACACTCCTCATCCAGGACGTGGTGGGCGCATTCGGAATCGAGTCCCTGGACGGCGGCGCGATCTCGCTTTCGAAGTTCTTCATCCCGAATCGATACGAGTTCACTCCGTTCGCGGCGACCGTGATGCAGGTCGAGCCCGGACGCGTCGCGACTGTCACGGGCGCGCGCAACCGGCTCCAGCTGCAATAGGATCTCGCCACGCTTCCGAAAGGACTCCCATGAAGAACTACAAGAACTTCGTCAACGGCAAGCTGGTG
>DATBBK010000090.1:0-1674 GCA_036271035.1 Thermoanaerobaculia bacterium | reverse complement strand
CGAGCGCCATGAGGCGGTTCAGCGTCTCGATCCACGCCCCGGGGTGCGCGCCGTAGCCGTAGGGCACGGGCGCCACGAGCAGGTCGCCCGTCGCCACGATGCGCGCGTCCGGAACCCAGACGACCGTGTCACCCGCCGTGTTGCCCTCGCCGAGAAAGAGGACGCGGGCGTCGCGGCCGCCGAGGTGGATCGCCAGCTCCCTGTCGAAAGTGACGTCGGGCGGGACGATGGTCGCGCCGGGCACCTCGGCGAGCTCGAGCCGGATGTCCTCGATCTGGTTCTTCAGGTAGCGAATCGAATCCGCCGGAATGTCGGTCCCATCCTCGCGCTTGCCCTTCGCGATGACGCCCCGGAGATAGTCGATGTACCCGCGGTCGTTCTTCTCGATGTCCCGGACGTACGGGACCTGCTTCTCGATCATCTTGCGGCGCGTGAAGTCCGTGGCGACGAAGATCGCCTGCGGAAAGGCCTTGCGAAACTCGCCGTCGCCGACGATGTGGTCGAGGTGCCAGTGCGTGTGGACGAGCCAGCGGACGGGCTTGTCGGTGCGCGCGCGGATGTCGGCGATCATGCGTCGCGCGAGCGTCGGGAAGCGTCCGGAGTCCACGACGAGCACCGACTCGTTGCCGACGACCGCGACGACGTTTCCGCTCGGGATCGGACCGTTCGTCTCGGGTGATACGAAGGCGTAGACGCGGTCGCCGACCTCGGTCAGCGCGTAGGCGCGCTCGGGCGGCAGCTCGGCGAAGAGCGGCGCGGACAGAGACACCGCCGCGGCGGCGGCGAGCCGGCCGAAGTTCCGCAGGGACATGGCTCCTCCTCGCAACTCAAGGCCTGCAAACGGAGCGCGAGGCGGAAGGTTTCGGCGGACTGCGCAAAGGGGCGCGGCGGCGGACGAAGGCAACGCCCGGCGGGACGAGACTGCCGGTCCGGGCGTATGCTCGGCGCAGGATCAATGCTTCGCATCGCGAGGTCCGGAATGCGCCTGTCGGGCGTCGTCGCCGGCCTCGCCCTGCTCGGCGCCTCTTTCTCACGGGCGGACGAGCTCGAGAAGCTGCTGAAGCGGCCGCTCTCGCCGGGCTCGGTCGCACTCCTCGTCCCCCATGCCGCCGCGCCCGCGGCGGCCGAGCGGATCGCGGCGGCGCTCCGCAGTCCCGACCCGGCGGTGCGCGGCGCCGCGGCGCGCGTCGCGAACGTTGCCGGATCGGCCGGCCTCGTCGGCGGGATCGCCGAGGCTCTCCACTCCGAAAGCGACGCACGCGCCGCGCTCGAAGAGATGCGTATGCTCGTCTCCGTCCAGGGCGCCTCCGCCGACACGGCGGTCTTCGAAGCGGCTCGCCGCTTCGCCCCGGCGCTCGACGGGCCGGTCCTCGAGCTGTATGCGCGCGCCCGCGGGCTGACCGCGTTGCCCGTCTATTTCGACCAATTCCGTGGATCCGCGCTCAGCGCGACATCGCGCGTCAAGTTCTTCCGGCTTGCGACTCGGGGACAGCCCGACGCCCTCGCCGCCGCCGCGTCCCTCGCGCTGGGACGGCGTGACACCGCGGCCTGGCGCGCGATCCTCGCCGTCGCCTCGCATCTCGGGACTCCGCTGACCTCCAAAGTCATCGAGGCGGCGCTCGGCTCGGGCCAGATCGTCTTTCGCGGCGAGGCCGCGTGGTACCTCGCGAAGTC
>DATBBK010000089.1:0-15194 GCA_036271035.1 Thermoanaerobaculia bacterium | reverse complement strand
GCGGCGCTCGCCGGAGAGGGGCACTCGCTGGCGGTCGCGTCGAACAAGCCGGAGCGCTTCTCGCGGATGATCCTGGAGGCGAAGGGCCTCGGCGGCGCCTTCGCATCGATCGCCGGGCCGGACGCGGAGACGCCGCCAAAGCCGGATCCCGCGATGCTGTGGCGCATCGTCGGCGTGGCGGCCGCGGGGCCGGAGTCTACGGTTGTCGTCGGCGACATGGAGGTCGACTACGAGTTCGCGCGCGCGGCCGGCTGCCGCGTCGTGCTGATCCCGTCGGGGTCGCGGACGCGGGAGGAGCTGTCGGGCCTCGAGCCGGACGGCTTCCTCGGGAGCATCTCGGAGGTTCCGGAGTGGATCCTCGCGAACCGCCGCGCGTCCGTCGTTTAGAATCGCCCGCCTCATGACGTTCGATTCGACGGGCGGCAAGCCGGGGCAGGTCCGTTTCTTTTTGCCGGGGCCGGTGTGGGTGCGCGACGCGGTGCGCGAGGCGATGGCGCACGAGGCGATCGGGCACCGCGGCAAGGCATTCGAGAACCTCTATCGCGACATCCCGTCGCGCCTGCAGGCGGTCTTCCGCACGCGGGGCTTCTGCTTCACCGCGACCGCGGCGGCGACCGGCCTCTGGGAGGCGGCGCTCCTGAACCTCGCGCCGGAGCGCGTGCTCGCCGTCGTGTCGGGCGCCTTCTCCGAGCGCTGGGCGGTCTGCGCCCGCGACGTCGGCATCGCGGTCGACAGGGTGGAGTTCCCGTGGGGAACCGCGGCGGACCCGGACGCCGTCGCGGCGGCCCTCGGCAAGGCGCGGTACGACGCGGTCACGGTCGTGCACTCCGAGACGTCCACGGGCGCGCTCAACGAGCTGGCCGCGATCGCGAAGGCCGTGCGCGGCGCCTCCGAGGCGTTCGTCCTCGCCGACGTCGTGACATCGCTCGCCGGCTCGCCCGTGGAGTGCGACGCCTGGGGACTCGACTTCGCGCTGACGGGGACGCAGAAGGCTCTCGCGCTGCCGCCGGGCCTCGGCGTCGCGTTCGCGTCGGACCGCTTCCGGGCGCGCGCCCGCGAGCGCTCGCGCGCGCACTACCTGCGCCTCTCGGAGGCGGAGGCGTTCGCGGAGAAGAGCCAGACGCCGTACACGCCGTCGACGCCGCATCTCTTCGCGCTCGACGTGCAGCTCGATCACATCCTCGCGGAGACGATGGAGGGACGATGGGCGCGGCACGACGCGCTGCGCCGGCGCGTGCTCGCGTGGGCGGAGCAGCGCGGCCATGCGGTCGTCCCGCCGGAGGGCGCGCGCTCGTGGACGGTCTCCTGCATCCGGCCGCGCGAGGGCGTGGCGCCCGAGGCGCTGGTCGCGAAGGCGAAGGAGCGCGGCTACACGATCGGCGGCGGCTACGGGAAGTGGAAGCCGACGACGTTCCGCATCGGCCACATGGGCGATGTGGATCTGGCGTCGCTGGAGAATCTGCTCGCGGTTCTCGTCGAGGCCGGCGCGTGAGCCGTTTGTCATCCCGAGCGCAGCGAGGGATCCCTTTCGTAGGCGCGCTGCGGCTCTCAAAGGGGTCCCTCGTCGCGCAGCCTGCCCTGAGCGAAGCCGAAGGGCTCCTCGGGATGACACCATGAGCCGGGTCCTCGTCGCCGAGAAGGTCTCGTCCGCCGGCCTGGACATGCTCCGCGCCGCCGGGCACGAGGTCGTGGACCTCGCCGGCGCGCCGCGCGAGAAGCTGCTCGAGGCGCTCGCGGACGCCGACGCGCTTCTCGTGCGCAGCGCGACGAAGGTCGACGCGGCGCTCTTCGCCGCCGCCCCCAGGCTGACCGTGGTCGGACGCGCCGGCGTCGGCGTCGACAACGTCGACGTGCCCACCGCATCCGAGCGCGGCGTCCTGGTCCTGAACTCGCCGACCGGCAACGTCGTCTCGGCCGTCGAGCACACGTTCGCCGTGCTCCTCTCGCTGCTGCGCTGCGTCCCGCGCGCGGCGGCCTCGATGGCGGCCGGCAAGTGGGAGAAGCCGAAGTTCGTCGGCACCGAGCTCGCCGGCAAGACCGTCGGCATCGTCGGCCTCGGCCAGGTCGGCTCGCGCGTCGCCGCACGCGCCCGCGCCTTCGAGGCCCGCATCGTCGGACACGACCCGTACCTGCCCGTCGACAAGGCGCAGGAGATGGGCATCCCGCTCGTGTCGCTCGACGAGCTGCTGTCGCAGGCGGACGTCGTCACCCTCCACTCCACGGCGACGCAGGAGGGCAAGCCGCTGCTCGGCGCCCCCGAGATCGCGCGCATGAAGAAGGGCGCGGTGCTCGTCAACGTCGCCCGCGGTAGCCTCGTCGACCGCGCGGCCCTCTACGAGGCGCTCGAGTCGGGACGCCTCTCCGGCGCGGCGCTCGACGTCTTCGACCCCGAGCCGCCCGATCCGAACGATCCCCTCCTCAAGCTGCCCCAGGTCGTCGCGACGCCGCACCTCGGCGCGTCCACGCACGAGGCGCAGGAGCGCGTCTCGATCCAGACCGTCGAGGCGCTGCTCGGCGCCCTCGCGGGGCACGCGTACGTGCCCGCGGTGAACCTCCCGTTCCGCGGCCCGAAGGACGCGGACGGCGCGTCGGACTGGATGCGCCTCGCGGAGCGGGCGGCGCGCTTCCTCTGCGCGCTCACGGCCGGCCGGATGTCGCGCCTCGCGGTCGAGACGTGGGGCCTGCCGGAGGACATGCTGCGGCCCATCGCGGTCGCGGCGGCGAAGGGCGCGCTCGAGGCGAACTCACCCGAGGTCGTCAACTACGTCAACGCCATGCACGTCGCGGGCGACCGCGGCCTGTCCGTCAGCGAGACCCGCCACGAGGAGCCGGGCCACTACGTGCGCTCGATCCGGGTGTCGCTCGAGTCCGCGGGCGTCCGCTCGCGCGTGCACGCGACGCTCTTCGCGGGCCGCGAGGCGCGCGTCGTCGAGGTCGACGACCGGCCGCTCGAGTTCCGACCCGAGGGCACGGTCGTCTTCCTGCGCAACCGGGACGTGCCCGGCGTCGTGGGGCACGTCGGCACGATCCTCGGCGAAGGCGGCGTCAACATCGCGAACTTCTCGCTCGCGCGCGGCGGCGGCGACGGCGCCGCGGCGGTGATCGCGGTCGACTCCGCGCCGTCCGCACAGGTCCTGGAGAGGCTGCGGCACGCGCCCGGCGTCGACGAGGTCCGCGTGGTGAGCTGGTGAGCCGCACCCGCGTCGTCGTCCTCTTCGGCGGGCGCTCGGTAGAGAGGGAGGTCTCGCGGATCTCCGCACGCACCATCTGCGGCGCGCTGGATCCGTCGCGCTACGACGTGATTCCGCTCGCCGTCACCGCGGACGGGCGGTTCCTCTCGGCGGGCGAGTCCGCGAAGCGGCTCACGGCGAAAGGCGTCCCGGAGCGGTTCCTTCCCGGCAGCGGCGCTGCGCCCGCGGGTGAGTCCGTCGTCCCGTCCGAGATCGCGCCCGGCCGCGCCGACGTCGTCTTCCCGATCATCCATGGCACGACGGGGGAGGACGGCGTCCTGCAGGGATTCCTCGAGACGCTCGGCCTGCCGTACGTCGGCGCCGGCGTCGCCGCGTCCGCGGTCGGCATGGACAAGGCGGTGTTCAAAGCTCTGCTGCGCGACGCCGGGATCCCGTCGGCGCGCTCGGCGGTCTTCGCGGCGCCGCCCGCCGCCGGCGCGCGCGCGCCGTTCGACGTTCCGTTCTTCGTGAAGCCGGCGAACGGCGGCTCGTCCGTCGGCGTCGTCAAGGTCAAGCGAACCGAGGACTGGGCAGCCGCCGTCGCCAACGCGCTGCGTTACGACGAGCGGGCGCTCGCCGAGGAGGCGATCGACGCGCGCGAGCTCGAGTGCGCCGTGCTCGGAAACGACCAGCCGAAGGCGTCGATCGTCGGCGAGATCGTGCCCGGGCACGAGTTCTACGACTACGACGACAAGTACCGCGACGACAAGGCGAAGCTGGTCATCCCGGCGGCGGTATCGGACGCCGTGTCGGCGGAGGTCCGCCGCCTGTCGGTCGAGGTGTTCCGGCTCTGCGGCGCATCCGGCATGGCGCGTGTCGACTTCTTCCTGGAGCGCGGAACGGATCGCGTCCTCGTCAACGAGATCAACACGCTCCCCGGCTTCACCGCGATCTCGATGTATCCGAAGCTGTGGGAGGCGACGGGCGTCCCGCTGCCGCGGCTTCTCGACGAGCTGATCCGGCTCGCGATCGAGCGCCGCGACCGGCGGGCGCGCCTCCTGACGGAGCCCCCCGCCGAACTGGCATGACAAAAGGGCCCTTCGTCCTCGCCCGCTCGCCGCGAGAGAGGGCTCGGCGATACCTTGGGACGATGTCGCGAATACCTCGGCTCGCGTCGTGGGCCGCGGCGCCTCTGCTCGCCTTCGGCGCGGCCGCGGCCGTAACGGCTCAGGCTGCGCCGAAGCCCTCGCCGACGCCGGTCCAGGAGTTCGTGATCGTCACGCGCGTCGAGGTCACGCTGCACGTCACGGACAAGCTCGGCAACGTGATCCCCAACCTCAGGAAGGAAGACTTCCGGCTCTTCATCGACGAGCAGCCGCTGCCGATCGAGTCCGTCGAGTGGGCCGGCGCGCCGAACGGCAGTCCGACCGAGACGGAGGCCGCGGCCGCGGCGCCGTCCGCCGGCGCGGCTCCGGCGGCGACGGGCTTCTCGCCCGAGACGGGCCGCCTGATCGTTTTCCTCTTCCAGAATCAGATCGAGGGCCTGAAGGACGAGGGCCTCATTCGCGTGAAGCGCCTCGCGCTGGACTTCGCGGGCACGCTGTCTCCGAGCGACCGCGCCGCCGTTTTGCTCGCCGGATCCCGGCTCTGGCTGACGCAGGACTTCACCTCGGACAAGAAGGCACTCCGCGCAGCGATCGGGCGCGTGCCGGAGAAGAAGGACGTCACCGTCGCGTCGGCCGCGGCCGGCGAGCCGTCGCTCGTGCAGATGCTCCCGCTCGAGACCGTGCAGGCCGCGACGTCGCCCGAGAAGGCGCTCGGAGCGCTCGGCCGCGCGCTGCGCCCGCTGCCCGGCTCGAAGGCGGTGCTCTTCTTCGGCTGGGCGGTCGGCCGCTGGAACGCGCTCGCGCCCGTCGGCGAATACCAGATGGGGCGCATCGACTATTCGAAGGACTACGAGGAGGCCCGCCGGGCGCTGTCGGAGGCGCAGGCGCCGGTCTTCACGCTCGACCTCAGCGCCGGCCCGCACCACCTGCAGGAGGGGCTGAACGCGCTGTCGTTCGAGACGGGCGGCTTCTACATGCCGACGTACGAGTTCCCTCAGTCCGCGATGCGCCAGGTCGGCGAGGCGATCAAGGGGCACTACGTGCTCGTCTTCCGCAAGCCCGATCTGCCGAAGGGGCCGCACAAGATCCGCATCGACCGCATGCGCGGCAACTGGAATCTGCTGTACCGGCAGGACTACGACGACGGCGACTGACCCTCGACGTCATCCTGAGGAGCGCAGCGACGAAGGATCCCCGAGTCGAATGGAAGCGGCGACATATTAGCTGCGGCTAATACGTCATTCCGAGTCCACCCTCGCCGTCTCCATCACCCAGGCCGGCGTCCGCGGCTCGTTCGGCAGGACCAGCGCCTTGTCGCGCGTGAGCGCCCAGCGGTGAAGCCAGGTGATCCCGCCCGCGCCGGTATACGAGTCCGCGGTCCGGTACGCGTCGTCGGCGAGCGCCTCGTCTAGCGGCACGAACGAATAGCTGCGCGCCTTCATCATCTTCGCGAGCTCGCCGAAGTGGTCGGCGTTGAGCGAGTTCGCGTGGACGAGCAGGACCTGCGCGATCTCGCGGCCGAACAGCCCCTTCGACTGCCGCTCGTAGTAGTCGAGCTTGGACTCCATGTATGGCACGTAGGCCGCCGCGACGCGGCCCGCGAGCTCGGTGTCGTTGCGGACCGCCGCGTTCGCGTACGCGCGGGCGAAGATCCACTCGGAGTTGTCGATCGTGACCGGCGCGACGGTGTAGCCGCGGCCCGCGAGGTACGCGACCACGGCGTCGCGGGTGACGAGGTCCCTGCCGGTCTGCAGGTACGGGTGGCGGAAGAACCGGAGGCGCCTGCCGTGCTCGGCGTCGAGCTCCTTCGCGACGGTCTCGCCGCGCGCGATCTGATCCTCGAAGGCGAAGAGGTCCGTGTTGTGAAGAGACACGTGATCGCGCGTGTGGTTGCCGAGCTCGTAGCCCGCGTCGGTCCACCGGCGCAGCGTCTCGACGCGCTTCGGGTCGAGGCGCTCGCCGGCGTAGAGCTTGCCCTCGTTGACGAAGCCGACGACGGGCGCGCCGCTCGCGGCGATCGCGTCGATGAGCCGCGCGGTCATGGCGTCGAGCGGCCTGGCGGTGCCGTCGCCGGCGACGGACACGCCGGGCAGGTCGTCGAAGGTGACCGCGATGCGGCGGACGGGAGGCGACGGTGTTGGAAGTCGCGGGGGAGCCGGCGTGCGCTTCGGGTCCGCGCCGAGCAGCGCCGCGAGGAGCAGGGCCGAGATGGCGGTGAGAATTCGGCGATGCACGTTTCTCTCTTGTACGGACGCGGCGCGGCGCCCGTCGGCCTCAACGCGGCTTCAGCGGGGCGCTTCCGCCGTCGAACTGCTCGAGATCGACGGCCGCCGGCGGACCGCCGGCGAGGGTTTCGTCCTCGTCGCCGGTACGCACGGGTCCCTCTCCGTCGGCCCACGTGTCGTCGTTCTCGTCGTCCTGGAGCGCGAGCGACGCGAAGACGGCGAGCTCGTCCTTGCGGACGATCGAGCGCAGGGGAGCGCCCTGGATCAGCTGGCTGTAGATCTCGGACCCGTCCGCCGGAGGGCCGGCCAGCTCCATCAGCCCGGCCAGCCCGACGAAGCGAAACGTGGTCGTGACGCCGTCCTCGTCCGTGAACGGCTCGGTCGCCGCGGCGCCGAGCTCGAGCGCCCGCGAGTAGGCCGCCTCCGCGTCGGCGGCCTCGATGAGCCGGTAGAGGAAGTCACCCACTCGGGACTTCTCGAGCGGCTCCCCCGAGTCCTCCGCGCGGACGAGGACGGCCGTGTACCAGGGCACGCGCGCTACTTCTTCTTGTTGCGCGGGTCGTCGTCCGGATTGACGTACTTGAACTCGATCGGGCCCTCGGCGTAGAGGACGATCGTCGCGCCGCCCTTGGTGTACGCGTAGTGGTTCATCCCGGCGGGCATCTTGGCGAAGCCGCCACTCGTCAGCGTCTTGCCCCTCGTCTCGTCGAGCTTGTCTCCCATCCCGAAGCTGACGTCTCCCGAAACGACGACGACGTTCTCGTCGGTCGGGTGCGAATGCGCGGGGATCTTGTAGCCCGCCGGGAACTTCAGGCGCAGAGACACGAGTCCCGTCGCGCCGGGATTGCCGCCGAGGACCTGGATCTGCGCGCCCGGCGGCAGCATCGGCGGCGCGGGTCCCCACTTCGCGTCCTTGAGGCTCTCGATCACGTGCTTGCTGGACTGCGCGAAACCCACGGAGGCGAAGACCAGGCAGGCGACGGCGACCAGGACGACCCGGATGCTTCTCATACGCGCTCCTTTTTTCGACATCCTATGACGGGCGCGTGCGACACGCGGCTGGCCGGTCCGCTTCCGCGGATGGACCGCGGGACCTGGCCTTTCCGACCGGCGTTGCCATACGCTGCCGTCCGTGCCGGAGCTGCCGGACATTCTGGCCTACCTGACGGCGCTCCAGCCTCGCGTCGTCGGCAAGACGCTCGAGTCCGTCCGCCTCGGCAGCCCGTTCCTGCTCCGCTCGGTCGCGCCGCCGATCGCCTCGGCGGAGGGCCGGAGAGTCGTCGCGCTCGAACGGATCGGCAAGCGGATCGTGTTCGCGCTCGAGGGCGACCTCTTCCTCGTGCTGCATCTCATGGTCGCGGGCCGGCTGCACTGGAAGAAGCGGGGCGCTCGCGTCGGCGGCCGTGGCGCGCTCGCGGCGCTCGACTTCGCGGACGGCACGCTCGTGCTCTCCGAGGCGAGCACGAAGAAGCGGGCCTCGTTGCACCTCGTCTCCGGCCGCGCCGCGCTCGGCGCGTTCGACCGCGGCGGCATCGAGCCGCTCGAGGCGGGGGAGGAGGCGTTCCGCGCCGCGCTCCGCCGCGAGAACCATACCCTCAAGCGCGCGCTGACCGACCCGCGTCTGTTTTCGGGGATCGGCAACGCGTACTCCGACGAGATCCTGCATCGCGCGCGCCTCTCGCCGGCGAAGTGGACGCAGCGGCTCTCCGAGGAGGAGGCATCGCGCCTCCACGACGCAACGCGCTCCGTGCTCGAGGAGTGGAACGCGCGGCTCGGCGGCTCCGCGCGCGCGGCGTTCCCGGAGAAGGTCACCGCCTTCCGTGAGGGCATGGCGGTCCACGGGCGGTACGGCAAGCCGTGCCCGGACTGCGGCGCGCCGGTCCAGCGCATCGTCTACGCCGAGAACGAGGCCAACTACTGCGCCGTGTGCCAGACCGAGGGGAGGCTGCTCGCGGACCGCGCGCTGTCGCAGCTGATGCGCGGCGACTGGCCGAAGACGCTCGAGGAGCTCGAGGAGCGCAAGCGCCCGTGACGACGCGGCGGCGCGGTCTCGTCACGGCGCTGCTCGGGGCCGCGGCGCTCGCCCTCTCGCTGGCGGCGCCGGCACAGGAGGCGCCCGAGGAGGCGCTGCCGCCGGCCGCGTCGCGCTCGGCGTGGTCGCTCGCCGGCGCCTGGGGACACACGGTCGAGCTGGTGACGGCGGACCGGACGAGCTCGCATCTGCTGCTCCTCGCGCCGCAGTGGACGTATCGGCTGAGCCAGGTCGTCGAGGGCGTCGCCGAGGGCCACGTCGCCGGATACGTCGGCGACGCGGACGGGTGGATGCTCGGGATCGTGCCGCTCGGGTTCCGATTCCGCGTGCCGGACTCGCCGTGGCTGCCGTACCTCTCAGTTGGGGCCGGCTTCGGCTGGACGAACCTGCGGATCATCGAGATCAACCGCCGCTTCGACTTCATTCTGTGCGGCGGCTTCGGCGTGCGGCCGGGAGGCGAGACGAGCCCCTTCTCGGTCGAGATCCGGCTCGTCCACTACTCCAACGCCGGAACGGTCCCGCCCAACTACGGGCTGAACTCGCTGGCGCTCGTCGGCGCCTGGCGCCTGCCCTAGCGCGCCGGACGCGGGTTGGAGGTTCCAGCTCAGACGACCGGCGTCGCGCCGCTGAGGACGTCCGCGAAGACGCGCGCGTCGATCACGCCGCCCGACACGACGCAGACCAGCTTCCCCTCCGGCGCGTCGTCGGCCGTCGCCGCCGCGACCGCCGCCGCGCCCGCGCCCTCCGCGACGACGCGCGCCGTGGCCGCGAGCCGCCGGATCGCCGTCGCCACCGCGTCGAGCGAGACCGCCCGCGAGCCGGCGAGCAGCGACTTCGCGAGCGGCCAGATCTCCTCCATGACCGAGGACGAGCCGATGCCGTCGACGAAGCTCGGCCGCCGCTCGACGCGGACCGGCGCCCCCGCCGCGAACGCCGCCGTAAGCGGCGCGGCCGTCTCGACCTCGCAGGCGAAGACCCGCGCGCCGGAGGAGAGCTCGCGGACGGCGGAGGCGATGCCGCACGAGAGCCCGCCGCCGCCGAACGGGACCAGGATGGCGTCGCAGTCGGGCAAGTCCTCCAGGATCTCGAGGCCGATCGTTCCGTTGCCGGCGAGCACGTCGGCGTCCGCGAACGGATGGACGAAGAGTCCGTCGAGGCCCGGGTAGCTGCCCTCGGTCAGGACGGTCCACCAGCGCTCGAACGGGACCGGGATCGTGCGCGCGCCGAGCCGCTCGACCGCGTCGCGCTTCGCCCGCGGGGCGCCGTCGGGGACGACGACCGCGCAGGGGATCCCGAGTCGCCTCGCGCACCACGCGACGCCCTGCGCCATGTTGCCGGCGCTCGCCGTCCACACGCCGGCGGCGAGCCGCTCGGGGGGCAGCCGAAGGATCGCGTTGGCCGCGCCCCGGATCTTGAACGACCCGACGGGCTGCAGGCACTCGAGCTTGAGATGGATCTCGCGGCCGCCGGGATCGGGGAGCCGCACGAGCGGCGTGCGGACGGCGGTGCCGGCGATGCGGCGCCGGGCCTCGCGGATCGCGTCGAGGGCCGGGGGCTCAATCCTCCGCGTCCCGGCCTCCTCCGAATCCGATCCACTGTCCGACGCCGGTCGCTCGCGCGCGCGTATAGATGTAATGGGCGCTCGCGACGTCTTCGATCGCGAGACCGACCGACTTGAAGACCGTGACGTCGGTCGAAGACGTCCGACCCGGGATGTCGCCGACGACGAGCTGGCCGAGGTCGCCGAGCAGGTGGCTCTGCTCGATCTCGCCGCTCTGGAGCGGGATCAGGAAGTCGCCGGCCTCGGCGAGAGCCGCCGGCCGGTGGTCGACGAAGAATCGCGAGCGGGCGATCGCCTTCGAGTCGAGCTCCCGCGCGGTCGGGACGCTCGAGCCGACGGCGTTGACGTGCGCGCCCGGCGACAGCCACTCGCCGAGCACGACCGGCTCCCGCGCGGACGTCACGGTGCAGACGATGTCCGCGCCGCGGACCGCTTCCTCGACGCTCGCGCACGCCTCGATCGGGATTCCGTGCCGGCCGCTCTCGCGCTCGGCGAAGGCCCGCGCGCGCGCGATCGAGTGGCTGGCGACCCGCACCCGGCGGAGCGTCCGGACGGCGAGCATGGCCTCGAGGTGCGTCCGCGCTTCGACGCCCGAGCCGATCATGGCGAGGTCGCCGGCGTCCTCCTTCGCGAGGATCCGCGTCGCCAGCCCGCTCACGGCCGCCGTGCGCACCGCCGTCAGCGACGTGGCATCCAGGATGGCGAGGAGCCGGCCGCGGCCCGTCTCGAAGAGCAGAACCGCGCCCTGATGCGAGTCGATGTCGGTGCCCTCGTTGCGCGGGAAGAAGGTGACCGCCTTGAGGCCGACGGCGCCGAGGCCGGCCAGGTGCGCCGGCATCAGTCCCAGGGCTCCCGACTTGTCGGGCAGCCATAGGATCTGCCGCTGCGGCATCGTGGCCTCGCCGCGCGCGAGGCCGGCGAAGGCCCGCGCCATCACGTCGATGCAGTCCCGGACCGGGAGCAGCCCTGGCACCTCGGACTGATTGACGATCAGGACCTCGAGCACGGAACCTCCCTCACGATGTCGGCGAATACCGGCGGAAGACGGGAGCTGTGAGTCGCTCCGGGCCGCCGGAACCGGCGCCGCCCGGGCGAGATCATCATATGGCGGGGCTCACTGCCAGCGGAAGATCCTCAACGCGATCCCGAATCCGACCAGTCCCCAGAGGGCGATGACCGCCAGTTCGACGGGGAGGCTCGCGAGCCCGCGGCCCTCGAGCATGATCGCCCGCAGCGCGTCGTTGATCGCGGTCAGCGGAAGGGCGCGGATGAGCGGCTGCACGGCGTTGGGGAAGCGCTCCGAGGAGAAGAACACGCCCGAGAGGAGCCACATCGGCACCATGACGAGGTTCATCAGCCCGCTCGCCGCCTCGAGCGTCTTGGCGCGCGAAACCACGAGGAGCCCGATACCGGCAAAGGAGAGCGCGCCCATGACGATCACGGCCAGGAGGGCGCCGAGCGAGCCGCGGATCGGCACCTGGAAGGCCAGCACGCCGAACACGAGAATCACGGCGACCTCGACGACGAGGAAGACGAACCGCGAGAGCATCTGCGCCAAGAGGTAGTCGGACTTGCGCATCGGCGTCGCGACCATGAGCTTCAGCGTCTTTCTCAGGCGGGCGTTGACGATCGAGAAGCCGATCCCCCAGATGCCCGTGCCCATCAGGTTGAGGCCGAGGATCCCGGGCAGGAGAAAGTCGATGTAGCGGGAGCCCTTCTCGTGGACCCGCTCGTCCTTCGCTGGTGAGGGATCGCGGCGCCCCCGGGCCGTCTGGATCGCCTCGTCGACCTCCAGCCGCGCGAGCCGCGCGTCCGGACGCGTGGGATCGAAGTGGTACACGAGACCGGGCCCGGGCGCGTCCTCGACGAGGAGCGCGATCCGGCCGGTGCGCAGCTTCTCGCGTCCGTCCGCGAGCGTCGCGTACTCGAGGGGCTTCACGGCGCCGCCCTTCTGGAGCGCGGCCTCGAGCTCCTTCGCCGACGGCCCCGCGACGACGCCGACCGGCACGGGATCGGGCGGGTGGTCGCGGAACGCGAACCCGAGCACCACCGCCATGATGATGGGGAACGCGAACACCCAGAAGAGCGCCTCGGGCTCGCGCAGGAACTCGAGGATCCGCGCCTTCGTCAGCGCGGCGAGCGGATGGCGGCGGTCGCCCGCCGCCTCGCTCGAGACGGCCGCCTCAGGCATCACGCAGCTCCCGCCCGGTGAGCGAGATGAAGACGTCCTCGAGCGTCGAGCGGTGCGTCGACAGCGTCACGGGGCGCGTGCCGGCTCTCTCGAGCGCGGCGAGCAGCGCGGGCAGCGAGTCGGCGAGCGACGGCACGCCGATGAGCCAGCGCCCGTCGCGGCGCCGCCGGTCGCCGAGCCCGGGTACGGCGGCGAGAATCTCCTCGGACACGTCGGGCTCCGTCGCGAACTCGACGATGTGGGGCGCATGGAGTCCCGCGATGAGCTCGGCCGGCGTGCCCAGCGCGATGATCCGGCCGTGGTCGACGACCGCCACCCGGTCGCAGAGGCGCTCCGCCTCCTCCATGTAGTGCGTCGTGAGGAGCACCGTCCGCCCCGCCTCCTTGTAGACCGCGATGCGCTCCCAGAGCTGCAGGCGGCTCTGCGGGTCCAGGCCGGTGGTCGGCTCGTCGAGAAACAGCAGCTCGGGATCGCCGGCGAGCGCGCACGCCACGGCGAGGCGCTGGCGCTGTCCGCCCGACAGCTTGCCGACCCGCGCGTCGCGCTTCTCCTCGAGCGAGAGGTCGGCCATGAGCTGCTCCGGCGAGCGGCCGCGCGCGTAGAACGAGCGGAAGAGCTCGAGCGTCTCGTAGACGGTGAGCTTCTCGCCGAGCCGGCTCTCCTGGAGGCTGATCCCGAGCCGCTCGCGCAGCTCGCGGTCCTGGCGGCCCCAGCGGCGGCCGAGGATCTCGACGTCGCCGGCGTCGGGCGGGGTGAGTCCCTCCAGGATCTCGATCGTCGTCGTCTTTCCCGCGCCGTTCGGTCCCAGCAGCCCGAAGCACTCGCCGGGTCGGATCTCGAGGTCGAGGCCGTCCACGGCGCGCACGTCGCCGAAGTGCTTCTTCAGGCCGCGGCACGAGACCGCGAGCGGTCGAGAGGGGGAGGACACGGGAGCGGGATTCTAAGGGAGGCGCGTGGAGATCGGGCGATCGGAGAGTCGTCGGGCGGGCGCAGGGATCGGCGGACGGCGCAGTGCGCCTTCGGCGCACAGAGTCAGCGCGGCATGACCACGCCCTCGAATCCGGCCGCCTCGACCTGCGTGAGCTTCTCCTGCGCGTCCTCGCGCGAGTCCACCGGACCGACCTTCACGCGCGTCAGGCCGTTGAACGGCTCGAGGTACACGTCGAATCCCGCGGCGCGAAGCCTCTCCGCGTGGCGATCGGCGCGGTCGCGCTCCGCGAACGAGCCGACCTGAACCGCCCAGCCGCCGGTCGGCGACACCGCCGCCGCCGAGAGCGCCGGCACCGGCGCGGGAGCCGCGAGCGTCAGGCGCACCTTCGCCGTTCCGGGTCCGACGACCCCGACGCGGCGGGCGGCGGACTCCGAGAGGTCGATGATCCGGCCGCGCACGAACGGGCCGCGGTCGTTGATGCGGACCCGAACCGTCGCTCCGGTCGCGAGGTTCGTCACGTTCACGACCGTGCCGAGCGGCAGGTCGCGGTGAGCGGCGGTCAGGAGCGCGCCGTCGAAGATCTCGCCAGAAGCGGTCGGCTTGCCGTCGAAGCCGTCGCCGCCGCCGTACCAGGACGCGAGCCCCTCCTCGCTCCACTCCGGCGTCACGTCCTCCGGAGGAATCGGCCGGGAGACCGGAGGCGGCGTGCGCGACGCGCAGGCCGTGGCGAGGACGAGGGAAACGGCGATCCCGGCGAGGCGAAGCCGGCGACTCAAACGCGGACGGGGGCCGACGCGGCCGACTCCGCGCCCTCGAGCGCCGGGTCGAGCTCCTCGCGCACGAACGCCTCGACCTGCTCCGCGCTTCGGCCGGTGAGGCGGTCCGGATTCGCGATCTGCGCGAGCGCCTCCCGGCTCATCCCGAACGCCGCGTCGCCGCCGATGCGGTCGAGCAGGTCCGCCGGCGCCCCCGTCTTCGCGCGCGCGTCGGCCGAGGCCCGCGCGTGGACGCGCAGGCGCTCGTGCAGCTCCTGCCGGTCGCCCCCGCGGCGCACGGCCTCCATCATGAGGTCCTCGGTCGCGAGGAAGGGGATCTCGGCCTCGAGCCGCCGCCGCGCGACTTCGGGATGCACGACGAGCCCGCCGAGCACGTTCTCGAGCAGGATCAGGATCGCGTCGGCGCAGAGGAACGCCTCCGGAACGGCGATGCGCTTGTTGGCGGAGTCGTCTAGCGTGCGCTCGAGCCACTGCGTCGCCGCGGTCATCGCGGTGTCGAGCGACAACGCGATGACGTGGCGCGCGAGCGAGCAGACTCGCTCGGCGCGCATCGGGTTGCGCTTGTACGGCATCGCCGACGATCCGATCTGCGAGGTCTCGAACGGCTCCTCGAGCTCGCCCTCGTGCTGGAGCAGGCGCAGGTCGCTGCCGATCTTGTGCGACGACTGCGCGAGCGAGGAGAGCGCGTGGACGACGTGGTCGTCCTGCTTGCGCGAGTAGGTCTGGCCCGAGACGAGCTGGCGCTTCGCGAAGCCCGCGCGGCCGGCGAGCGCGCGGTCGAGCGACTCGACCTTCGCCGAGTCGCCCTCGAAAAGGCGCAGAAACGAGGCCTGCGTCCCGGTCGCGCCCTTCGCGCCGAGGAAGCGCAGCGCCTCCCGCGCCGCGCGCGCCGCGCCGAGGTCCATGAGGAGGTCCGACGCCCAGAGCGCGGCGCGCTTGCCGACGGTGGTCGGCTGCGCCGGCTGGAAGTGCGTGTACGCGAGCGCGGGCAGGTCGCGGTGGGCGAGCGCGAAGTCGCGGAGGCGACGGAGGACGGCGACGAGGCGCCGCTCGACGAGCGCGAGGCCCTCGCGCATCTGGATCAGGTCGGCGTTGTCCGTCACGTACGCCGACGTCGCGCCCCAGTGGATGATGCCCTTCGCCGCCGGGGCCGCGGCGCCGAACACGCGGACGTGCGCCATGACGTCGTGGCGCGTCTTCGC
>DATBBK010000088.1:0-10680 GCA_036271035.1 Thermoanaerobaculia bacterium | reverse complement strand
CCCCTCGAGCTCCCGTGAAGGACCGATGACGCGCTCCGACTCCACGTTCGCCGGCGCCGTGCCGAGGATCTACGCGGAGAAGCTCGTGCCTTTGCTGTTCGCGCCGTACGCCGCGGAGCTCGCCTCACGCGTCGCCGCGCGCGGACGAGCCACGGCTCCGCAGGGTCAGCGCGTCGATCCGAGGCGGACGCGCGAATCCGCCGTCCGCGAGGTCCCGCTCGATGCGCGCCGGATCGTGGTATCCGTGCGGGGTCCGCTCCATGAACAACGGCGGGTCGTCGGGAAAGAGCGCCGCCAGCGCCTGCTGAACCGCCTCGGCGAGCGGGCTCTCGGCGATCCGATCCCATGTGCTGAAGACGTACGCGCCGCCCGGCCGCAGCACGCGCCGCGCCTCCGCGTACGCGCGCGGTCGATCCGGGAAGAACATGACGCCGAACTGGCAGACGACCGCGTCGAAAGCGCCGTCGGGGAAGGGGAGCGCGAGCGCGTCCGCAGGGCGCCATGCGACGGGCCGCGGCGTTCCGAGCGCGGCGGCCTCGTCGAGCATCGGCCGGTTCAGATCGGTGGCGACGATCGACGTCTCCGCCGGCAGCGCGGCCGATAGAGCGCGCGTCACGGCTCCGGTGCCAGCCGCGACCTCGAGCACGTCACGCGGTCCGCGCGCGGCGACGCGTGAGGCGAGCTCCGCGGCGTACGGCGCGAACAGCAAAGGCACGAGCTTCTCCGCGTAGATCTTCGGCACGGCGCCGGCGAACGTGGAGTCGGAGCGCGTCATCGGTCCTTCACGGGAGCTCGAGGGGCACGATATAGGATCCGAAGCGAGACACGAGGACGACAATGATCTACGTCTCGGCCTTACTGATCGGTGTCGTGGCGGGCCTGCGGACGATGACGGCGCCGGCGATCACGAGCTGGGCCGCTCGATGCGGATGGCTCAACGTGCAGGGCACGCCGATGGCGTGGATGGGCGCGGCGGTCACGCCGTGGATCTTCACCGTGCTCGCGCTCGCCGAGCTGGTTGGCGATCAGCTGCCGAAGGCCGGCAGCCGCAAGGCGCCGGGGCCCTTCATCGCCCGGATCGTCATGGGCGCGCTCTGCGGAGCGGCGGTCGGCGCGAGCGCGGGAATGCTGGCGATCGGCGCCGTCCTCGGCGCGATCGGCGCGGTGATCGGGACTCTCGGAGGCTTCGAGTTCCGCGCGCGATTGGCGCGCGCGTTCGGCCGGGACCTGCCGGCCGCGCTCATCGAGGACGCCGTGGCGATCTCGCTCGCGCTGCTCGCCGTCTACCGGAAGGGCTGAGCCCCGCGGTTCCGCTTCGCGGCGCGAGCGCGTCCCGGCCGGCGCCGCAATCGTCCCGCCTACGTCAGCGAGAAACGCCGCCGCACCACGGTCGGCGGCTTGCCGGGTGCGTCGTCCACGATCTCGTGTGTCGCGCCCGGCGGCAGTCGCCCGTCCTCCATCGGATAGGCGGCCTCGCCGCGCCGGATCAGTCCCGCGACGTACTCGGCGGATTGCTCCGCGGCGTCCTGGCGCGGCTCGGGACGCGGGCGGCTCGCGCGCGGCTTCGGCGCCGCCTTGCGCTGACCCTTGCGCGCGGTCTTCTTCCTGCCGTTGGGCACGTCGGGATGCTAGTCGAAGAGACGGCGCCGCAGGACGAGGTCGCGGCCCTCGCGCGTGAGCACGTGCGTGCAGACCCCCAGGGGATCGGCGCGTAGGGCGCCGACCGCCGAGAGAGCGGTTCCGCCGATCCCCGCTCGCGGCGGCGCGTGGACGCGGCCGTGCTTGAACAGGTCGTGGACGAAGAGCCGGGTGTCGGCCGCCGCCGAGCCGTCGGTCGGACGCGCGCCGACCGTCAGACCCGACATCGACGGCGCGCCCGCGGCGATGTCGACGAGCAGATGCGTGTCGCCGAGCCCGAGCTCCGCGCCGGGCAGCGCGACGCGCGCCAGTCCGCGAGGCGCCGGCGCTCCCGCGCCCGCCCTGGCCCTCCGCGCGCGGGCCCGCGACGCCGCCGAACGCGCGGCGTGAGCCGTGGCGGCGAGCGGCATCAGCCCGCGCTTCTTGAACGTCCGCGTGAGCGCGTCGCCATATCGGCCGTCCGCGGCCGCGGCGACCATGTGCGCGGCGATCTCTCCGAAGTACTGCGGGACGATCGACGCCTGGCGCACCGCCGTGACGAGGAGTCGAGCGGCATCGGCCGCCGCAGTGTTCAGCGCGTCCGCCGTCAGCGTCCGGTCGACGACCGCGCACATCTCGCTCAGGGCGGCGTAGAACGCTCCCGTGAAGACGCGCGAGAACGAGTGCGGCTCCCGCGAGAGCGCCGACGCCGGCGCCGAGTCGGGCAGCGTCATGGGGTCCTTGTAGTCGAAGGCGTTGACCGCGTTGCGCAGACAGTCGGGCTCGACCGCATGCGGCGCGACCTTCCGGATCGCCCAGCCGAGCTGCTCCGCGAGGCGCGACAGTCGCGAGGAGCGATAGAGCGTGCGCGCGCCTTCGCGCGTGATCCAGTCGCGCAGGCTCGGCAGCTGGACCGCGGAGAGGATCGCGCTCATGTCGCCGAACGACTCGTGGAAAGCGGCGGTCTCGAAGTTGTTGGCGTCGAACAGCTCGGGCTTCAGCGTGTCGAGCACCGCGTGCCCCGTCTCGTGGCACACGACGTCGGGGCTCTCGCCGCTGAAGACGCGCGTCGTCGTGCGGCCGTCGAGGACGTCGGCGTGGAAGAAGGAGAGCCCGGCCTTGTCGCCGCCGCCGCCCCGCGCGTAGTACGCGTTCAGGTCCTCACCCTCGTCGAGGTGGACGGGGAGGGCCTTGCCGACGTGCCACGCGGAGGCGCCGATCAGGCCGGACCAGAAGTCCGCGGCGCGCCGCGTCGCCTCCGCCGCGGTCCAGTAGCGGAACTGGGGGGTGCCGGACGCGTACTCGCGCGGCGCGGGCGCCGTGGCCTTGATGGAGATCGCAAGCGGCGCGCGCGCGAGATCCGGGACGGGCCGCTCGATCGGGGTGACGTCGGGAAGACTCATCGGATCGTCCTCCCAGGCCTCGACGTCGGCGGCCGCGGCGCGAGCGATCCGGCGCGTGCGGAGTCGCTTCTTCGCCGAGGCGGTCCGTTTCGCGGCGCGGCGTGGGTGGGGCATGAGCGGCCTCCTCACCCGAATGCTACGTCCGGCGAGGATGGGCGGCGCGACCGGTCGACTCTCAAGCGGGCTTCAGATCTCCCATCACGGTCGGCAGGTACTCCGCGACGGTCGGGTGGATGTGCATCGCGCGCTGGATGAGCGTGTACGGCGCCTTCGCGTACATGACGTCGAGGACGGTGTGGATGATCTCGTCGCCGCCCACGCCGAGGATCGCGGCGCCGAGGATCTGCTTCGTGTCGGCGTCAACGACGACCTTCATGAACCCCTGCGTCTCGCCCTTCTCCACGGCGCGGCCGATCGACTTCATCAGCCGCTTACCGACGAGGATCCGCTTGCCCGCCTTCTTCGCGCCGGCCTCGGTCATGCCGCAGCGCCCGAGCGGCGGATCGATGTAGAGCGCGTACGCCTCGATGCGGTCCGAGACGCGGCGCGGGTCGCCGTCGAGGAGGTTCGCCGCGACGATCTCGAAGTCGTTGTACGCGGTGTGAGTGAACGCGCCCTTGCCGTTGCAGTCGCCGAGCGCCCAGATTCCCTGGACGTTCGTGCGGAGCTGGTCGTCGGTCTCGATGTAGCCGCGCTCGTCGGTCGCGACGCCGGCCCTGTCGAGTCCGAGGTCGTCGGTGTTGGGACGGCGTCCCACGGCGAGGAGCAGGTGCGAGCCCTCGACGGTCGGCGCGCCGTCCTGGCAGTCCACGCGGACCCGCGGTCCGGTCTCACCCTTCTCGAGGGTGATGCACGTCGCGCTCGTGCGCACCTCGACGCCCTCGCGCTCGACGATCGAGCGGATCTCCGCCGAGACGTCCTCGTCCTCGCGCGCGATCAGCCGGTCGGACATCTCGACGACGGTTACCTTCGACCCGAACCGCCGGTACATCTGCGCGAACTCGAGCCCGACGTAGCTGCCGCCGACGATGACGAGATGGTCCGGGACGAAGTCGACGGCCATCATCGTGGAGTTCGTGTAGTACGGGATCGCGTCGATGCCCTCGATCCTTCGGGTCGAGGCGCGGCCGCCGACGTTGATGAAGATCTTTTCGGCGGTCAGGACGTCGTCGCCGACGCGGACCTCGCGCGCCGACTCGAACCGCGCGTGGCCGAAGTAGACGGCGCCGTTCGCGAGGCCGCGGACGGTCTTCTCGACGCCCTCGCGGGACGCTCCGGAGATCCGGTCCTTGCGGTCCTTCACGGCCTTCATGTCGACGGCGGGAGAACCGGGCGCGCGCACGCCGTAATCGCCAGCCCGGCGGACGGCCTGAGCCGCGGCCGCGCTCGCGACCATCGTCTTCGTCGGGATGCACCCGGTGTTGACGCAGGTTCCGCCGAAGAGCTTCCGCTCGACGACGGCGACCCTCATGCCCGCCTTCGAGAGCCGCACGGCGAGCGCCGGGCCGGCCTGTCCCGTGCCGATCACGATCGCGTCGGATTTCGTGGCCATGCGGCGACTCTATGACGGGCGCGTCGAGATCGGCGTCACGAGACGGAGGCGGATCCGGCGTCCGTCACCAGATCCCCGGCACGAGCCGGTACCGCACGCGCTCCGCGTACGCGGCGTAGCCCTCGAGCCGCCCGCGAAGCAACCGCTCTTCGAGCACGGCGCGGCGCGCGACGAGCGCGATCAGGATGGCGGCGCCGCCGAGCCCGCGCCACGAGCCGAGCAGAAGCGCGACGCCCACCGCGTAGAGCGCGAAGCCCGCGTAGAGCGGGTGCCGGACGAGACCGTATGGGCCGGTGTCCACGAGGCGGTGGCCCCGGTCGGTCTGGATCCGCACGGCGGGGGAGAGGAAGGCGTTTTCCCGGAACGCGAGGAAGAACACGTAGAAGGAGGTGAGGAGCAGGAGGCCGCCTCCTCCGCGCAGCCAGTCCGGCAGGGTGGACGCGTGCTCGCGCCGGTCGAACCCCATCGCGGCGTGCCAGCCGAAAAATCCGACGGCGGTGATCGAGAGAAGGATCTTGTCCCAGCTCTCCTGGTCGGCCCGGCCGATCCCGCTCATGCGCTCGGCGAGCAGATCCGGATCGTGACGCAGGAGCCAGACGCTGATCCCGATCGAGAAGCCGAACATCAGCACGAGGTACGTCCACGCCGCCGGCCAGCGGAGCGTGCCCGCGGGCACGAAGAGCGAGGCCGCGAACAGGAGCGAGGTCACCGCGGTTTGGACGGCGAGCCGCCGGACGAGATCGGGTCTCGCGTCGGGCGCGCCGCTCCGACCCGGACGGTCTACCGTCAACCGCCTTCGCGAGTGAGCGCCTTCTCCTGGTAGAGGCCGACGAGATTGCCCGCCGGATCGCGGAAGCGCGCGAGGGCGTCGGGCGCTCCCAGGACCGGCGGCTGCACGATCTCGCCGCCGTTGGCCACGATCAGCTCGATCGTGGCCGCGATGTCCGCGACCATGACGTACGTCAGGAGCCCCGCGTCGCGCGATGGCGGCCGGCCGGTCACGAATGAGCCGCTGACCTCGATCGGGTCGTCGAAGGCCGTGGCTCCGTCGCCGCGTCGGCGCATCTTCCAGCCGAACACGGATCCGTAGAAGCGCGCCGAGCGCTCCACGTCGGTGGCCGGGATCTCGAGGTAGCAGATCTTTCCGTTGGCGTTCGTGACGGTCATCGTGCGGATCTTAGCTCTCTCGCGGTGACGGCTCGGGCTCGCTAGTGCGAGGCCTGGGGCGGACGCGGACGCGCCGCCTCCTCGAATCGCGCCAGGGACTGCGGCAGATACGTTCCCGCCTGCGACCGGAACGCGATGCTGAGCCGATTCCACCCGTTGATGGCCACGACGCAGAGGGTCAGGTCCGCCAGCTCCTTCTCGGAGAAGAACCGGCGGGCGGCCTCGAAGACGGGATCGGCGACGTGCCCCTCGTCGAGTCGCGTCACCGACTCGGCCCACGCGAGCGCGGCGCGCTCGCGATCCGTGTAGTAGGGCGACTCGGCCCAGGCGTCGAGCCCGTACAGCCGCTGCTCCGTCTCGCCCGCGGCGCGCAGGTCCTTCCAGTGCATGTCGATGCAGTACGCGCAGCCGTTGATCTGCGGGACGCGAAGGCTGGAAGCCGGCGTTCGACATGATCTTCCGGAGGCACAAAGAGTAGAGAGCTCGCGGTTGGCATGCGCGTCGCTAGATCCGAGCGACGGGGTGCCGCATGTCGACCGCGAAACGCGCCAACGGGGAGGAATCCAAGGGCCGGGGCAGCATCGACGAGCTCTGGAAGCTCGTCGAGGGGATCGAGACCGCGATGCTGACCACGCGACGCGCGGACGGCCACCTCGTCTCGCGTCCCATGGCGACGCAGAAGCGATCGGCCGGAGCGGACTTCTGGTTCGTGACGATGAAGAGCTCGCCGAAGGTGCGCGAGATCGCGGCCGAGCCGCGCGTCAATCTCTCCTACTACCGGGATCGCACGCGCGAGTGGGTATCGGTGTCCGGCGAGGCGATCGTCAGCCACGACCGCGGCAAGATCCACGAGCTCTGGGCGCCGGACTGGAAGGCCTGGTTCGAGGACGAGGGCGGGGGGAAGGACGGCGGCCCCGACGATCCGCGCATCGTGCTGGTGGGTGTGAAGGCCGTCACGGCGCAATACATGACCGTCAACAAGCCGCAGCCGCTCGTGCTGTTCGAGGTCGTCAAGGGAATGGTCACGGGCAAGACGCCGCAGATCGGCGAGGTCAAGGAGGTCGCCATGCGGAACCGCCGCACGGGCGCTGTCCGGACCCGTCGGCCGGCTCGCGGCGAGCGCGACTGACCCGGAATCCGCCCCGCCCGGCTCCGCTCGGGGCGCGTCGCGAAGGCGGCCTCAGGGAGCCGGCTTCGGAGCAGCGGCTGTCTTCGCCTGCGGCACGACCGCGACCGCCTCGATCTCGAGGAGAAGGTCCGGGTCCACGAGCCGCGTGACTCCGACGAGAGTGCTCGCGGGCGGGTTCGCCGCGTCGAGATACTCGTTCCGCGCCTCGCGATGCGCCGGAAGCTGGTTCAGGTCGGTGAGATAGGCGTTCAGGCGGACGACGTGCGCGAGGTCGGTGCCGGCCTCCGCGAGAACCGATTTCAGGTTCTCGAACACCTGACGCGTCTGCGCGCGCATGTCTCCCTTGCCGACGACGCGTCGCTGCGCATCGTAGGCAACCTGGCCGGAGACGAAGACCATCGCACCGCCCTCGACGACGACGGCCTGGGTGTAACGCGGCGCGTCGGGCGAGGCGGGCGGACGGATGTGCCGGATCCGTGCGTCGGCCGCACCGGCGTCGGAGGCGGCGAGGAGCGAAGCGGCGAGGACTGCGATCACGAACGAGCGGTGGAGCATCGGAATACCTCCTTCCCCCGGCGACGACCTCTCCACCCGCGAGAGCGGCTGGAGGGTCGATGTGAGGGGGACTCTCCCTGCGATACGCTCCGCACGATATCCGCAGCGCATGACGTCCTCGTCCAAGGCCCGGGCTTCCTCCACTTCCGCGGAGGAGCGGCTCGCGAAGTTCGTCACGAAGTTCGAGGCGAAGAACCAGGCGCTCATCCGTTCCCTTCGCCGCGCGATGCGCCGGCGCCTGCCGACCGCGAACGAGCTCGTCTGGGACAAGTACAACTTCCTGGTCATCGGCTACAGCGCCACGCAGAGGCCCTCGGACTCGGTCCTGTCGCTCGCGGCGGACGGCAACGGGGTCGGGCTCCACTTCTACCAGGGCGCGGATCTGCCCGACCCGCGGAGCATCCTTCAGGGCTCGGGCGTGCAGAATCGGTTCATCCGGCTCGAGTCAGCGAAGACGCTCGCGCGGCCGGAGGTCGAGGCGCTGCTCGCCGCGGCGATCGCGCGGATGCGCGTGCCGCTGCCGGAGACGGGACGAGGGAGTCTGTTGATCCGCTCCGTGTCGAGCGCGCAGCGCCCGCGCAGGAAGAAGAGCGGGGGAGCCGTCCGGTCGAAACGCATTAGCCGCGGCTAATACGTCGGGCTCAGACCTCTCGCGGTCCGCTGCGCGGACCGTGTAAATGGGAGGGGAAGTCGCGACCCGACCCTCTCCCGGTCAACTCGATCGTGGCGGTCATCCGCTTACGATGCTCAGAATGTTTCCGTCCGGATCCCGGAACCAGGCCGCGCGCATGGACCCGGCGACGTGGACGTCGCCCTCGTGCGTCATGCCGGGCATGTCGTAGCGCTCGAACGGGACGCCCTTCGACTTCAGCTCGCGAGCCAGCGCGTCGACGTCGTCGACGGTCCATGTCGCCGAGGTCGCCTTGTTCGTGCCGGCGAAGTCGGATCGATAGACGAAGACCCGCGACTGTCCGCTGCCGTAGGTCAGGACCTCGTCGCCGCGATCGTCCTCCGGCTCCAGGCCGAGCTTGCCCTCGTAGAACTTTCGCGCGGCCGCGGTGTCACGAACGGCAATGGTGGCGACGGCGTCGTGCTCTCTCAACATCGGAACCTCCTGGTGCGAGGCGCCTGCAGGACGCGGGCCAGATCAGGCCGTGTTCACTCCTCCCGCAGCGCCGCGACCGGATCGAGCGTGGCGGCGCGGCGCGCCGGGATGAAGCTCGCGAGTCCGGCGACCACCGCCATCGCGAGCACGGCGGTGACGAGCGCAGCCGGGTCCGTCGGCTTCAACCCGAAGAGCATCGAGCTCGCGAGGCCGCCGAGGGCGACGGCGAGCACGACGCCGATCGCGACGCCGATTCCGAGGAGGACCGCGGCCTCGCGCAGCACCATCGCCACGATGTCCTTCCGCGTCGCGCCGATCGCCATGCGCACGCCGATCTCGTTGCGACGCCGCGCGACCATGAACGAGACGACGCCGTAGAGCCCGACCATGGCGAGGACCGCGGCGAGGAAGCCGAAGAATCCGGCGAGGGTGGCGAGCAGGCGCTCGCGCACCAGGGTCTCCTGGAGGATGTCCTGGAATGCTCGGAAGTCGACGCCGATCTCCGGGCTCGTTTCGGCGATCACGCTCTTGAGCGACACGGTCAGAGCGCCGAGGGAGAGCCGGGAGTGGACGACGAAGCTCGCGTCCAGGAGGGGTTCGTCGTCCTGGGCGTCCGCAAGAAAGACGATCGGCATGAAGTCCTCTCGCAGGTTCGAATACTTCGAGTCCTTCACGAGGCCCACGATTCGATAGCGCCGCACTCTTCCGGCCTCGGCGTCCAGGCGAACGACGCGCCCGAGCGGACTGGCGCCGGCGAGGAACTTGCGCGTGAACGTCTCCGTGACGATCGCGACGGGCTCGTTGCCCCCGCGATCGCTGTCCTCGAAGTCGCGTCCTGCAAGGAGGGCCGTGCCCATCGTCTTGAAGTAACCGGGGCTGACGCGGTTGAAGTTGGCGATCTCGCGCGTCACGGTGGTGTCGTCGATGCCGATGCTGTCGTTCCAGCCGTTCCCCCCCGCCGGGACGATCCGGGTGAACGCGGCCGCGTCGACGCCCGGCACCGCCTGGATCCGCTCGAGGATCTGACGCCGCAGGCGCAACCGCTGCTCGGCGTTCGGTTTCAGTCGCATGAGGTTCAGGTCGGCGACGAGGAGATGGTCGCGCCGGAAGCCCGCGTCGAGTGAGAGCAGGTTTCGGAACGTGCGCACGAACAGGAGCGCGCCGACGAGCAGCACGAGCGACAGGGACACCTGCGCGACGACGAGGGCGCGCCGCACCGCCATTCGCGCGCCGCCACCCGCCGTGCCGCGGCCGCCGGTCTTCATGGCCTCGATCGGCTGGGTCCGCGAGGCTTGCAGCGCCGGGAGCAGCCCGAAGAGCACGCACGTCAGCGCCGCGACCGCCGCAGTGAACGCGAGAATCCTCGCGTCCGGGTGCATCGCGACGAACCAGCGTCCGCCGCGCGTCGTCAGGTAGGCGACGAGGACGCGGCTGAGCGACTGCGCGAGCGCGACGCCGCCGGCGGCGCCGATCGCCGCGAGCACGAGACTCTCCGCGAGGAGCTGCCGCACGAGCCGGCGTCGCGACGCGCCGAGCGCGAGGCGAACGGCGATGTCGCGCTGCCGGGTCGTCGCTTTCGCGAAGAGCAGGTTCGCGAGGTTGGCGCAGGCGATGAGTAGCACGGTCGCGGAGATGCCGAGGAGCAGCCACAGCGGGCTGCCGTAATCATCGCGAAGGTCGGAGAGCCCCGAGCTGAGCGGATGCGCCTCGATCCGGAACGCCTTGTAGTGGCGCGCGTGGATGGCGTCGAAGCGCTCGGGCACGGTCGACTCGAAGATCCCGCGCGAGATCGCCTTGAGCTGGTCGTTCGCGCGATCGAGCGTCCAGCCGGGCTTCAGCCTCCCGACGCCCGCGAGGAACCAGCCGTCGAGCCTCTTCACGCGCGGCCTCTCTCCGATGAGTCCCTCGGCGCACAGCGGCAGGGCGACGTCGAAGTCGCGACCCACCTCGAACCCGAAGAAGCGCGCGGGCGTGACGCCGGCGATCTCGAACGGCTGTCCCTCGATCGAGAGGCGCTCGCCGATGGCATTCTCGCGGCCGCCGAGCTGGCCGCGCCAGTAGCGCTCGCTGACCACGAGCGACGGCGAGCCGCAGCCGGGCGTATCGTCCGCCGGCGTCAGCAGTCGGCCGCGGAGCGGAGGAACGCCGGCCA
>DATBBK010000087.1:0-13413 GCA_036271035.1 Thermoanaerobaculia bacterium | reverse complement strand
ACAGCTTTCCGCTCGACGACGTCTTCGACTACCTGAACCCGGCGACGGCGCGAGACGTCCTCATCCAGGCCGTGCTCCCGACGCCGGTCTTCGAGACGCGGTGGCGGTGGAACGCGCAGCGGTCGCTCTTGCTCGAGCGGTCGCGCGGCGGGAAGCGGATTCCCGCGCCGCTGCTCCGCATGCGCGCGACCGACCTGCTCGTCGGCGCGTTCCCGCAGGTCCTCGCGTGCCCCGAGACGCTGCCGGGTGGCCCGCTGCCCGTCCCCATGGAGCACCCCGTCGTGCGTCAGACGATCGAGGACTGCCTCGGCGAGGCGATGGACTGCGAAGGCTTCCTCGAGGTGCTCCGCGGCCTGCGCGACGGGACGATCGAGCGCGTCGCCGTCGACACGGTCGAGCCGTCGGCGTTCGCACGCGGGATCCTCTCGTCGCAGCCGTATACGTTCCTCGACGACGCGCCGCTCGAGGAGCGCCGCACGCACGCGGTCGCGTCGCGGCGCACGCTGGATGCCCGCACCGCCGACGAGATCGGCGCGCTGGACCCCGACGCGATCGAGCGCGTCAAGGAGGAGGCCTGGCCGCAGCCCGCCGACGCCGAGGAGGTCCACGAGGCGCTGCTCTGGATGGGATACGCGACGGAGGCCGAGGCCGCGCCGTGGGGGGAGTGGCTCGCGTCGCTGCACGCGCAGGGCCGCGTTGTCCTCGACGCGGGCCGCTGGTTCGCGGCCGAGGCGACGCGAGACCCGAAGGCGGTGCTGCGCGGACGCCTCGAGGCGCTCGGCCCGGTCTTCGACGACGATCCGGTGCTCCTCGAGCTCGAGGCCGAGGGCTCCGTGCTGCGCACGCGCATCGGCGGACGCACGGCCTGGTGCGACCGGCGCCTGCTCGCGCGCATCCATCGCTACACGCTCGACCGGCTGCGCCGCGAGATCGAGCCGGTCACGGCCGCGCAGTTCCTGCGCTTCCTCGCGCGCTGGCAGCACGCGGAGCCGGAGAGCCGGCTCGAGGGACCGCGCGGCGTCGCGGCGGTGGTCGCGCAGCTCTCGGGATTCGAGGTGCCGGCGGCCGCCTGGGAGGCGACGGTGCTCCCGGCGCGCGTGAAGGGCTACAAGCGCGACTGGCTCGACCAGCTCACGCTCTCGGGCGAGGTCGCGTGGGGACGGCTGTGGGGCGAGGGGACCGGCTCGGCGGCGGTGCGCTCGACGCCGATCGCCCTCGTGCTGCGCGAGCACCTCGACGACTGGCGCGCGCTCGCGGCGCCTCCGTCCGACGCCGAGCCGATCCCGGATGGACCCGCGGCGGACGTGCACGCGGCGCTCTGCGCGCGCGGCGCGATGTTCCTGTCGGAGATCGCGCGGGCCGCCGGGCTCGCGGCGGATCTCGTCGAGGAGGGCCTCGGCTCGCTCGTCGCGCGCGGACGCGTCACCTGCGACTCGTTCGGCGGGCTGCGCTGGTTCCTCGTGCCGTCGTGGCGGCGCAAGCCCGGCGCGCTGACGTCGGGACGCTGGAGCGTGCTGCGAAGGGGAGAGGGAGCCGCGACGAACGGAGCGGCGGGCACCGCAGGACGACCCGCGCCGAACGGAGCGGCGGGCACCGCAACTATCGCGGGGACCGCAGGAGCCGAATTCATCGCCCGCCGCCTCCTCGCCCGCACCGGTGTCGTGTTCCGCAAGACCCTCGCGCGCGAGCGCCAGCCGATCCCGTGGCGCGACGTCGCGCGCGCGCTGCGGACCCTCGAGGCGCGCGGCGAGATCCGCGGCGGCCGCTTCGTCGCGGGATTCGACGGCGAGCAGTACGCGCTGCCCGAGGCGGTCGCACTCCTGCGCGAGACGCGGCGGCGCGACACGCACGCCGCCGCTGAGACGCCGGAGATTCTCGTCTCGGCCGCGGACCCGCTCAACTTCCGCGGCATCCTGACCCCCGACGAGCGCGTCGCGGCGACCGCGCGGAAGCAGGTGCGCGTGGCGTGAGGATGCGGAAGGCCCTCCTCGCCGTGGCCCTGCTGATGCTGGCGCTCCCGTGCCGCCCGCAGGTCCCCGCGTCCGAGAAGCGCATTCACGTCCTCTTCGTCGGCAACAGCTTCACCTACGTCAACGATCTCCCGCGCATCGTGTCCGCGATGTCGCGGGCGGACGGAGGCGGCGGGCCGAGGGTGGACTGCCGCATGGTCGCGTTCCCCGGCTTCAGCCTCGAGGACCACTGGAAGAGGGGCGACGCGCGCCGCGCCATCGAGGAGCAGCCGTGGGACTTCGTCATCCTCCAGCAGGGGCCGTCGGCGTCCGAGGACGGCCTCGAGGTGCTCGTCGAGTACGCGAGCCGCTTCGCGCCGCTGATCCGCAAGGCGGGCGCGCGCGTCGCCTTCTACATGCCGTGGCCGTCGGGGGACCGCAAGCAGGACTTCCCGGGCGTCTCCGCCTCGTATCGCCAGGCGGCGCGCGTCACGCAGGGTCTCGTGCTGCCGGCGGGCGAAGCGTGGGAGAAGGCGTTGCGGCGCGACGCGAAGCTGGAGCTCTACGGGCCCGACAACCTCCATCCGACCAACGAAGGCTCGTACCTCGCGGCGCTCGTCGTGTACGCGGGGCTGACGGGACGGTCGGTCGCCAACATGCCCGCGACGCTCCCGCTCGGCGCGGAGGGCAAGATCGAGATCCCGGAGAAGGACGCTCCGATCCTGCGCGAGGCGGCGGCCGAGGTGCGGTGACGTTGGTTCGGGGTTTGCACGCCCGAACCGCATGATCAGAAAGCTGAAGAGCGGCGAGTATCGGCTCTACTCCCGGAAGAAGGACGCGAAGGGCAAGCGAAAGAACCTCGGAACGTTCAAGTCGCTCGCGGCCGCGAAGAAACACGAGAAGGCCGTGCAGTACTTCAAGCGGCATTGAGCTAGGACCTCTAGCGGTCCGCTTCGCGGACCGTGGAGTCGACCACCGAAGGCAGCCCCCCGGCAGTAGACAGCGCCGAGCCTGACGCCGGTCGGAGACCGGCGTTCGCCTCGGCGTCCAATGGGAGGGGAAGTCGCTCCCGGTCCCTCTCCCAGGCCAGAACGACGCGCCTACGGGCCATGGACGAGGCCACATTAAGATTCCCGCCACCAGACGGGAGGTCTTATGCCACGCACGCTTCTTGCGCTCGGGCTTTGTCTCGCGCTCGCGCCCGCGTTCGCCCGGGCCCAGGAGCACTCCACCGACGACCCGCTCGCCTACGCGCAGGCGCGCGACTTCACCGCGCATCGCGTCTCGTCGAGTAACCCCGACCCGAGCTCCAACGACGACAGCAAGCACCCGATCCCCGGCGAGGAGATCGTCCTCGCGGATCTCCAGGGCCCCGGCGTCGTCACGCACATCTGGATCACGATCGCCGCCAACGAGTACGCGTGGCCGCGCCTGCTCCGGCTGCGCGCGTACTACGACGGGAACGCCGAGGCCTCCGTCGACGCTCCGATCGGCGACTTCTTCGCCGTCGGCCACGGCTTCGAGCGGACCGTTCAGTCGGAGATGATCCGCGCGAGCTCGGACGGGCGCGCGCGCAACAGCTACTGGCCGATGCCGTTTGCGAAGTCGTGCCGCATCACGCTCACGAACGAGGGGCGGCTCGGCGTCGATCACGTCTACTACCACGTCGATTGGCAGAAGGAGAAGGCGCTGCCGCCGGGGACGCTCTACTTTCACGCGCGCTACAAGCAGGAGCTGCCCGCGCCGGCAGAGAAGCGCAGCTACACGTTCCTCGACGTGAAGGGACGCGGGTTCTACGCCGGGACGGTGCTCTCCGTCATCCAGCCGTCCGCGGGCTGGTTCGGCGAGGGCGACGAGCGCTTCTACGTCGACGGCAATCCCGAGCCGTCGATCGTCGGCACGGGCTCCGAGGACTACTTCAACGACGCGTGGGGACTGCACGTGATGACCGGCCCGTACACCGGCGTCACGGTCGCGGACGGCACGGGTCTCGGCTCGCGCATGACCGGATACCGTTGGCACATCAAGGATCCGATCCCGTTCTCGAAGTCGCTCGAGTTCGAGATCGAGCACCTCGGCTGGACGTTCAACGACGACGGCTCGCTCAAGTCCGCGTACGGCGAGCGCGACGACCTGATGTCGTCGGTCTCGTTCTGGTACCAGGACGGCGTCGCGCTCGGGCAGCCGCCGGTGCCCTACGGCTCCGCGCGCCTGCCGCAGGGCAACGCGAAGCAGATCGAGGTGGAGAAGGCGATCGACGCGATCAAGGCGGAGAAGGGCAAGGCGAGCGTCTTCCCGGACCTCTTCTGGTCGAAGGACGTCGTCGTGTTCGAGGGGGAGGGCGAGGGCGCGCGCCTGACGATCCCGTTCGACGCGGACGAGGCGGGCGACTACGAGCTCTACACGCAGGTCGCGCAGGCGTCGAACTACGGCATCTACACCGTGCTCCTCGACGGCAAGCCTCCCGTCGCGCCGGTGCTGGAGCACGAGCCGGGCGCGGACGTGCGCCCGCAGCTCTCGTTCGACGGGTACGCGTACGAGACGTACGTCGGCATGGACTATCTCGTCGGCTGGCCGCGTCTGACGAAGGGCCGCCACACGCTCACCTACGTCTGCGTCGGCAAGAACGCGGCCTCGACCGGCTACTGGCTCGGCGTGGACAACATCGTGCTCGCGCGCGTCGGGCGCGACGGCTGGGCGAAGGCGAACTCCGTGCGGCCGCCGGCCGTGCCGGCCGATCTCGCCGGGCTGACGAAGGCGCTCTCGGACCCGGATCCCGTCGTGCGCGGGCTCGCGGCGCGCGGGCTGCGGGCGATGGGCGCGAAGGCGGCGCCGGCGGTGCCCGCCCTCGCGGCGGCGCTGAAGGACCCGGACCCCGTCGTGCGCATGGCGGCGGGGGAGGCGCTCGCGGCGGTCGGGCCCGGCGCGAAGGCGGCCGTGCCGGAGCTGATCGCAGCATGCCGCGCGCCGGGGCAGTCCGTGCACGTGAGGCGCGCGGCGGCGCAGGCGCTCGGCGCGATCGGCCCGGCCGCGAAGGACGCGCTGCCCGCGCTGCGCGAGGTCGCCGCCGATCCGACGCCTCACGTCGGCGGCGTGATCGACCGCACGCCGTCGTGGGCCGCGAAGCGCGCGATCGAGAAGATCGAGGGGAAGTGAGGTCCACGACATATTAGCTGCGGCTAATATGTCCAGACGGCTCGCTCCATGTCCCTGATCGCGGAGGCCGCCGACGCCAACTTCCTCGTCCACGCGGCGTGGGTCCAGTCCCGCGTTCCGGGGATGACCGCCTCGTCCGCGCGCGGCGTCACGGTCGTCGACTCGGGTCTCGCTTGCGACACGTTCAACTGCATCCTCGCGGCGCGGCTCGAGACGGCGGGGACGGACGCCGCGATCGCGTCGGCGCTCGCGCACTTCGGGGACGTCGGCCGCCCCTTCTCGTGGTGGGTCGGTCCGACCGACCGTCCCGCCGACCTCGGCATGCGGCTACTTGCGGCCGGGCTGGCCGCGGCGGAGGGCGAGCTCGCGATGTCGGTGGAGCTCGACGCGCCGCGGCCGGACGATGTCGCGTCCGTGCCCGGCGAGCTCGCGATCGAGCGTGTCGCGACGCCGGCGCAGCTTTCGGACTTCGCCGCGGTCAACGCGGCCAACTGGTCGCCGCCGGACGCGAACGTGCTCCGCTTCTACGCGGCGGCGGCTTCGGTGCTGCTCTCGCGCGAGTCGCCGTTCCGCTGTTTCGTCGGCCGCGTCGGAGGCGAGCCGGTGGCGACGCTCGAGCTCGCGATCGGCGGCGGCGTGGGCGGTATCTACAACGTGGCGACCGTCGCGCGCTTCCGCCGCCGCGGCTTCGCGAGCGCGATGATGCGCCGGGCGCTGGACGAGGCGCGCGCCGCCGGCCTCCACGCCGCGGTCCTCCAGGCGGCTCCGGACGGCGTCGGCGTCTACCGCCGCCTGGGCTTCCGCGAGTTCGGCCGGATCACGGAGTACAAGCCGCGCTGAGACGGCGTCCCGAGCGGTCGTCGAGGGGACGAACCGCGGACGACATAGAATTCTCGGCGCTTCTTAGCGCGGGAGGCCGATGGGGCACGGGACGAGCCGCCGGGAATTCGTGACGAAATCCCTTCTGGGGACGGCCGCCGCTTCCTTGCCGCGCCCGCTTCTCGCGCGGCTCGCCTCCAGTCCGGGAGCCGCGTCCCTCCGCCGTCTCGACACCTTCGACTACGACGGCGTCACGCTGCTCGACGGCCCGCTCGCCTCGCAGATCGCGGCGATGCGCGCCTACTACATGGCGATTCCCGACGACGACATCCTGAGGGGCTTCCGCATGCGCGCCGGCCAGCGCGCCCGCGGCGAGGACCTCGGCGGCTGGTACAGCGGCGATCCCAAGCGGCGCACCTGGTGGTCCAACGGCGACACGTTCAACACGTTCGGCCAGTGGCTCTCCGGCCTCGCGCGCCTCTCGAAGGCGACCGACGACGAGGCCGTCCGCCACAAGGCGGTCTTCCTGATGTCGGAGTGGGCGTCGACGATCGAGCCCGACGGCTGGTTCTTCTACTCGCGCCGGCCGTGGCAGCCGCACTACATCTACGACAAGACGGTCGGCGGACTCGTCGACATGGCGCGGTACGCGGGACGCAGGGACGCGCTGGCGCACCTCTCGAGGATCACGGACTGGGCGATCGAGAACCTCGACCGCTCGCGCAAGCTCGACTCCGACACGGAGTGGTACACGCTCTCGGAGAACCTCTACCGCGCGTACGAGACGACCGGCGACGAGAAGTACCGCCGCTTCGCGGAGCTCTGGCGGTTCGCCGACTACTGGAACGCGTTCTCCGGCGCCGCGCCGACCGACGTGAAGCGCCACGGCCACCACGCGTACAGCCACGTCAACACCATGTCGTCGTGCGCGATGGCGTACGCCGCGACGCGCGAGAAACCGTACCTCGACGCCCTCGTCAACGAGCACGACTGGCTGCAGAAGACGCAGTGCTACGCGACGGGCGGCTACGGCCCCGAGGAGGACCTCGTCGCGGAAGACGGCGAGCTCGGCCGCCGGCTCGACGCGACGGCGTTCTCGTTCGAGACTCCGTGCGGGTGCTGGGCGGGCTTCAAGCTGTCGAAGTACCTCATGGCGTTCACCGGCGAGGCGCGCTACGGCGACTGGATCGAGCGCCTCCTCTACAACGGCATCCTCGCCGCGCTGCCGATGGGCACGAAGGGCGAGACGTTCTACTACTCGGACTACCGCATCGGCGGCGGCCGCAAGATCTACCACCTCGACGGCACGTGGCCGTGCTGCTCGGGCACGTACCCGCAGGTCACGTCCGACTACCACGACGTCGTCTACTTCAAGGACGCGTCGGGGCTCGCCGTGAACCTCTACGTGCCGTCGCGCGTCCGCTGGAACCAGGCCGGAGCCGAGGTCGCGGTCGAGCAGCGCACGGCGTTCCCGAGGACCGACACGACCGAGCTCACGATCCGCGGCGTGCGGCCGGGGACGTTCGACCTGCGCTTTCGGGTGCCCGCCTGGTCCCGCGGCGCATCCGCCTCGGTGAACGGCGCGACCGCCGCGTTCACACGGGACGCCGGCGGCTGGGCCGTGCTGCGCCGCTCGTGGAGGGACGGCGACCGCGTCGCGCTGACGTTCCCCATGTCGCTCGCGCTGGCGCCGGTCGACGCGCAGCATCCGAAGCGCGCCGCCGTGACCTACGGACCACTCGTCCTCGTGCGGCCCGACGCGCCGCTGCCCGGCCCCGCCGGTAACGACCTGTCCGCGTGGCTCGCGCGGCGGGGGAGTGGCCTCGAGTTCACCGGACCCGTCCCGGACCGCGGCGCGTTCGTGCCGTTCTACGAGGTCGGCGGCGGCGTGCCGTACCAGATGTACTTCGACCTGGCCTGACGAAGCGAGGAGGACGCGTGAAGCGAATCGTTTCGATGGCCGCCGCTCTTCTCTTGTGCGCCGGCGTGGTCCTCGCGCAGGCGACACCCGCGCCGCCGACCGCCGCGCCGCCGACCGCCGCGCAGGCGACCGCCGCGCAGGCGAGGCGTCCGATCACGGCCGAGGACCTCTGGCGGATCCAGCGCGTCGGCGGGCCGGCGCTCGCTCCCGACGGCAGGACCGCGGTCTTCGGCGTGACCGAGTGGTCGGTCGCGAAGAGCAAGCCGATGTCGGCCCTGTGGCTGCTCGACGTCGCCTCCGGATCGTCGCGCCGCCTGACCCAGGGAGGGACCGACGGCTCCCCGGCGTGGAGCCCGGACGGGAAGAGGATCGCGTTCGTCTCGAAGCGCGCGGACGACGAGGCCCGTCAGCTCTACGTCATCGGGGTCGACGGCGGCGAGGCGCGGAGAGTCGCGAGCGTGCCCTACGGATTCCAGTCGCCGAAGTGGCTCTCGAACACGCGCATCGCCGCGCTCACACAGGTGATCCCGGCGCTCGCGGGCAAGCTCGAGAAGGGCGACCTCGAGGCGCTGAAGAAGGAGATCAAGCGCCGGAAGGACTCGCCGATGACCGCGATGGTCACCGAGTACCGCCAGTACCGCTTCTGGGACAAGAACCTCCCGGACGACGTCGCGGACAAGCTCGTCGCCGTGGACGGCGAAACCGGCGCGCTGACGGACCTCACGCCCGGCTGGACCCGCCCGTTCGCGACCGTCATGGATCCGGGATTCGACGTCTCACCCGACGGCTCGGCGATCGCGATGGCGATCAATTCCACGCCGCCGCCCTACCGCCAGCAGGGGAACCTCGACGTCTACCGGATTCCGACCGACGGCTTGGGCAAGCTGGAGAACCTGACGCCGGACAACCCGTTCGACGACGCGCATCCGCGCTTCGCGCCGGACGGGCGATCGATCGTCTTCGGACGCAACCGCAGGAGCACCTATGACTTCACCCGGCTGTATCGCCACGACCTCGCGACCGGTGCGAACACGTCGCTGACGGACGGCATCGACCTCTCCTTCGGCGACTTCGCGTTCGCTCCCGACGGGAAGAGCCTGCTGCTCGTCGCGGAGGACCGTGGCCGGGTCGCCCTCTTCCGCATCGGCGTCGACGGGAAGGGCCTCGCGAAGGTGTACGGCGAGGGAACCAACCACAGCGTCTCGGTGCGGGGCGGCGCGACCCTCTTCATTCACGAGGACGCGACGCATCCGGCCGAGGTCTACGCTCTGGATCCCGGCACGCCGACCCCGCGCCGGTTGACGCACTTCAACGACGCCGTCCTCGCGGGCCTCGATCTCGGCCGGAGCGAGTCCCGCGAGCTCTCGGGCGCCAACGGCGACCGGATCCAGATGTGGGTGACATACCCGCCCGGGTTCGACCCGTCGAAGAAGTATCCGCTCGTGCACATCCTGCACGGCGGACCGCACACGATGGCGCGCGACGACTTCTTCTACCGCTGGAACCCGCACGTCTTCGCCTCGCCCGGATACGTCGTCGCCCGCGTGAACCGACACGGCTCGACGGGCTTCGGCGAGAAGTTCGCGCAGTCGATCAACCTGCACTGGGGCGACTGGCCCACCGCGGACATCCTCGCGGCGACCGACGACCTCGCGAAGACACCCGGCATCGACGGTACGAGGGTCGCCGCCGCGGGTGCGAGCTACGGCGGATATCTCGCCGCGTGGCTCCTCGGCCACACGGACCGGTTCCGCTGCCTGGTGGACCACTCCGGCGTCAACAGCCTGATCGCCGAGTACGGCGCCGACGAGACGTACGACTGGGCGGAGGAGCTCTTCGGCGGCACGCCGTGGAAGGATGCCGAGGCGTTCCGCAAGCACGACCCGATCTCCTACGCGTCGAGCTTCCAGACGCCGATCCTGATCAGCGCGGGCGAGTCGGACTACCGCGTCCCGTACGGCAACGCGCTCGCGCTCTACGGCGTGGTCCAGGCGATGGGTGTGCCGTCCCGCCTGGTCGTCTTTCCGAACGAGAACCACTGGGTCCTGAGTCCGCAGAATTCGATCTACTGGTTCTACGAGGTCCAGCAGTGGCTCGCGCGCTACATCGGCGGCAAGCCCATGGAGAAGCCGGTATTTCAGTCCGAGGAGAAGTGAACCGATGAGCACCGCCCCCGGAGCGAAGGAAGTCGTTCTCGTCGCGAGCGGAGACTCGCGCCTGTCCGCGAACCAGCGCTGCTGGCCCGCGCAGCAGACCCTCGAGAGGGCCGTCGACAAGGCGTTCGGTGAGCTCGGCGCGAAGATCGTCCGCGGTCATCCCTACGACACCGAGAAGAAGCACGGCTTCATCGACGGCCAGGCGCGCGGCATCCAGATCTTCCGCAAGATCGACCCGCACGCGCCGCTCGTCGTCGCCGAGGCCGTATGGGAGTACACGAGCCACGTCCTCGCCGGCCTCACGAAGCACAGGGGACCGATCCTCACGCTCGCGAACTGGAGCGGCGAGTGGCCGGGCCTCGTCGGCATGCTCAACGTGAACGCGTCGCTGACGAAGGCCGGGATCCCGTACAGCTCGATCTGGAGCGAAGATTTCGAGGACGGCTTCGCGCGCAACGCGCTGCGGCGCTGGCTCGAGAGCGGCACGATCGACCACGACAGGAGCCACGCGCGCGCCGTGGACGATCGGACGTTCGGTCCGACGCACGACGCGGACCGCGCCCGCGGCGTCGCGCTCGGCGAGCAGCTCCGGAACGACCAGGCGATCCTCGGCGTCTTCGACGAGGGCTGCATGGGGATGTACAACGCGATCATCCCCGATGACCTCATGCACGCGATGGGGCTCTTCAAGGAGCGCCTGTCGCAGTCGATGCTCTACGCCGCGATGCGCGAGGTCCCCGACGCCGCCGCGCGCGCGCACTACGACTGGCTGACGAGGCGCGGCATGAAGTTCTCGCTCGGCCGCGACGAGGCGACGGAGCTGACGGAGGGCCAGGTCCTCGAGGGACTGAAGATGTACGACGCCGCCGTGCGCATGGCGCACGACTTCGGGTGCGCGGCCGTCGGCATCCAGTACCAGCAGGGGCTCAAGGACGTCTGCGTCGCGTCCGACCTGGCGGAGGGCCTGCTCAACAATCCCGATCGCCCGCCCGTGGGGCGGGACCCGGATCGCCCGCAGGGCGACGTGCTCTTCGACGGGCTCGCGGTGCCGCACTTCAACGAGGTCGACGAGTGCGCCGGCGTGGACGCGCTCTTGACGAACCGCGTCTGGACCGACATGGGGATCGACCCGTCCACGACGCTCCACGACGTGCGCTGGGGCGCGCCGGTCGCCGAGAGCGGAGTCGACGCGTACGTCTGGGTGTTCGAGATCTCGGGCGCGGCGCCGGCGTCGCATTTCATCGGCGGCTACGGCGGAGCACGCGGCGAGCGGCAGCCGCCGATGTACTTCCCGCGCGGCGGCTCGACGCTGAAGGGCGTGTCGCGGCCGGGCGAGATCGTCTTCTCGCGGATCTACGTCAAGGACCACGCGCTGCACATGGACGTCGGGCGCGGCGGCGTCGTCAAGCTCTCCGACGAGGAGACCGAGCGGCGCTGGCAGGCGACGACGCCGCAGTGGCCGATCATGCACGCGGTGCTCTACGGCATCACGCGCGATCAGATGATGGCGAAGCACATGGCGAATCACATCCAGGTCGCGTACGCGCCAGACGCCGCGACCGCGACGCGCGCGCTCGTGCGCAAGGCGTCGATGGCCCGCGCGCTCGGGATGCGGGTCAACGTCTGCGGCGACGTCGAGGACTCGCTGGACCGGCACCAGGCCGCGTCGTACCGCGCGTGAGCGTCCTCGCGTGACGACGCCCTCGGAGCCGTGCGCCCTCGGCCTCGACTTCGGCACGGCGTCCGTGCGCGCGCTCGTCGTCGAGACGCGGACCGGCCGCGAGCGCGGCTCGGCCGTCGCGGAGTACCCGCACGGCGTCATCGACGCGGCGCTGCCGGGCACGGGCGTGCGGCTCGGGCACGACTGGGCGCTGCAGCATCCCGGGGACTACCTGGCCGGGATCGAGCGCGCCGTCCCCGCGGCGCTGAAGGCCGCCGGCGTGGACGCGGACGCGATCGTCGGGATCGGCGTCGACTTCACCTCCTCCACGGTCCTGCCCGTCGACGCCGCGGCCCGGCCGCTCTGCCTCGACCCGCGCTGGGCGGCGAGGCCCAACGCGTGGGTGAAGCTCTGGAAGCACCACTCGTCGCAGCCGCAGGCGGACCGCATCAACGCGCTGGCCGCGCAGCGCGGCGACGCGTTCCTCGCCGATTACGGCGGAAGGACGTCGTCGGAGTGGCTCGTCGCCAAGGCGCTCCAGACGCTCGAGGAGGACCCCGACGTCTACGCGGCCGCGGCGCGGTTCGTGGAGGCCGGCGACTGGCTCGTCTCGGCGCTGACGGGCGCGCTCGTGCGCAACTCGTGCGGCGCGGGCTACAAGGGATTCTGGAGCGCGGAGCGCGGGTTCCCCTCGCGCGAGTTCTTCGGCGCGCTCGACCCGCGCTTCGCCGACATGCCGGAGAAGCTCGGGGGCGACATCGTGCCGCCGGGCCGCGCGGTCGGCGGGCTCACCGCGGACGCGGCGCACCGGCTGGGCCTCCGCGCCGGCACGCCGGTCGCGTCCGCGATCATCGACGCGCACAGCGCGGTGCCCGCGGCGACGGTGGTCGGCCCCGGCCGCATGGTGCTCGTTCTCGGCACCTCGACGTGCCACATGCTGCTGGCCGAGAAGCGCGCGGACGTGCAGGGCATCGGCGGCGTCGTGAAGGACGGCATCGTCGAGGGCTTCTACGGCTACGAGGCGGGGCAGCCCGCCGTCGGCGACATCTTCGGGTGGTTCGCGAAGATGGCGGGCGGCGACTTCGCGGCGCTCGAGCGCGACGCGGCCGCGGCGCCTCCAGGCGCGCGCGGGCTGCTGGCCCTCGACTGGTGGAACGGCAATCGCTCCGTGCTCGTCGACGCGAACCTCTCGGGCGCGATCGTCGGGTTGACGCTCGCGACGACCGCGGCGGAGATCTACCGCGCGCTCATCGAGGCGACGGCGTTCTCGACCCGGCGAATCCTCGAGGCGTTCACCGGCCGCGGCATCCCGGTCGACGAGCTGATCGGAGTGGGCGGACTCGCGGAGCGGAGTCCCCTGCTGCTGCAGATCTACGCAGACGTGACCCGGCGGCCCATCTCGCTCGCCGGGGCGCCGAACGCATCGGCGCTCGGAGCGGCGATGCTCGGCGCGGTCGCGGCGGGAAAGGAGCGGGGAGGGCACGCGTCGTTCACGGAGGCGGCGCGCGCGATGGCGCGGTTGAAAGAGGGGCGCGTAGTGCCGAACGATGCGAACGCCGCGGCCTACGATGCGTTGTATGACGACTGGCTCGAGCTGCACGACTATTTCGGGACGAAAACGGATCTGATGAAGCGTCTGAGGGGGAGAGGGTGAGCAGGTTGTCATCCCGAGCGAAGCGAGGGATCACTTTCTTCGTTCCCGCACCCTTTCGAAAGGGATCCCTCGTCGCTGCGCTCCTCGGGATGACAGGG
>DATBBK010000086.1:0-2184 GCA_036271035.1 Thermoanaerobaculia bacterium | reverse complement strand
CAGCCCTCGGGCGAGCCCTTGCCGGAGCCCATGCGCGTCTCGGCCGGCTTCTTCGTGAAGCTCTTGTCGGGGAAGACGTTGATCCAGACTTTGCCGCCGCGCTTGATCTTGCGCGTCATCGCGATACGAGCGGCCTCGATCTGGCGGTTCGTGATCCAGCCTGCGTCGAGCGCCTTGAGCCCGTAGTCGCCGAACTGGACGGCCGTCTGGCCGCTCGAGTAGCCGGCGCGGCGACCGCGATGCACCTTGCGGTACTTGGTCTTCTTCGGCATCAACATCACGCGTCACCCTCCGGCTTCTCCGCCTTCGGCTCCGCTGCCTTCGGCTCGTCGGCCTTCGGCTTCGCTGCCTTCGCCTCTTCGGCCTTCGGCTTCGGCGCGCGCTTCGGCTTCGCAGCCTCGGCCGGCTTCGTCGCCTCGGGAGCCGGGGTCTCGGCGACCGGCGGCGTCTCGACGACCTGCTCGGGAGCGGGCGTCTCGACCTGCGGCGTCGCGGCCTGCGGTTCCGTGGTGCGGGGCTGGTCGGGCTGCCTGTCGCGGCGAGGACGACCCGAGCCGGGGCCACGCCGCTGTCCGGGACGGCCCTGGCCGCCGCCGCCGCCCTGGCCGCGCCGGCGCTGGCGCACCGGGCCGAGGCCCTCGCGGTCGGGCCCGCGTCCGCGCCCGCTCTCGCGGGAGGCGCCGAGGCCCTCGAGCGCTCCGCCGCGCCGCCGCCGCGTGTCCTGGTCGCCCAGCCGCGTGTCGGCGTCGCCGAAGCCCTCCGGCATGATCTCGCCCTTGTTGATCCAGACCTTTACGCCGATGCGGCCGGACGCCGTCTTAGCCTCGACGAAGCCGTAGTCGATGTCCGCGCGGATCGTGTGCAGCGGGACGCGTCCCTCGCTGTACATCTCGCGCCGGCTCATCTCGCCACCGCCAAGGCGGCCCGAGCACTGAATCTTCACGCCGGCGGCTCCGGAACGAATCGCCGACGCCAACGCGCGCTTCATCGCGCGCCGGAAGGCAACGCGGTTCGAGAGTTGCTCGGCGATCGACTGCGCGACGAGCTTCGCATCGAGCTCCGGCCGCTTGATCTCGTTGATGTTGATGTGGACGTTCTTCTGCGTCAGCGCATGCAGGTCGCGACGCAGCGCGTCGACCTCGACACCGGACTTGCCGATCACGATGCCCGGCCGCGCGGTGTAGATGTCGACCGTGATCCGCTGCTTGTCCTTGCGGATCAGGATGTCCGACAGGCCCGCGTGCGAGAGCTTGTTGTAGATGTGCTCGCGGATGCGGACGTCCTCGAGGATGTAGTCCGCGAACTCCTTCTTGCCGGTGTACCAGTTGGACTTCCAGTCGTGGATGACGCCCACGCGGAGCCCGCCCGGATGAATTTTCTGGCCCACTAGTTCTCTTCCTCGCTCTCTGCCTCAGCGTCTTCTTCGGGCTCTTCCTCGGGCTCTACGGACTCGGCCTCCGGCGCCTCGGCCACGGGCTCTTCCGTAGCCTCGGCCTCGGGCTCATCGACCGTCTCTACTGCCTCGTCGGTCGCGTCGGGCTCTTCGACGGCCTCGGGCTCTTCGACGACTTCCGGCTCTTCGATCGGCTCCGGAGCCGCCATCGCGGGCACGGACGCCAGAGCGGTGTCCGGAGTGCCCTGCGCGAGCTCGATCGTGATGTGACAGGTGCGCTTGCGGATGCGTGCGACCCGGCCGCGCGCGCGGGCGCGCCAGCGCTTCAGCGTCGGGCCCTCGTCGGCGTAAGCGGCGGTGATGACGAGCTCGTCGCCGTGCCAGTGGAGATCCGGGCGCGACTCGGCGTTGGCGACGGCCGAGCGCAGCACCTTGTCGATGTCCCTCGCAACGGCGCGGCTCGAGAACGCGAGGATCGTCCGCGCCTCGGGTACCGAGCGGCCGCGGATGAGGTCGGTGACGAGCCGCGCCTTCCGCGCGCTCGAGTGCACCCAGCGCGCCTGCGCGCGCACCGTCTGCTCCTGCTCGGCAACTGCCATCAGCGCTTCACCTTTGCCGTGCGGTCGCCGGCATGGCCGCGGAAGGTCCGTGTCGGCGCGAACTCGCCGAGCTTGTGTCCGACCATCTGCTCGGAGATGAAGACGGGCACGTGCTTGCGGCCGTCGTGGACGGCGATCGTGTGCCCGACCATCTCGGGGAAGATCGTCGAGGCGCGCGACCAGGTGCGGATC
>DATBBK010000085.1:0-4334 GCA_036271035.1 Thermoanaerobaculia bacterium | reverse complement strand
CGTTGAACGCGCTGCCCGACTCCGAGGCGAAGGACGGGCTTCTGCTCGCGACCGAATCGATCATCGATCGCATTCGCTAAGGAATTCTCGGCGGCCGTTCGACGCGATTTCTCCGCGGCTCGCCATCGGCGAGATCGATGTATTAGCCGTCGCTAATATGTCGCGGGATTCGGGGCGCCAGAATTCATTCGGAAGAATATTCAAATCGCCTTATGTATTAAGGTCACCGTTTTCATGCGATTGCGCCATACAACGTAAGGAGATTTGTCCAATCCAGCTAAATTTTTATTGCCTGGCGCCTGGACAGGCGTACACTCCTCGCAGATGGCATCTCGCAGCACCGGCTGGACGGTTCTGGCCTCGACCCTCCGCAATCTGTCCCAACTCCTTCCCAATCAATCCGATCCGACCGGCGAGGCCGATCTGTACTACCGCCGGGCATGCCTGGCGGCCTCCGAGGAGCGTTACGACGTGGCCCTCGTGTTCTGCGTGAAGGCGGTCGAGGTCGCGCCCCGCCACCTCGCCTCACGCCTGCTGCTCGCCCGGATCCACGACCGCGGCCTTCACGACGTCGAGGCGGCGATCGCCGGCTACAAGAAGGTCATCGCCCTCGCCGGCTACGACGGCGCCGATCCGCACTGCGCCGCCGCGCGAGAGGCGCTCGACGCGCTCGTCCAGAAGCAGGCGCTCATCCGGAGAGAGGCGCCCGCGGCCGTCCCGCAGGAGACGCTCGCCGAGACGGAAGCGCTCACCGAGAAAGAGGCGCTCGTCCAGAAGGACTGAACTTGCAAAGAGGGGCGACCGGCGTCGCCCCTCTTTGCTCTTTGTCGCGCGCTCTCGCGCGGAGTCGGCCGCGACTGTGTCGCGGCCCTTTAGTTGGCTTCCGCGTTTCCCCTCGGCTATTTCGCGGCCGCGACTTCGTCCGGGCCCTCCCGGTCAGCGTCCCCAACCCTCCGGAAGCTCGTTCGGCCTCGGCATCCGCGGATAGCCCCACGGATACTGCGGCGGCCGGCCCCAGACCATCGGCCGGTACCGTCCCCCGGTCGCGATCGCCGAGGCATCCGTATCGACGCGCCACTCGCCGTTGGAGACCAGCGCGTCCCTCCCGTACCCCGCGACGTCGAGCGAGAACAGGATCCCGCCGGCGCCCGTCGGATGCGACGCCTCGACCGCGATGCGGTTGTTTCCGGGCTCGAGCAACCCCTCGACGCGATAGACCGCGAGATGGTCGCCCGGGCGCTGCGAACCGGCGCCGGCGCGGCGGCCGTTGATCCACAGCACGTGCTCGCGGTCCACGAAGAGCTTCGCGAGGGCGCGCGCGGGGCGCTCCCTCAGCACGATCTCGCGCGTGGCGTAGAACCTCAGGGGCTTCGCCGCCGGGAGCCGGCTCGTGTACCAGATCCACTCCGCGGCCCCGGTGTGTGAGGCGAGGCGCTCGCCGTGGGCGCGCACGAGCGAGACGAGGGCGGCGAGCGCCGCGATGAGCACCGCGAGCGCATAGAGAGCCGCGGGCGCGGGCCGCGCCAGGACGCTCGCGTCGGACGTTTCTTGACGCAATCCGGGGCGGAGGATACTATTCCGCTCGATGATTGCATGACGGTCATCGCCGTAATCCCTGCGCGTTACGCCTCCGTCAGATTCCCCGGAAAACCCCTCGCTCCTCTCGCCGGCCGACCCATGGTCCTGCACGTGCTGGACGCGGCCCGCAGGGCGCGGCGTTTGTCCGGGGTGATCGTGGCGACGGACGACGCCCGCATCGCCGACTGCGTCCGCGCGGCCGGCGGCGAGGCGGTGATGACGTCTCCCTCCGCGGCGAGCGGGACCGACCGCGTCGCCGAGGTCGCGCGCTCGAAGCGCGCCGACGCGTGGGTCAACATCCAGGGGGACGAGCCGCTGATGGCGCCGGAGAACGTGGATCGCGCCGTGGAGACGCTCCTCGCGAGCCCGGACCGGGCGATCGCGACGCTGACGGTTCCCCTGGAGCCGGCGCACGCGGGCGACCCCAACGTGGTGAAGGCCGCGGTGGCCAAAGACGGCCGGGCGCTGTATTTTTCGCGGTCCGCGATCCCGTATCCCCGGCAAGGCGCGCCGGGGTACCGGAAGCACCTCGGCATCTACGCGTTCCGCGCGGACACCCTGCAGGAGGTCGCGGCCCTGCCGCCCTCCCCTCTGGAGCGGGCGGAGTCCCTCGAGCAGCTGCGCTGGCTCGAGGCGGGACATGCGATCTGGGCAGGCGACGGAGTGGCGGATTCGATCGGAGTGGACACGCCGGCGGATTTGGCGGAGGCGGAGAGGCGTCTGAAAAAGGAGGAGGTCGTTCCATGAGCACCAAATACGTCTTCATCACCGGCGGCGTGGTCTCGTCGCTCGGCAAGGGAATCGCGGCCTCCTCGATCGGGGCGCTGCTCGAGGCGCGCGGCTACTCGGTCGCGACCGCGAAGTTCGACCCGTACATCAACGTCGACCCGGGCACGATGTCGCCGTTTCAGCACGGCGAGGTGTACGTCACGGACGACGGCGCCGAGACGGACCTCGACCTCGGTCACTACGAACGCTTCACCTCGATGACCGGCTCGAAGCTCAACAACACGACGGCGGGACGCATCTACGCGACGGTGATCGAGCGGGAGCGGCGCGGCGACTACCTCGGAAAGACCGTGCAGGTCATCCCGCACATCACGGACGAGATCAAGGAGTCGATCCGGCGCGTCGGCACCGACCCGGACGTCGTGCTCGTCGAGATCGGCGGCACGGTCGGCGACATCGAGTCCCTGCCGTTTCTCGAGGCGATCCGCCAGTTCCGGCAGGAGGCGGGCCGCGGCAACGCGATCAACGTGCACCTGACGCTCGTCCCGTACATCAAGGCGTCCGACGAGCTGAAGACGAAGCCGACCCAGCACTCGGTGAAGGACCTGCTCTCGATCGGAATCCAGCCCGACGTCCTGCTGTGCCGCACGGACCGTCCGATCCCGACGGACGTCAAGCGCAAGATCGCGCTCTTCTGCAACGTCCCCGTCGAGGCCGTCATCAACGCGAAGGACGTCTCGTCGATCTACGAGGTCCCGCTCCACTTCGCGGCGGAGGGTCTCGACGAGATCATCCTCGACCTGCTCTCGCTTCCCCACTACGACCGCGACCTCTCCAAGTGGGAGTCGCTCGTCAACCGGATCAAGAACCCGGCGGGCGAGGTCGACGTCGCGATCGTCGGGAAGTACGTGGACTACGGCGACTCCTACAAGTCGCTCAACGAGGCGCTCCACCACGGCGGCATCGCGAACAACGTGCGGGTTCGCCTGCACTACGTCGACGCCGAGACGCTCGAGGGCGAGTCGTATCCCGACACGCTGTTCCGCGCCGACGCGATCCTCGTCCCGGGCGGCTTCGGCCGCCGCGGCGTCGAGGGGATGATGCGGGCGATCCGCTACGCGCGCGAGAAGAAGGTCCCGTTCTTCGGGATCTGCCTCGGCTTGCAGACGGCGGTCATCGAGTTCGCGCGCAACGTCGCCGGGCTCGAGAGCGCCAACTCGACCGAGTTCGAGGACGACCCGAAGCACAAGGTCATTTACAAGCTGCGCGACCTGATCGGCGTCGAGGCGCTGGGGGGCACGATGCGCCTCGGCAAGTATCCGTGCGAGCTCTCCGCCGGGTCGTTCGCGGCCCGCGCCTACGGCGAGTCGCTCATCTGGGAGCGCCACCGTCACCGCTACGAGGTCAACCAGGAGTTCCTGCCGCGCCTGAAGGACGCGGGGATGTCGTTCACGGGCATGTCTCCCGACAAGAAGTTCGTCGAGATCATCGAGCTCCATGAGGATCACCCGTGGTTCCTCGGGTGCCAGTTCCACCCCGAGCTGAAGTCGAAGCCGTTCGCGTGTCACCCGCTGTTCAAGGACTTCATCCGGGCCGCCCGGGCGCACCGCGCGGCGACGCGCAGCGACGCGGCCGAGGCCGAGGCGGCGCCCGTCGAGCGCTCCGTGGAGCGCGCCTGACGGCCGACACGGGCGGCCACGCAGCGTCCGTACGACGGGTCGAGATCGCCGCGGGGATCGCCGCCGGTGACGGCGAGCCGCCCGTCTTCTTCGCCGGGCCGTGCGTCATCGAATCGCGCGAACACGCGCTCGAGATGGGCCGCCGCATCGCCGCGATCCGCGACGAGACCGGAGCGCGGATCGTCTACAAGTCGTCGTACGACAAGGCAAACCGCTCGTCCGGCGGCTCGTTCCGCGGTCCGGGCCTCGACCGGGGCCTCGAGATCCTCGCGGAGGTCCGCGAGCGGACCGGCCTGCCGGTGATCTCGGATGTCCACGACGCCTCCCAGGCGGAGCGCGCGGGGATGG
>DATBBK010000084.1:0-30495 GCA_036271035.1 Thermoanaerobaculia bacterium | reverse complement strand
ATCAATAATCCCAACCGGCTCCTCTCCCCGAAAGTGCGGCGCCCCGGCTCGGATCACTGGGAGGACATCTCCTGGGATGACGCGTTCGCCGGGATCGCGCGCCACATCAAGGACACGCGAGATCGGACCTTCGTCGCGAAGAACGCGAAGGGGAACGTCGTCAACCGCACTCCCGGGATCGCGATGATCGGCGGCTGCACCGATACGAACGAGTTCAACTACCTTCAGTGGAAGGTCATCACGGCCCTGGGGGTGCCGTACCGGGACAGCCAGGCCCGGCTTTGACACGGCCCCACGGTGGCCAGTTTGGCCGCCACCTTCGGCCGCGGGGCGATGACCAACGGATGGGTCGACATCAAGAACGCCGACGTCATCCTCGCCATGGGCGGCAATCCCGCCGAGAACCATCCGTGCGGGTTCAAGTGGTTCATCGAGGCAAAGAAGACGCGGGGCGCGAAGATCGTGGTCGTCGACCCTCGCTTCACGCGCACCGCCGCGGTCGCGGACTTCTACTGTCCGATCCGCCCGGGGACGGACGTCGTCTTCCTGCTCGGGATCATGCGGTACGCGATCGAGACGGGCCGCTTCCACGAGGACTACGTCAAGCTCCACACGAACGCGCCCTATCTCGTCGGCGAGAAGTTCGGATTCGACGACGGGCTCTTCACGGGCTTCGACGAGGCGTCCGGCACCTACGACAAGAAGGAGTGGGCCTACGAGGCGGACGCGAAGTCGCACGGCTACTCCCTCGATCACACTCTGCAGGACCCGCGCTGCGTCTTCCAGCTCCTGAAGAAGCACGTCGACCGCTACACGCCCGAGATGGTCGAGAAGATCTGCGGCTCGCCGAAGGACAAGTTCCTCAAGGTCGCCGAGATCGTCACCTCGACCGGCAACGCGCAGCGCTGCGGCACGGTGACCTACGCCCTCGGCTGGACGCAGCACTCGACGGGCGTGCAGATGATCCGCTGCGCGGCGATGCTGCAGCTGATGCTCGGCAACGTCGGACGGCCGGGCGGCGGCGTCAACGCCTTCCGCGGGCACTCGAACATCCAGGGCGCGACGGACATCGCGGGCACGTTCGAGATCCTGCCCGGCTATCTGAAGACGCCGGCGTCGCAGCTGCAGACGCTCGCCGACTACCTGAAGGACGCGACTCCGACGACGCTGAACGGCGCCCAGTGGCCGTCGATGAACTACTGGACGAACTACCCGAAGTTCATCGTCTCGCTGCTGAAGGCCCAGTACGGCGCGAACTCCACGAAGGAGAACGACTGGGGATACGCGTGGCTGCCGAAGATCGACGGCAACCATTCGTGGATGTACATCTTCGACGACATGTATCGCGGCTCCTCGACACGCGCCGGCGGGAAGGAGCCCGGTCCTGAGGGCCTGATCACGTTCGGGATGAATCCCGTCGGGATCGGACCGAACGTTCCCAAGATGATCGGCGCCCTGTCGAAGCTGAAGTGGCTCGTCGTGGTCGAGAACTACGAGATCGAGACGGCGACGTTCTGGAAGGCGCCCAGGGACTACGGCACGGCCGACGCCTCGAAGATCCAGACCGAGGTCTACCAGCTGCCCGCCTCGGGCTTCGCCGAGAAGGACGGCACCTTCATCAACTCCGCGCGCTGGATGCAGTGGAAGTGGAAGGCGATCGATCCGCCCGGCAACGCGAAGACCGACCAGGCCATCATGGCGCGAATCTTCCTCGCGGTCCGCGACCTCTACAAGAAGGAGGGCGGCGCGCTGCCGGAGCAGGTCCTCAACGTCACGTGGAGCTACACGAATCCCGCGGAGCCCGACCTGACGGAGGTCCTGAAGGAGATCAACGGCAAGGCGCTCGCCGACATCCCGGACCCGAAGGACAAGACGAAGACGATCCGTCTCGCCGGCCAGCAGGTCGAGAACTTCGGCCAGCTGCAGGACGACGGCACCACGATGTGCGGCAACTGGCTGCACATCGGCGTGTTCACGGACGCGGGCAACAACGCGGCGCGCCGCTCGACCGCGGATCCGACCGGCCTCGGCATGTACCCCCAGTGGGGGTTCGCGTGGCCGGCGAACCGCCGGATCATGTACAACCGCGCCTCCGCGGACGCCGAGGGGAAGGCGTGGGATCCGTCGCGCCCCGGCATCGTCTGGAATGGCAAGCTCTGGGTCGGCGACGTGCCCGACATCAAACCGGACTCGCCGCCCGGGGAGTTCGGCGCGTTCATCATGAACGCCGAGGGCGTCGCGCGCCTGTACGCGCCGGCCCTCGCCGACGGGCCGTTTCCCGAGCACTACGAGGCGATCGAGTCGCCCGTCGACAACCTGCTCCATCCGAAGGTCCCGACGAACCCCGTCGCGAAACGGTTCTCCACGGACAAGGACGTCTACGGCAAGCGCGAGGAGTTCCCGATCATCGGGACGACGTACCGCCTCACGGAGCACTACCACTACTGGACCAAGCACACGCAGGTGCTCAACCAGCTCCAGCCCGGCTTCTTCGTCGAGATCCCGGAGGGACTCGCGAAGGAGAAGGGCATCGCGAACGGCTCGCAGGTGCGCGTGACGTCCGCCCGCGGCTCGGTGCAGGGCGTGGCGATGGTGACGAAGCGGCTCCATCCGTTCAAGGTCGGCGACAAGCAGGTCTGGGAGGTCGGCATCCCCCTGCACTGGGGCTACGCCGCGGGCGCGACCGGGCACACGGGCCCGCTCGCGAACCACCTGACGCCATCGGCGATGGACGCGAACACGTGGACGCCGGAGTACAAGACGTTCCTCGTCAAGCTCGAGAAGGCCTGACGCCATGACCGTACAGTCGCTCGAGATCCGCCGCTCCTCCGCCTCGGTCTGGGGCAGTCTCTCCGGCGCGCGCACCGTGCCGACGGTCTCCAAGTACATCGACACGACGACGTGCATCGGCTGCAAGGCGTGCGAGGTCGCCTGCCAGGAATGGAACGACCTCCGCCCGGTGGCCACGGAGCAGGTCGGGACCTACCAGACCCTGCCGACGCTCGATGCCCAGTACTGGAACCTGATCCGGTTCAACGAGCGCGACTTCGAGGGCGGCCTCGCGTGGCTCATGCGCAAGGACCAGTGCATGCACTGCGACGAGCCCGGCTGCCTCGCGGCCTGCCCGGCGCCCGGCGCGATCGTTCAGTACTCGAACGGCATCGTCGACGTGAACCCGGACCAGTGCATCGGCTGCAGGTACTGCGAGACCGGCTGCCCGTTCGACGTGCCGCGGTTCTCGCGGACGACCGGCAAGATGGCCAAGTGCACGCTGTGCGTGGACCGCGTCTCCGTCGGCCTCGAGCCCGCGTGCGTCAAGGCGTGTCCGACCGGGTGCCTGCACTTCGGCACCAAGGAGGACATGCTGGTGATGGCGCACATCCGCGTCGACCAGCTGAAGAAGGACGGCTTCGCGCAGGCGGCGCTCTACGACCCCGCCGGCGTGAACGGCACGAGCGTCGTCACGATCCTCGCGCACGGCGACCACCCCGAGTGGTACGGGCTGCCCGCGAACCCGCACGTGCCGATCCTCGTGAAGGTCTGGAAGAAGTTCCTCCGGCCCTTCGGCGGCATCGCGATCATCGGGGCCGTATTCGGCGTCGTCGCGCACTACATGCGCCACGGACCCAAGAGCGCGTTTGGCGCCGATCAGGACGACAGCAACCTTCCGCTCGCATGAGGTCCGCAACGCCATGAGCACCGTCGTACCGACCGCAGGTCCGCACCTTCCCGGCGATCCCGCCGTCATCGTCGCGCGCCGCTACGAGGACGTCGTCGTCGGCCACGAGATCGCGCGACACAGCCTCCTCTCCCGATTCAGTCACTGGGCCGTCGCCGTCTCGTTCGTCGTCGCGGCGCTCACCGGCATGCCGATCTGGTCGCCGGTGTTCGGCTGGATGGCGAATCTGTTCGGAGGACTCACCGTCTGCCGCCTCGTCCACCCGTGGGCGGGATTCGCGTTCGTCCTCTTCTCGATCGAGCGGTTCTTCCAGTGGCTCCCCGACATGCACATGAAGGATCCGGACGTGGACTGGTTCCGGCAACGCGCGACCAAGAAGGGCCGGGCCGGAGTCGACGACTCGCGGGTCGGCAAGTACAACGGCGGCCAGAAGCTCTACTTCTGGGCGGTGTCGCTCGGCGCCATCGGGCTCCTGTTGACGGGCCTCGTGATGTGGTTCCCGCTCCGGTTCCCGCCGATCGTGCGCGAGCTGTCGTTTCTCATCCACGACTTCACGTTCATCTGCTTCGCGGTCTCGCTCGTGATCCACATCTATCTGAGCACCGCCGCTGAGCCCGGGACCTTCGTCTCGATGTCCCGGGGGACCGTGACGCAAGCCTGGGCGCGCCTGCACCATCCACGCTGGTACCGCGAGGTGCTGAGCGGCGAGCGCTCGCGAGAGGTGCTGAGCGGCGAGCGGGCCGGCGGTAAGCTGCCCGGTGAGCGGCCCCGCGAGACCTAGCGTCCCGCCGGCGTCCATGGAGCTCGAGCGGCGCGCGGCACGCGCGCGGCTGCTCGCCCGGGAGGCGCCGATGGCGTGCGAGCCCCTGCTCTTCGCGGCGGGTCTCTATGCCGTCCAGGCGACGGCGGCGGGCGCCCTCGACTCGGCGCACGGAAACCGCCCGCTCTCGGGACGGCTCGCCGACGACGGCGAGCGCCTCGACGGCGGGGCCCGCGCGATCCTGCAATACGTGGCCGAGGCCGCGCCGGAGCCGCTCGCCGAGGCCGCGGCGTTCCGCCGGGACGAGCCGGCGGCGACCGCGAGGACGCGACTGCGTCTCTACTGGTCCGAGGACAGGTCGGACGACGGCGACTACCTCTCGCGCGCGGTCCTGCGACCGTACGTCGAGACGCTCCGGCGATGGGGCGTGGCGCCCGATCGCCTGCACCGGAAGGGCCGGTGTCCCTTCTGCGGCGGCTCGCCGTGGATCGGGCTGCGCCGGGACGGAGCCGAGATGGAGGGGGCGCGTCGCTTCCTCGTGTGCGCGCTCTGCGGGGGCGAGTGGGGCTTTCCGCGCGTCCTCTGTCCGGCCTGCTTCGAGGACGCGCCGGCGCGGCTCCCCTCCTACAGCGCGGACACCCATTCCGCCGTCCGGATCGAGACGTGCGAGACCTGCCGCCGGTACGTCAAGTCGATCGACCTCTCCGAGGACGCGCGGCCGATTCCCGAGGTCGACGATCTCGTGACCCTCTCGATGGATCTCTGGGCCGCGAAGAACGGCTTCACGCGCATCGAGCCGGGCCTCGCCGGCCTCTGAGCGCCCGCCCGGGTTCGCCGCTAGCCAAGCTGAGGCAGCGTCGGAGACGGAGGCTCGTCCATCGGCAGGAGCGCCGCGTACGCCGCCGCGAGGCGCTCCTCCGGCCACCCGAGGAACAGCCCCTCGCCGCGATGCAGCGCGCCGTCCACCGACGGAAGGTCCACGCGCGTGATCGTGCCCTCGCCCTCCGTGGAGGCGATCGCCATGCGCCAGCCGGAGAGAGTCGAGCGGCCCTCGCGAGTGCGGATCGGGTGGCGCTCGAGCGCGACGCGGCGAGGATCCGTGAGCCCGGGGACCAGCGGCCCGGACGCCGGCTTCTCCGTCGCGGCGCTCACGGTTTCGTCGGGCACGCGAAGATCTGCGAGCCGGAGTCCCCGGTGACGACGAGGTTGCCGCCGGCCTCGCTCGCGCGGGCGGCGCACGCCGCGGACGACGGCGAGCCGGAGCAGTCGACGCCGGCGGAAATGTCGCCGAGGTAGACGCAGCCCTTCGCCGCGTCGCGCGCTCGCGAGAACCGGACGGCCGGCGCGGCCGGGACCGCCGGCGGCGCCGGAGGCGAAGAGACGGGCGGGCCGGGCGTGGCGGGGACCGGTGCGGGCGTCGGAGGCCGGGTCGGCGGCGGGAGCGCGGCCGCCGCGGGTGCGGGAATCCCTGCCGATGTCTCCGGCGAGGCGGACGCGGCGCCACCCGAGCAGTCGTACGCCTTGCCCATCGGTCCGTCGATCAGCAGCGTGTCGCCGCCGGCGTATCGGACCTGGTATCTCAGGCACTCCTCGGGCGACGGCTGCACCGTGGATCCGCAGCCCTTCGTCGTGTCCCGGGAGTTCACGCCGCCGAGCAGCCGGCAGGCCGCGACGTCGGCGGGATTGCTGGTCACGCGGACGTCCCAGATCGTCATCGTGGCGTTGTGGGCGCGCGGATAATCGGCGCACGCGGCTGGGAGGATCAGTCCCGCGAGGCCCAGGGCCGCGCCGGCCCAACGTGGAAGTCTGCGGCGAGACGGCGGACGCACTGCGGCAAGCCTATCAGCGGACCCGCTTCTGCGCCCCGGCGACGAGCCTCTCGCCGGAGACCACGGCGCGCCGGTGCGTGCCGCGCCCGATCTCGCCGCCAGGGTCGAAGGCCGCGACCTCGAAGAGGTGCAGCTTGCCCTCGCGTCCCACGTAGCGTGCGGTCGCCGTCACCGTCGCGCCCTCGGGCGTCGCCGCGGTGTGATCGACGTCGACGCGGACGCCGACGGAGTGCGCGCCCGGCGGCAGAAACGGCTCGAGCACGCGGGCGGCGGCGATCTCCATCAGCGCCACCATCCGCGCGGTGGCGAACACCGGAGGGAAGCTGTCCCGCGGACCGGGCGCGAACGCGCTCGCGAGATCGGCGGCCGAGACGACGATCTCGGCCGACGCGTTCGCGCCGGGCTCGGGACTCGCCGGCTCGCCCGCGCCGTTCAACGCCTGATCTCCACCGAGTCGGACGTCATCCGCGGCAGCGCGGCGGCGGGCGCGTGAAACGTGAGCCGCACCGCAACCGCGCTCGCGCCGTCCTCCGAGGCCGCGAACTCGGCGTCCATCGCCGCCAGCCACGGCAGCTCCTCGATCATCTGCGACACGCGGGCGAGGAGCTCCTCGACGGCCGGAAGCGCGGGGAGCCCCGCGGTCTCGACCACCTGCCGGACCTCGTTGTCCGTGAGAGGCGTGATCCGAACGACTGGGGGCCGCGCCGGAGCCTCGACGCGCAAGAGCGGTCCGAAGCTGGGATCGGGCCGCACCTCGACGCGGAATCGCGACCCGCCCGCGGCCGCGGCCCGCGTCGGAATGCGGAAGGTCTCGAGGAGCCGCCGCGCCGGATCTCCCTCGAGAACCAGTGCGCCGCCCGCGGCCTCTGCGAGGCGGACCGCCACCTCCTTCCGCGCGGCGGAGGCGTCGACGTCCTCGAACCACTTCAGCCGTCCCGCCGGGCGGCTCCGGAACGCCGCGTATTGCACGGCGCGGGAGAGCGCGAGCGCCGCCGACTCGGGGAAGCGATACGACGGAAACGTCCGACGCCCGGGCGGACCGGCCGCGTCCCCGTCGGTACTCGGTCGGATGTCTCCCCTGTGCGCTTGAACCGCGGCGGCGCCGCCGATCAGGCACAGCAGCGCCGGCTTCACCACGCCGGACTCCCGCTCCGCCCGGCGGATGCCGCGCCGGATGGCACGGCCCACGACCTCCGGGTCGCAGTCGCCGATGCAGGCGTGGATCGCGATCAGCGCGTCGACGTCGTCGCGCGCCACCGTCTCCTCGACCGCGTGCTCGTACGCCTCCGCGGGCACGAGGGGCCCGAGCTCCACGGCGGCCCCCTGCGGAACGGCGAGCCCATGCGAGTCGCACGCGTCGGCGCAGATCGTCAGCACGCCGCCCGAGTTGCTCGTGATGCCGACCCGGTTTCCCCGCGGCAAGGGCTGGCTCGCGAGCAGGACCGCGACGTCGAACATCTCCTCGAGCGTGTCGGCACGGATGACGCCGGCCTGCAGAAACAGCGTCTCGACGTTGGCGTCGCTCGGCGCTGCCGTCCCGACGTGCGCCCGCGCGACCGCGCCGCCGGCGCGGCTGCGGGCCCCCTTCACGCACAACACCGGCTTACGGTAGGAGACGCGACGCGCGACGCGCGCGAAGCGCCGCGGATTGCCGAACGTCTCCAGGTAGAGCAGCGCGATGTCGGTCGAGGGATCCTCCTCCCAGTACTGGAGTAAATCGTTGCCGGACACGTCCGCGCGGTTCCCGGCCGAGACGAACGTCGAGAAGCCGAGCCCGCGCTCGGCCGCGTAGTCGAGCGTCACCAGCCCGAGAGCGGCCGAGTGGGAGTAGAAGCCGATCCGGCCGCGCGGGGCGAGCACCGGCGCGAGGCTCGCGTTGAGCCGCACGTCGGGGTGGGTGTTCATCAGGCCGAGGCAGTTCGGCCCGATGAGCCGCGCCCCGTGCGAACGGACGAGGGTCACGAGCTCGCTCTGGAGCGCCTCGCCCTCCGGGCCCGACTCGGCGAAGCCCGACGCCACGACGAGAAGGCCCCGCGCTCCCGCGCGGAGCGCCTCCTCGGCGGCCGCGAGAACGCTGCGGGCCGGAACGGCGAGGACGGCGAGCTCGGCCGGCTCCGGGAGGTCGTGCACGGAGGAACAGGCGCGCACGCCATGGACCGAGGTGGCCTGGTTGTTGACCGGGTACACCGTGCCGCCGAAGTTGCCGCGCACGATCGCGCGGAAGATCAGCGTGCCGATCGCCGCCGGATCGCGCGACGCGCCCACGACCGCCACGGTGCGCGGCCGAAGCAAAGGCGCCAGCGAGTTCGCGGCGGCGATTCGGTCCCGCAGCTCCGTGCGCTCGCGCACCTGGGCCAGGCCCCCCACCGGGAACTCGACGTGCAGGCTGCCGCCCTGCGCCGCCTGGTGAACCTCGAAGCCCGAGTCGCGGAAGACCCGGATCATCGCCGTGTTCTCGTACAGCACCTCGGCTTCGAAGCCGGTGAAGCCCGCGCCGGCGGCGATGCCGGCGAGGCGCTCGAGAATCAGCGTGCTGATCCCGCGGCCCTGATACGCGTCCTGGACCAGGAATGCGACCTCGGCGTGTCCGCCGACGCCGACGGCGAAGTACGTGCCGATTGCCACGACGCGCGCGCCGACGCCCTGATCCACGATCACGAGCAGGGAGAGCCGGTCGCGCGGCTCCGCGGCGCACATGAAATCGACCGTGCTGCGAGCGACCTGCGTGACGGCGCTCATGAAGCGCATCTGCAGCGCCTCCCGTGACACGGAGCCCATCAGCGCCTCGACGGCGGCGACGTCGTCGCGGCTCGCCGTGCGGAGAAGAACCGTCTCGCCGTCGCGCAGCAGGACGTATTCGCTGTAGTCCCGCGGCTCCCCGATGATCCGGAACATGGTGGGCTTCCCCCGATTATAGGTCGCTCAGGCCCAGTGGGGCGCCGCGGCCTCGAGAAGCCGCCGCGCGCGGTCGCGGTTACGTCGCGCGATCTCGTCCCGGTTCGCGACGTCCGAGTCGGAGGCGACGGGATCATGGAACGCCACGGGCAGCGCCGCGCCCGCCGGATCCCGCCAGAGTTGCCGCCAGGCGGCCGGCGTCTCTTCCGGAACGCGGAGACCGTTCACGAGCAGGTACAGGAGCGCCCATACTCGGGGCGTCGCGTGGAAGGAGTAACCGCCTCCCAGCGTGAAGAGCACTCGACCGGACGTGAAGGCGTCCGCCCAGCCGAGGACGCGCCGGAAGATCGCCTCGTAGTCGCGGGTCGTCAGCAGGAGGTCGCCGAGCTGATCGTCGGAGTGAGCGTCGGCGCCCGCCTGCACGACGAGCACGCCCGGGCGGAAGTGCGATAGCGCGCTCGGGACCACGTGGTCGAGGATCTCCAGGTAGCTCGCGCCCTCCGTCAGCGGCTCGAGCGGCACGTTGAGCTTCAGACCGCGCCCCACTCCCGCGCCGAGCTCGCGCACGTCGCCGCTGCCCGGGAAGAGGTGCTCTCCCGACTCGTGGAGGCTGATCGTCATCACCCTACCGTCGTCGTAGAGGATCTGCTGGACGCCGTCGCCGTGGTGCACGTCGACGTCGATATACGCGACCCAGAGACCGTGGCCGGCGAGCGCACGGATCGCGAGCGCGAGATCGTTGTACACGCAGAAACCCGAGGCGAAGTTGCTGCGCGCGTGGTGAAACCCGCCGCCGAGCTGGAGGACACACCGGTCTCCCTCGATGATCCGCCGCGCCGCGGTGAGCGTCCCTCCGACGTGCCACCGCGCCGCCTCGTCCATGCCTCGAAACGCCGGCGTGTCCGGAGTATCGAGACCGTAGCTGCGGCGGTCGGGGACGTCCTCTCCCGCCGAGAGCGCCTCGACGCGGCGGACGTAATAGTCCGCGTGAACGTCGAGGATCTGCTCGCGCGTGGCCGGCTCGGGCGCCTCCGGTCGTACCTCGTGACCCAGCTCGCGCAACAGATCGAGCGTCATGTCGACGCGGAGCGGGCTGAACGGGTGGCGGCCTCCGAAGCTGTAGTTCCGGTACGCCGGATGGTAGATCACCGACGCCATGGCTGCTCGGCGGACTCCCGCGCTACTCCTCCTTGCCGAACTGCTTGAGGTCCTCCGGCCCCTCCTTCGTCGCGACCCTCTCCTTGCCCTGCACGGCGACGCGGATCTGCTCGACGATGTCGGGGTTTGCGAGCGTCGTGATGTCGCCGGTGTCGAGGGTGTTCGAGATCGCGGCGAGGACACGACGCATGATCTTGCCCGACCGCGTCTTCGGCATGTCGGGCACGACGTGGACCTTGCGGGGCCGCGCGATCTTCCCGATCATCGTCTCGATCGTCGCGACGACCTTGTCGGTGATCTCCTTCGACGGCGCGTAGGCCGGCTTGAGCGCGATGTAGACCTCCGGGACGCGGCCCTTCACTTCGTCCACGACCGGCACAACGGCGGCCTCGGCGACCTCCTCTACTGCCAGGCACGCCGACTCGAGCTCCTTGGTGCCGAGCCGATGGCCCGCGACGTTGATGACGTCGTCCACGCGCCCGAGGATCCGGAAGTAGCCGTCCGCCGCGAGGACCGCGCCGTCCGCCGCGAAGTACGGCCAGTCGCGCCAGTCCTTGCTCTGCGGATTCCTGCAGTACTTGGAGTAGTACTGCCGGACGAAGCGGTCGCGATCGCCCCAGATCGTCTGGAAGATTCCCGGCCACGGATTGCGGATGCAGATGTTGCCGGCCTTGCCGGAGCCCGCCGGGACGTCCTGCCCCTGCTCGTCCTTGATGATCGGGTAGATGCCGGGCAGGCCGGGCCCGGCGCTTCCGGGCTTCATCCGGTCGAGCGCCGGCTTCGTGCTGCAGAGGAAGCCCCCGTTCTCCGTCTGCCACCACGTGTCGACGATGACGGCCTTTCTCTTGCCGACCACGTCGTAGTACCAGCGCCAGACGTCCGGCTCGATCGGCTCGCCGACGGACGTCATGTGCTTGAACCGGTAGTCGTACTTCTTCGGCTCCTCGGGCCCGGTCTTGCGGAGCATCCGGATCGCGGTTGGCGACGTGTGGAAGATGTTGACGTCGAGGCGCTGCGCGATTCGCCACGGCCGTCCGGCATCGGGGTACGTCGGCACTCCCTCGTACATCACGGAGGTCGCGGCGAGCGAGAGCGGGCCGTAGACGATGTACGAGTGGCCCGTGATCCAGCCGATGTCGGCCATGCACCAGTACACGTCCTCGGGATGGATGTCCTGGATCCACTTCGACGTGGCGGTGACGTACGCGAGATATCCGCCGGTCCGGTGCTGGCAGCCCTTGGGCTTCCCCGTGGTCCCGCTCGTGTACATGAGGAAGAGCGGCGCCTCGGCGTCCATCGGCACCGGGTCGATGCGCTTGCCGCGGTAGCTCGCCAGGAGGTCGTCGACGAAGAAGTCGCGTCCCTTCGCCATCGGCGCCGCGGAAACGTACTTGCCGGGATACCGGCGCCAGACGAGGACCTTGTCGATCGGCTGGCCTTCCTTCGCCGCCGTCGCGACCGCGAGCTCCGCCGCGGCCTTGTGGTCGATGACCTTGCCGCTGCGGTAGTAGCCGTCCATGTAGATCAGGACCCGGCTGCCGGAGTCGGCCGCCCGCAGCCCGCACGCCTCGCCGGAGAACCCGCCGAACACAACCGAGTGGACGACGCCGAGGCGCGCGCACGCGAGCATCGTGATGGGCAGCTCCGCGACCATCGGCATGTGGATCGTGACGCGGTCGCCGGCCTTCAGACCGACGAAGTCGCGGAGCATCGCGGCGAGCTCGTTGACCCGCACGTACAGCTCCTGGTACGTGATCGTGACCGGGTCCTCGCTCTCGAGCTCGGGGACCGCGATGAGCGCCGCCTTGTTCCTGTGCTTGTCGAGGTGCCGGTCCACGCAGTTGAACGAGGCGTTGAGCTTTCCGCCGACGAACCACTTCCAGAACGGCGGGTCGCTCGTGTCGAGCACGGTGTCCCACCGCTGGAACCAGCTCAGCATGTCCGCGTACTCCTCGAAGCACTTCGGAAAGTTCTGCTCGGCGAAGCGCTCGTTGACCGCGGGGTCGTTCAGGTTGGCCTGGGCGACGAAGGAGGCGGGAGGGTCGTAGTACTCCTCCTCCTTCCAGTGGACGGCGATCTGAGCCTCGGTGGTCTCGACGACACGGCTGGGGCGTTTCGCATCGGCCATGGCGGATTCCTTTCGCGCAGCGGCGAGACGGAATCTTAGTCCTCCGCCCGGGTCCCGGGGTATCGCGTCCGGCCGGCGGGACGCCACGGCGGGCCGCCCCGGAGGGGTCGTCCTGGCCCGGCGCCCCGAATGTCCTTGACATCCCGCGCCCCTCGCAAAAAACTGCAAGCGCTTCGAGGGTTCGATTCAACACGATGCCTGCCGGGTTCTGACCGAGGAGGCACGATCTGACCGACGCTCCAGGCCCCAAGTCCGGAGCCTCGGGATCGCGGCGCGGCCGCGATCCCAGCGAGACGCCTGCTATCTCGTTCGATTCCCCGTCCGATTCCACGCTTCGATAGGCAAGGAGGGAGAACCATGTCGAGGGCTGTCGCGGAAACCACCGAGCCACCGGAACCAACGATCACGGGAGCCGAGAAGCGCGTCATCTTCGCCTCGTCCCTGGGCACCGTCTTCGAGTGGTACGACTTCTACCTCTACGCGACGCTCGCGCCGTTCTTCGCGGCGCTCTTCTTCCCTCCGGGCAACGCGACGGCGGCGCTGCTCTCCTCGTTCGTCGCCTACGCGGCGGGCTTCCTCGTACGGCCGTTCGGCGCGCTCGTGTTCGGAAGGATCGGCGATCTCGTCGGCCGGAAGTACACCTTCCTCGTGACGATCGTGGTGATGGGCGCCTCGACCGCGGCGGTCGGCCTGCTCCCCACCTACGCCAAGATCGGTTTCGCCGCTCCGATCCTCCTCGTTCTCCTCCGGCTGCTCCAGGGCCTCGCGCTCGGCGGCGAGTACGGCGGCGCGGCGACCTACGTCGCGGAGCACGCTCCGCACGACAAGCGCGGCTACGACACGAGCTGGATTCAGACGACCGCGACCCTCGGTCTCCTTCTCGCGCTCATCGTCATCGGCGTCTGTCGCGGGAAGATGGACCCGGACACCTTCAAGTCCTGGGGCTGGCGGATTCCGTTCCTCGTCTCGATCATCCTGCTGGCCTTCTCGGTCTACATCCGACTCAAGCTGCAGGAGTCGCCCGTCTTCCGAGCCATGAAGGCGCAGGGGAAGGGCTCCAAGGCGCCGTTGACGGACAGCTTCGCAAACTGGCCCAACGCGAAGATCGTGCTGCTGGCGCTCTTCGGCGCGACGGCCGGCCAGGGGGTCGTCTGGTACGCGGGCCAGTTCTACGCCCTGTTCTTCCTGACCCTCTACCTCAAGGTCGACTACCTCACCGCGTATATCCTGATCGGCATCTCCCTGATCATCGGAACTCCCTTCTTCGTCGTCTTCGGATCGCTCTCCGACCGGATCGGGCGCAAGTGGATCATCATGGCGGGCTGTCTGATCGCGGCGCTCACCTACATCCCCCTCTTCAAGGCCATGACGCACAACGTCAATCCGGCCCTGGAGAAATATGCCGCGAGCACGCCGATCACCGTGGCGGCCAGCGACTGCAGAATGCACATCTTTCCGACCCCGAAGACGGTCTTCTCCGACTGCGACAAGGCGAAGGACTTCCTGACGAAGAGCGGACTGTCTTTCCAGGCCCTGCCGGAAGTCGCCGGCGAGACGGTCGTGACGAAGATCGGACCCGTCGAGCTGAAGGGGTACAAGGAGGACGCGTACAAGGCCGCTCTGAAGACGACGGGCTATCCGGACAAGATCGACAAATCGGCGATCAACTGGCCGATGACGATCCTGATCCTCGTCATTCTGGTGATCTACGTGACGATGGTGTACGGGCCGATCGCCGCGTTCCTCGTCGAGATGTTCCCGACGCGGATCCGGTACACGTCGATGTCACTGCCGTACCACATCGGCAACGGCTGGTTCGGGGGCATGCTGCCGCTGCTGGCCACGGCGATCGTCGCTTCCCGCGGCAACATCTACGCGGGCCTCTGGTACCCGATCATCGTGGCCCTTATGAGCTTCGTGATCGGCGCCCTGTTTCTCCGAGAGACCAAGGACGTGGACATTCGCCAATTCTGACCGACGCGACGATGCGATCGGCCGCACGGTTTCGCGCAAGCGCCTGGAGGGAGGAGTCATGAGCAAGAATCGGAAGTCCGGAATCACCCGCCGCCGCTTCGCCAAGCTGACTGGTGCCGGAGCCGCGGCGGCGGGGCTGGGCGCCAATTTCCTGTTTCCCGCGCGGGCCGCGGCGCAGCAGAAGACCCTGAAGATCATCCAGTGGAGCCACTTCGTCCCGGGTTACGACAAGTGGTTCGACGGGACGTTCACGAAGGAGTGGGGCGGGAAGAACAACACCAACGTGATCGTCGATCACATCGCGATCGGCGAGGTCAACGCCCGGGCGGCCGCCGAGGTCGCCGCGAAGAAGGGGCACGACCTGTTCATGTTTCTCTCGCCGCCCGCCGCCTACGAGAAGCAGGTCATCGACCACCGTGAGCTCTACGAGGCGGTCGAGAAGAAGCACGGCAAGAAGATCGCCCTCGCGGAGCGCTCGACGCTGAATCCGAAGACGAAGAAGTACTTCGCGTTCACGGATTCGTACGTGCCCGACCCCGGAAACTACCGCAAGGACCTGTGGGAGAAGGTCGGCTTCCCCAACGGGCCCGACAGCTGGGACGACCTGCGCACCGGCGGCAAGAAGATCAAGGATCAGTTCGGCAACCCGGTCGGCGTCGGCCTCTCGCAGGAGCTGGACACGAACATGGCGGTCCGGGCGCTCTTGTGGTCCTTCGGCGGCGCGGAGCAGACCGAGGACGGCAAGGTCGCGATCAACTCGAAGCAGACGATCGACGCGATCAAGTACATGCGGGACCTCTTCAAGGAGACCATGACGCCCGAGGTGTTCACGTGGGACCCGTCGTCCAACAACCGCGGGATCCTCGCCGGCAAGCTGTCGTTCGTCGACAACGCGATCTCCGTGACGCGCTCGGCGGAGAAGGACAACCCGGACATGTCGGCGAAGATCTGGCTGACGCCGGCCCTGAAGGGTCCCGTGCGCCGCATCGCGGCGGAGCACGTGATGGACTGCTACGTGATCTGGGACTTCGCCGAGAACAAGGAGGGCGCCAAGCAGTTCCTGCTCGACTACATGGACAGCTTCGGGACGGCGTTCAAGGCGAGCGAGTTCTACAACTTCCCATGCTTCCCGTCGACGGTGCCGGACCTCGCCGCGCAGCTCTCGAACGACCCGAAGGCGACCCCGCCGGACAAGTACAAGGTCCTGGCCGGTGTTCTCGACTGGGCGACCAACGTCGGCTATCCCGGCTACGCAACCGCCGCGATCGACGAGGTCTTCAACACCTTCGTGATCCCGACGATGTTCGCGAAGGCGGCGCAAGGCGTGCTTTCCCCCGAGGATTCGGCGCGCGCGGCCGAGCAGGAGATCCAGCGTATCTTCGACAAGTGGAAGTGATCGAAGACGACCGCGGCGCCCGCATCCCGAGTCCGGCAGCCGCGTAGATGGCGATCGTCCAGACCCGCGGACTGACCAAGGTCTTCCGCGAAGGTCAGGTCGGCGCCGTCGTGGGCGTCGACCTGGAGAGCCGCGAGGGTGAGTTCCTGGTCCTCCTCGGCCCGTCGGGCTCGGGGAAGACCACGCTCCTGCGCATGATCGCGGGACTCGAGGAGCCGACCTCGGGCGAGATCCTGATCGGCGGCGAGGTCGTGAACGATATGACGCCGAAGGAGCGCGGCATCGCGATGGTGTTCCAGAGCTACGCGCTCTACCCGCACCTGACGGTGCTCGGCAACATCGTGTTCCCGCTCAAGGCGCACAAGATGCGGCGCGAGGCGCGAGAGAAGAAGGCGCAGTGGGCCGCGGACCTGCTCGGCATCGGGCACCTGCTCGGCCGCCGTCCGCGCGAGCTCTCGGGCGGCGAGCGCCAGAGGGTCGCCCTCGCGCGGGCGATCGTGCGGGAGCCGAGCGTGTTCCTCCTCGACGAGCCGCTGTCGAACCTCGACGCGAAGCTGCGCGCCTCGGCGCGCGAGGAGCTCGAGCAGTTCCAGCGCCGCGTCGCCACGACGATGATCTACGTCACGCACGACCAGGTCGAGGCGATGGCGATGGGCGACCGGGTCGTCGTCATGAACCACGGCAAGGTCCGCCAGATCGGCACGCCGGCCGAGGTCTACGACGACCCCGCCGACACGTTCGTGGCGACATTCCTCGGCTCGCCCCCCATGAACCTCGTCCAGGCGGACGGCGTGACGATCGGGTTCCGCCCCGAGCACTTTCTGCCCGCCGGGTCGGAGGCGGCCGGCTCGCCGTCGACGCTCTCGCTGCCGTTTCGGCTCGACCACGAGGAGTACCTCGGTTCGGAGCGCATTCTCTACGGCCGCATCGAGGGCGGCCGCTTCGGCGGCGCGAAGGTCGTGTCGCGCCTGCCCTCGACCTTCCACCCCGACACGACCTCCGGCGGCCTGCTGCCCTTCCAGGTCGAGCGCCTCAAGCTGAAGTTCTTCGACCGGGAGTCCGGCGCGCGCCGCGAACCCGTCGCGATCGAGTGACGTGACGGCGACCTCGACCTCGAGACTCCGGCGGCGCGATCGGTGGCTCGGCCCAGCGATGCTCGCTCCGGCCATCCTCTATGTCCTCGCGCTCGTCGGCGTGCCGTTCCTCCTCGCGTTCGTCTACGCGCTCGGCGACGTGAAGGTCGGCTCGACGGACTACCACTTCGTGGGCCTCGCCAACTTCGCGTCGGTGCTGAAGAGTCCGGCGTTTCAGCGCGCGTTGCGCAACTCGATCGTGTTCACGGTCTGCTCGCAGCTCCTCGTGCTCGTCTTCGGGAACATCCTCGCGCTGGTCCTCAAGGACGCGTTCCGGGGCCGCCGGCTGGTGCGCTTCCTGATCCTGTTGCCGTGGGTCGCGCCGGTGTCGATCGGCTCGATCGGGTGGAAGTGGATCCTCGACTCGCTCTACAGTGTCATCAACTGGGTGCTGGTCCGTCTCCACCTCGCCAACGAGTTCTCGCCGCCGATGTGGCTCGGCGAGCCGACGCTGGCGATGATTTCGGTGATCCTGGTCCACACCTGGCACGTCCTGCCCTTCGCGACCGTGATTCTCCTCGCGGGCTGGACGGCGATCCCGAAGGACATCCCCGAGGCCTGCGCCGTCGACGGCGCAGGCTACTTCCGCACCCTCTTCCAGATCACGCTCCCGATGCTGCGGCCGATCATCAACGTCGCGCTGCTGTTCGGGATCGTCTTCACCTTCACGGACATGACCGTGATCTATATCCTCACGCGCGGCGGCCCCTACGATACGACCCAGGTCCTGCCGTCGCTCGCCTTCTTCACGGGGATCCTCGGGAGCGACCTCGCCGAGGGGGCGGCGATCTCGATCTTCCTGCTGCCGCTGCTCGTCCTCGTGGCATGGCGCATGCTGCGCACGGCCCACCGTGCGGAGGTCGGCTGATGGCGATGGGACGACGGACCCGACGGACTCTGACGACCGCCGCGCGCTGGGGGACCCTGGCGGCGTTCTCGGCGGCCCTGTCGTTCCCGTTCTACTGGATGCTCATCACGACCTTCAAGCGGACGAGCGACCTCTACAACCTCAAGAACAACCCGTTTCTCTTCCACGAGCCGCCGACGCTGGAGCACCTCCGGCTCCTGTTCCGGGAGACGCTCTTCCCGCGCTGGCTCTGGAACACGGCCGTGGCCGGCGTCTGCGTCGTGGCGATCACCCTCCTGCTCGCCCTTCCCGCCGCCTACGCACTGGCCCGGCTGTCCGGCCGCTGGGGCGCCCGGCTCGGTATCGCGATGTTCCTGACCTACCTCGTCCCGCCGACGCTGCTGTTCATTCCGCTCTCCCGCGTCGTCGCCGCCCTCGGCCTGCAGGACACGATCTGGTCGGTGGTCGTCGTTTATCCCAGCTTCACAATTCCCTTCTCGACCTGGCTCCTGATGGGATTCTTCAAGTCGATCCCCCGCGAGCTCGAGGATGCCGCCCTGGTCGACGGCCTGACCCGGTTTCAGACGTTCCGGAGGCTGATCGTGCCCGTGTCGCTCTCCGGGATCCTGACGGTCGTGATCTTCTCGTTCACCCTCGTCACCCAGGAGTTCGTCTACGCGCTGACGTTCATCTCCTCGGCCGCCCACCAGACCGTCGGCGTCGGCGTGCCGATCTACCTGATCCGCGGCGACGTCTACTACTGGGGGTCCCTGATGGCGGCATGCCTGATCGCGAGCCTTCCGATCGGCGCCGTCTACAACCTCTTCCTGGACCGGTTCATCGCGGGTTTCACCTTTGGGTCGGTGAAATGACGTCGGCGCCGAGGCGTATAGCAGTTAGTATTTCGTGAAGACGTCGGAGGCGGGATGCGACCAGCGCAACCGAGAGCTCCCTCGATCGCCGCGTCCAGGCGCGGCACCTCGGAATCCTCCTGGCGGCTCCAGGTCCGCCGACCGCCCTGACTGCGCCTCGGATGTCCGGTGGTCGCGCGGCCCGACCGACCGCGACCCCATCCCCCTCAGGAGAAAGGAGCAATCCATGAGGTTCGCGGTTCGTTCCATGGTCGTCGCGGCCGTCCTGCTGATCGCGGCGGCGACGTTGTCGGCGCAGGCCACGTTCAATCTGGGCACCGCCGGCACACTCACGCTGAAGGGCTTCGTGAGCTTCACCGCGTTTGCCCAGGATCAGAGCTTCAACTTCGGAAACGGTCAGAACGCCGAGTATCCCGTCGCCCCCAACTGCGCGGTCGACTGCTGGTTCGGCGGCGGCGACGTTCGAAACACGCGCATGACGCTGACCTTCGACGGTCCGAAACTGTTCGGCGACTGGAAGGCCGGCGCCACGATCGAGATGGACTTCTTCGGAGGATTCGGCGGCTCGGTGAACAGCTCGTTCATCGATCAGCAGCCCGTCCCTCGTCTGCGCCTCGGCTACATCGATCTCACCAACGGCAGCACGACCATCCGGATGGGTCAGATGTGGTCGCCGCTGTTCGCCAACACCGCCGTCTCGCTCTCGCACATCGCCTTCCCGCTCGGCTACGGGTCGGCCGGCGACATCGGCTGGCGCTTCCCCGGAATCTTCGTGTACCAGGACATCAACGCGAAGGACGACGTCGTCCACGTCGACGCCGTGGCCGCCGTGATGGCCGGCTCGTGGAACGGCCCGGACTGCGGCACCACGAACAACTGCGTCAACGACCTCACCGCCGGCAACGCGACCTGGCCCCAGTTCGAGGTGCGCTTCAACCTCGGCGGCAAGCTCGGCAGCATGGGGACGTGGACCAGCTACATCGTCGGCCACTACGACCAGAAGGACCTCTCGGGCGCCGGCGCCTCCACCCCCAACGACAAGCTGACGGGATCGGCCGTCGAGATCGGCGCGAAGTTCACCATCGGTCCGGTGATGATCCAGGGCAACGGCTACTCGGGCCACTCCATCGGCCAGAACTTCGGGATGATCACGCAGTTCGGCCGGATCCAGGGCCAGGGCGGCTGGGCGCAGCTGGGCTTCGACATCACCAAGAACTGGAGCGTCTTCGGGTTCTGGGGCATCGACGATCCCAAGAACGGCGACGTCCTGGCGGCCGTCGGCGCGAACGGCCGCATGAAGAATCTCATGTACTCGGGCATGCTCCGCTGGAAGTCGGGACCGCTGGCGCTCGGCTTCGAATACCTGTACGACAAGCTCTACACGGGCGCGCTGGAGGTCAGGACCTCCGGCCAGCAGCTCGCCATGTCGGCGCTCTACAACTTCTAGCCGCGGTCTGTCGGACTTCTCACGGGCGGGCGCTCCGGCGCCCGCCCGCTTCTTTTGCGGCGCGCGCTCGCTTCGCGGGCGGCCGAACCGGGTCTCCGGCCGTGTTCGGAACGAACCGGAGGTCCGCCGTCGCGCCGGAAAGGCGGGTACACGAGCCGACTCTCGCATCGCGGTCGCCAGAGGGCCCGGAGCCGCGACACGTTCGCCTCGGCGAGTACGTCCCGGAGCCGGCGCTACTGGATGTGCGCCGAAAGCTTGCCGCCGCCGAACTCGAGCCGGAGCGTCTTCGTGTCGCCGCCGGAGAGCTTCGCGTCGGTCTGGGCGAACGCCGAGGGCATGTCGGGTCCCGAGAGCCATGCCTTGATGACGGCCTGGCCCGACCCGATCGTCAGGTTCGCGGTCACGCTGCGGCTCTCGTTCTTCTTGAAGCTGAACGGCTTTCTCAGAAGGATCTGGTCGTTGACCGCGATCATGACGTGGCCCTCCGGGAAGGGCGAGTCGAACACGAGGCGCAGCGTCGCGGTCGACACGCTCGCGGACGATGAGGCCCCGGCGGCGGGCGCCGGAGCGGGCGCGGTGTGGGCCGCCGTGCTCGGCGGCGGTGCCGCGGTCGGCTTGGCCTTCGCGGCCTGCGCCTCCTTCGCCTTCGCGTTCTTTCGCTTCGCGGCCTCGGCGGCGACCTTCGCCTCCTCGATCTTCTTGTTCGCCTCGTCGCGGATCGCGATCGCGTCGGCGTTCGAGCCGTCGACGGCGAGGATCTCGCCCGCCTTCGCCACCGCCTCGTCGTTGCGGCCCTCGTTGAGCGCGGTCCGCGCGGCCTCGACCATCTGCGCGGCCTGCGTCTTGCGCGCGTCCTCTTCCTGCTTCGTCTTGACGGCGTTCTCCGCCATCTGCGCGTACTGGCGCGCCTCCTGGTTGTTCGGGCTCTTCGAGAGGACCTGCCGGAACTTCGCGAGGCTCTCGTCGTACTTGCCGTCCGCGAACAGCTTCTTGCCTTCGTCGAGCGCCTGACGCCGCTCGCGCACGTCCTGCTCCATCGCCGCGTCCGGTTCGACGGTCGGCGTCGCGACGCTCTTCGCACGCATCAGGAAGATGCCGACGATCGCGATCAGGATCCCGAGCGCGGCGGCGGATACGATCCAGAACCACTTCGGGTTCACCTCGGCCCTGGCGACCTTCTTCCAGTCCTGCGGCTTGCCCGCCGTGGATGCAGGAGGCGGCGGCAGCGGCGGCAGCGGCTCGAGCGCGCCCGGCGCGGTGCCCTCGCCGAACGGGGGCCGGTTCGCCGACGACTCCATCGCGGCCTGCAGGTCCGGCGCCGCGGTCGTCATCTCGCCGTCTTCATGCGTCTCGGTGCGAATGGTCGCCTCTCCGCCCCGCGACGCGGACGCGTCGCCGAACGCGGCGGATGCCGGCGCGGCGCGAGGAGGAGGCGGTGGTGGCGCCGCGGGCGGAGCCGGAGCCGCGAGGCCCGGCGCCGTGGGCGCGGCGGCCGTGTCGCGAGCGGCCGCGCCGGGCGCGCCCTGAGCCGCGAGTTCCTGCAGGTTCGCGAGCTTCAGCGTCGGCAGGTTTTCCGCGGCGGAGACCATGGTGCCGAGGTCCTGCAGCGCCTTCTGCTCCTCGAGGTGCGCCTTGAGCTGATACAGCGCGAGCGCCATGTCCTTCCCGCGCTGGTACCGATTCCACGGGTCCTTCGCCATCGCGCGCGCCACGATCGGATTGAACTCGGGCGGCACCTCGGCGGCCAGGTCGGCCGGCGGCGTGAAGTCCTCGTGGACGATCTTGTACGAGATCGCCGTCAGGTTGTCGCCCTGGAACGGCTTGCGGTTCGTCAGCAGCTCGTAGAGGACGACGCCGAGCGAGAAGATGTCGCTGCGGCCGTCGACCGGCGCGCCGGACACCTGCTCGGGCGACATGTAGTTCGGCGTCCCGAGGAACTGGCCCGTCGTCGTCAGGTTCGAGGACGCGATCTTCGCGATCCCGAAGTCGGTGATCTTCACCTTCCCGTCGGTGGTCAGGATGATGTTCGCCGGCTTGATGTCGCGGTGGATGATCCCCTTGCGGTGCGCGTAGTCGAGCGCCTCGCCGATCTGCGCGATCAGGTCCGCGATCTCCTCCCACGAGAACTTGTTCTTGTCGGTGAGCAGCGACTTGAGGTTGCGCCCCTCGATGTACTCCATCGCGATGAAGGACGCCCGGCTCTCGGTGTCCTCGCCGATGTCGTGGATCGTGACGATGTTGGGGTGGGAGAGGATGCCCGCGGTCTGGGCCTCGCGGACGAACCGCTCCCGGAACTCGCGGGACTCCGAGTCGTCGTCGCCGGTCTGCGACGTCTTGATCGTCTTGATGGCCACGAGCCGGCCGATGACAGGGTCCTTGGCGAGGTAAACCACGCCCATGGCACCCTTGCCCAGCTCGTTCAGGACCTCGTAACGGCCGAGCTTGCCGACGCGCGCCCCGGCCGTCACCTTACCGGACGACATAGATGCGTTCGTGTCCCTTCAGCCCGAACTCGGCCCCGCGGGACACAGATTCCCCCCCGCGCGGCGCCTCGGGTTACCGGTTGAAATTCTAGCAGGTTACCGCGCGGCGCTGTGAGGGCCGACGCTGCCGCAGCTCGGCTCCGGTTCCCGATCCGCGCGGCGTGAGGAACGCGGCTCCGCCGGGCATATCCTCTGACCATGCCAGCCTCACGCAGCGCCGCCCGCCGCGCGGATTCGGTCCGAAAGACGCGGGTCCTGCGGGTCGGCGCCGGCGGAGCCGTCGCCCGCGACGACAGCGTCGCCGTCGAGGAGCCGCTCGAGATCCGGGTCGGCGGGGAGACCCTGGCGGTGACGATGCGCACGCCCGGCGACGATTTCGACCTGGCGGCCGGATGGCTGCTCGCCGAGGGAATCGTCTCGAGACCCGAGGAGATCGCCCGGTTCGAGCACTGCCGCGAGGTGCGCTCTCCCGAGGAGGAGGGCAACGTCGTCATCGTGCGGGCCACGGCCTCCGCGGGAGCGCTTGGACGCGCGCGCCGGATACTGGTCACGACGTCGTCATGCGGGCTCTGCGGGAAGGGCTCGATCGAGAGCGTGCATGCGGACTTCCCGCCGGTCGCCTCGGCCGTGGAGGTCCGGCCGTCCGTCCTCGTGGGCCTCCCGGACGCGCTCCGCGCGGCGCAGTCCGCCTTCACGGAGACGGGCGGCCTGCACGGGGCGGGGGTGTTCCGCGCGGACGGCGAGCTGCTCGCCGCCCGGGAGGACGTCGGCCGTCACAACGCCGTCGACAAGGTGATCGGCCACCTCTTCCGCGAGGGCCGCCTCCCTCTCGTCGACGCGATCCTGCTCGTCTCGGGACGTGCCTCGTTCGAGATCGTCCAGAAGGCCGTCGCCGCCCGCATTCCCGTGATCGCCGCCGTCTCCGCTCCGTCGTCGCTCGCCGTCGACCTGGCCCGCGACTCGAACGTGACACTCGTCGGATTCCTGCGGGACGGGTCCTTCAACTGTTATTCGGGGGAGGAGCGTCTCGCTGCCGGCGCGCCCGCTCGATCAGCGACGGAATGATCCATCCCACCATGAGCCCGGCGAACACGAGTAGGGCGACCGCCACCACGAAGGCGAGCCCGATCGCGAGGCAGGAGAGGGCGGTCACGCTGGGGGGATTATCGGGTCATCCGCGGCCCGGTCGATGATCTCCCGCCCGCCGGACGACGACTCCCGGCTGTCCAGCCCCAGGGCCGTGAAGTCGATGCTGTTGCTCGCGGGCGTGGTCGTGGTCGCCGTGGCGGTGTTCCTATGGGTCGTGCTGACGAAGGCGTGCGGGCCTCACGTGTCATCCCGAGCGGAGCGAGGGACCCCTTTGAGCGCCGAGTTGCATGTTTTCGAGGCGTCGGCCCCGAAAGGGCTCCTCGTCGCTGCGCTCCTCGGGATGACAGGGCTTTGGAGAGCGCCCGATTCATATAATCCCGGCCCATGAAACCACTCTCCGCACCGGAGCTCCGCAACGTCGCCGTCGTCGGCCACAACACCGTCGGAAAGACCACCCTCGTCGCGGCCCTCCTCCACGCGGCCGGGGTCATCCCGCGCGCCGGCCGGATCGAGGACGGGACCTGCCCGACGGACTTCGACGCCGAGGAGATCGACCGCAAGATCTCGATCAACCTCTCCGTCGCCCACGCCGTCCACCGCGACGTGCGCATCAACTTTCTGGACGCCCCCGGCTACGGCATCTTCGCGCCCGAGGCGCGCTCCGCGGTCTACACCGCCGACGCCGCCATCATCGTGCTCGACGCGGTCTCCGGCGTCGAGGTCCAGACCGAGCGCGTCTGGAAGTTCGCCGCGGAGTTCGGCCGGCCGGTCATGTTCGTCGTCAACCGGATGGACCGCGAGCGCGCGTCGTTCGATCGCGTCGTCGAGGGACTCCAGAAGAAGTTCGGCCGCGGCGTCGTCGCCCTGCAGATCCCCTTCGGCGAGGAGAAGTCCTTCAAGGGAACGGTCGACCTCGTCCGGATGGAGGCCCACTACCACGAGGCGGGTAAGCGGGCGGACGGCCCGATCCCCGGCGACCTCACCGACCGCGCCAAGTCCGAGCACGAGAAGCTCGTCGAGCAGGTCGCCGAGGGCGAGGACGACCTCATGGAGAAGTTCTTCGCGCAGGGCACGCTGGACCCGCAGGAGATCCTGCCCGGGCTGAAGCGCGAGATCGTCGAGCGGAAGGTGTTCCCCGTGTTCTGCGCCTCGTCCAACGCGGGCATCGGGACCCTCCGAATCCTCGACGCGTGCGTGGCGCTCCTCCCCTCGCCCGAGAGCCGCAAGGTGGAGGGCGTCGGCAAGGACGGCAAGCCCATCGTCGTCTTCTGCAACGAGAAGGACCACGCGGTCGCGCAGGTCTTCAAGACGGTGTCGGATCCGTTCGCGGGACGCATCTCCTATCTCCGCGTCTTCGCCGGCCACTTCCAGTCGGACGGCACGTACTGGAACACGTCGAAGCAGGTCGCGGAGCGCTTCTCCGGCCTGTTCCTGCCGCAGGGCAAGGAGCACGTGACCGTCCCGGAGGCCCGGGCCGGCGACATCGTCGCGGTCGCCAAGCTCAAGGAGTCCCTGACGGGCGACACGCTCACGACGAAGGACAACTCGGTCGTCCTGCCGAAGCTGGCCGTGCCCGAGGCGTCCATCGCGTACGCGATCGAGCCGAAGGCGAAGGGCGACGAGGACAAGATCTCGACCGCGCTCCACAAGCTCATCGAGGAGGACCCGTCGCTGAACTTCCAACGGGACGATGAGACGAAGGAGTTCCACCTCGCCGGCGCCTCGCAGCTCCACGTCGAGATCGCCGTCGCGCGGCTGAAGAAGCGCTACGGCGTCGAGGTCATCCTCCACCCGCCCAAGGTCCCCTACCGCGAGACGATCACGCGCAAAGCCGAGGCGCACGGCCGCCACAAGAAGCAGACGGGCGGCCACGGCCAGTTCGCCGACTGCCGCATCCGCGTCGAGCCGCTCCCCCGCGGCAAGGACTTCGAGTTCGTCGACGACATCTACGGCGGCGCGATCCCGCGCAACTTCATCCCGGCCGTCGAGAAGGGCATCCAGGAGGTCCGCCGCAAGGGCTTCCTCGCTGGCTTCCCGATGGTCGACTTCCGCGTCGTCCTCTACGACGGCCAGTACCACGACGTGGACAGCTCCGAGCTCGCGTTCAAGCTCGCCGGCGCGCTCGCCTACAAGGAGGCGATGGCCCAGGCGAAGCCGACGCTGCTCGAGCCGGTCATGAACGTCGAGATCGCCGCGCCGAACGAGTACGTCGGCGATCTGATGGGCGATCTCTCGTCCCGCCGCGGCAAGGTCGAGGGCATGGACGCCGCGGACGACGACACGGTGATCAAGGCGCAGGTGCCGATGTCGGAGCTGTTGACCTACGGCGCGCAGCTGCGGTCGATCACGCAGGGCCGCGGCTCGTTCCACCTCGAGTTCTCCCACTACGCCGAGGTGCCGCACGCGCTGCAGGACAAGATCGTGGCGCAGTCGAAGTCGAAGGGCGGCGAGGTGACCGAAGCGTAGACGGGCCGTCCGGCCTCAGCGCGCCTCCGACCGCTCTTCCGAGGGGTTCCCGATAACTTGACTTTGCGCTCCCCCTCGCGGCCGTCTCGCGCACAGCCGAATCCACCGCCGGGGAGACCGGCCGCGCCCTTCGTTTTTGGGCAGGCAGCGGACGGACATATTAGCCGCGGCTAATATGTCTCAGAGCGTCCGCCACCTCCGGCCGTCGCGCTCGAGGAACTTGTCCGCCGATTCGGGCCCCCAAGTGCCCGCCGCGTAATTCGGGAAGTCGTCCGTCGGCACGCGCTCCCAGTAATCCAGGAGCGGCATGAGCACCTCCCAGGCGTGCTCCGCCTCGTCGCCGCGAATGAAGAGCGTCTGGTCGCCGTGGGTGACGTCGAGGAGCAGGCGCTCGTAGCCGCCCGCGATCGGCGCGCCGAGCTTCGAGTACGGGAAGTCCATGTACACCGACTGAATCTGAAGCGTCGGGCCCGGGATCTTCACGCTGAACTTCAGGGAGACGCCCTCGTCCGGCTGGATGTGCAGCCGCAGCACGTTCGGCAGGAGCTCGCCGGAGACCTTCGAGAAGAACCGGTGCGGGACGCCCGTGAACTCGATCGCGATCTCCGACACGCGCTTCTCGAGCCGCTTGCCGGAGCGGAGGTAGAACGGCACGCCGGCCCACCGCCAGTTGTCGATCGCAAACCGGATCGCGGCGTACGTCGGCGTGTTCGAGTGCGAGTCGACGTTCGGCTCCTCGCGATAACCGGGCACGCGCTTGCCGCCCACGACGCCGGACCCGTACTGCCCGCGCACGGCCCAGTCGTCGATCGCCTGCACTGGAAACGGGCGGATCGACTGCAGGACCTTGACCTTCTCCGCGCGGATCGCGTCCGCCTCGTACGCGGCCGGCGGCTCCATCGCGGTCAGCGTCAGCAGCTGCATGAGGTGGTTCTGGAACATGTCGCGGACGACCCCGGCCGACTCGTAGAAGCCCGCCCGGTGTCCGACGCCGACGGCCTCCGCGACCGAGATCTGAACGTGGTCGATGTAGCGGTGGTTCCACATCGGCTCGAAGATGCCGTTCGCGAAGCGCAGCACGAAGATGTTCTGGACCGTCTCCTTCCCGAGGTAGTGATCGATCCGGTAGATCTGCTTCTCCTTGAACACGGACAGCATCGTCGCGTTGAGCTCGCGGCACGACGCCAGGTCGTGGCCGAATGGCTTCTCGACGACGGCGCGGACCCAGCCCTCGTCGACGCGCGCGAGGCCCGATTCGCCGACGTGGCGCACGATCGTCTCGTCCGCGTCGGGAGGCGTCGCGAAGTAGAAGATTCGGTTCCGCGGGCCGCCCCGTTGCGACTCGCACTGGTCGAGCGCCGCGAGGATCCGCGTGTAGAGGCCGGCGTCGGAGAAGTTACCCGCGATGTAGCGGCACACGCCGGGCATCTCGCCGGGCCGCCCCTGCGTCGGCGGCGTGAACTCACGCGCGCCTCCCTCGAGGTGCGCGCGGAAGTCCTCGTCGGAGTATTCGGTGCGGCCGATCCCGATGATCGCGAAGTCGGGCGAGATGGCGCCGTCGCGGTTCAGGTGCGCGATCGCTGGGGCGAGGAGCCGCCGCGTCAGGTCGCCGGAGGCGCCGAAGATGACGAGCGTGCACGGGGGCCGCAGCTCGGCCTCCGTCCGGCGCGACGCCGCCGAGGGCGTCGCGACCGGAGAGGGGGCGGCCAACTCAGGCCACCCTCATCGACTTCTCCTTCTCCGTGATGGTCTTGAGCAGCGAGTCGTAGGAGTCGGAGAACTTCTTGACCCCCTCGTCCTCGAGCTCCGTCGAGATGCGCGCCGTGTCGATGCCCAGTCCGGCCAGCGCCTCGAAGCACGCGTGCGCCGCGGGCAGGTCGTCGTGAATGCGGATCTTCGGGTCGCCGTGGTCGCGGTACGCCTGGAACGTCTCCGGCGGGATCGTGTCCACGGAGTCCTTCGCGATGAGCGCCTCGACGTAGTAGAGATCCGGCAGCGCGGGGTCCTTGGTCGAGGTCGACGCCCAGAGCGGCTTCTGCAGCTTCGCCCCCTTCGACTGGAGCGCGCGGAAGCGCGCGGCGCCGAAGACCTGCTCGAACGCCTCGTAGGCGATCCGCGCGTTGGCGACTCCGAGCTTGCTCCGCCACTGCGCGGCCTGCGGCTTGCCGCCCTTCACGAGGGCGTCGATCTTCTTGTCGCAGTTCGTGTCCACGCGCGACACGAAGAAGCTCGCGACCGAGCGGATCCCGTCGAGGCTCTGCCCTGCGCGGAGCCGGTCCTCGAGCCCGGAGAGATACGCGTCCATGACCTCACGGTAGCGCGGCACGGAGAAGAGCAGCGTGATGTTGATGTTGATCCCCTCGGAGAGGCACTGGCGGATCGCCGGCACGCCCTCGGCGGTCCCCGGGATCTTGACCATCACGTTCGCGCGGCCGCACTCCTTCCAGAGACGGCGCGCCTCGGCGATCGTGCCCTGCGTGTCCCGCGCGAGGCCCGGGGCCACCTCGATCGACACGAAGCCGTCCTCCGTCTTCGCCGCCTCGTAGACGGGGCGGAAGACGTCGGCGGCGCTCCGCACGTCGGTGACGGCGAGCGCCTCGAACACCTGGGCGGCGGACTTGCCGTCCGAGTGCTTGCGGATGTCGTCGTCGTAGAGGTCGCCCTCGGCGATCGCCTTCTGGAAGATCGTCGGGTTCGAGGTCATGCCCGACAGCGCGTCCTCGTCGATGAGCCGCTGGAGCCCTCCACCCTCGACGAGGTCGCGGCGGATGAAGTCGTACCAGACGCTCTGGCCGAGCTTCGACAGCCTCTTCAGCGGATTCGGGTTCATGAGCTTCCTTCCTTTCGCAGCAGTCCATGCGCGAACTCCACGACGTGGTCGACGGTGAAGCCGTACTCGCGCATGACGATTTCACCGGGAGCGGACGCGCCGAAGCGGTCGACGCCGATCGAGCCTCCGCCGTCGCCGACGTACCTGTGCCAGCCCTGGGTCACGCCGGCCTCGATCGAGAGCCTCGCGCGGACCGACGGCGGCAGCACCGACTCGCGATACTCGCGCGGCTGCTGGTCGAAGAACCCCCAGCACGGCATCGAGACGACCCGCGTGGGAATGCCTTCCGCCTCGAGGCGCTTGCGGCCCTCGAAGGCGAGCTGCAGCTCGGAGCCCGTCGCCATGAGGATGATCCGTGGCTTCCCGCCGGACGCGTCGGCGAGCACGTAGCCGCCGCGCGACACGTCCCCCTTCTGTCCCGTTCGCTCGAGGACGGGCAGATTCTGGCGCGACAGAACGAGGCCGACCGGGCCCCGATGCTCGATCGCCGCGCGCCACGCCTCCGAGGTCTCGTTCGCGTCGCCCGGCCGGATCACCATCATGTGCGGCATCGCGCGCAGCGAGGCGAGCTGCTCGACGGGCTGGTGCGTCGGGCCGTCCTCGCCCAGGCCGATCGAGTCGTGCGTCCAGACGTAGATGACGGGCAGCTCGTTGATCGCCGACAGGCGGACCGACGGCCGCATGTAGTCCGAGAAGCAGAAGAAGGTCGCGACGAACGGGCGCACCCCGCCGTGGTACGCGAAGCCGTTCGCGATGCCGGCCATCGCGTGCTCTCGCACGCCGTAGTGGACGTTGCGGCCCTCGCCGGTTTTCGCGTCGAAGTCTCCCCCGCCCTCGATCGTCGTCTTCGTCGACTCCGACAGGTCGGCGTCGCCGCCGAGGAGCCACGGGAGCTTCGGCGCGATCGCGTTGATCGCCTTGCCGGAGGCGACGCGCGTCGCGAGCGACTCTCCCGGCTTCCAGCGCGGCAGATTTTCGTCCCAGCCGTCCGGAAGCCGGCCCTCGCGCACCATGCGCCACTCCGCGGCCTCCGACGGGTACTCGGTGGCGTACGCCTCGAAGCGCCGCTCCCAGTCCGCCTGCCAGTGGATGCCCTTCTCGACGGACTTGCGGAACTCGGTCAGCGACTCCTTCGGCTCGTAGAAGGGCTCGGTCCAGTCCCACCCGAGCGCCTTCTTCGTCGCGGCGACCTCGTCGGGGCCCAGCGGACTGCCGTGCGCCTTGTTCGTGCCCGCCTTGTGCGGCGAGCCGTAGCCGATCGTCGTCCGCACCGAGATGAACGTCGGCTTCTCCTCCTGGCCGATCGCGGTCCGAATCGCCTCGTCGATCGCGTCGAGGTCCGTGTTCCCGTCCTCCACGCGGAGCACCTGCCAGCCGTACGCCTCGTAGCGCTTGAGGACGTCCTCGGTGAACGTCCAGGAGGTCGGCCCGTCGAGCGTCACGTGGTTGTTGTCGTAGAGGAAGGTCAGCTTGCCGAGGCCGAGGTGTCCGGCGAGGGACGAGGCCTCG